>CAZGMF010000070.1:0-3560 GCA_964526795.1 uncultured Clavibacter sp.
CGCGACCTGAACCTTGGCAAGGTTCCGCGCTACCAACTGCGCTACGTCCGCAAATCTCGCGTTAAACGAGGGGAGCAATCTACCGCAGGCGAGAAGTACGCCCAAGTCCTCTTCATTCTCAGCGATAAATAAGGGATAAGAATGAATCAGCCGTTGGATAATTGAGCAATGAAGCAATACCGCCAAAAGTTGAAGAGCACCGTTTATGGCTCTTTGCTCTGGCGTCTGGGAATTGGTCTTGTTGGTGGATTGATTACTGTCGCTGGAGCGGTCATGCTCTTTGCACCAGGACCTGGACTTCTCGTGCTTCTTGCGGGCCTTGGAATCTTGGCAACGGAATTTGCCTGGGCAGCAACCGCGCTGCGCCGGACGAAAGATATTGCGGCGCAGGCTTCGGAGAAAGTTCGTATTCCACTGTGGATCAAATACTTGATTGCAGCACTAGCAACATTGGCTTCGATCATCCTGATCGCGCATCGTTTCGCATAGGGGAGAAGAGTGCAGATTTCCTTCTTTGGTAGCCTCGCGTGATGTCAGCGCAGATTACCGTCACTGTCGATGGGGCCGCGCATACGATCGATGTAGGCACGAAGATCACTCAGATTGTGGAGAAGATTCATCCAGATCGAGTCAAGCCCGGAGCGAACTCTTTTGTCGTCTGTGAAGTCAATGGAAATCTTCGAGACCTCTGGAGCGATGTAGCAGAGGGTGATGAAATCCGTCTGATTTCAATTGATTCCCCGGAAGGTCTTTCAGTACTCCGACATTCGACGGCGCACGTGTTAGCGCAGGCAGTCCAAGTGATGTTCGCCCAGACTCGTCTTGGCATCGGGCCACCGATTACCGACGGGTTCTATTACGACTTTGATCCGGCCAAACCTTTTACACCTGAAGATCTCACCGCACTTGAAAGTGCCATGAGAAAGATCATTAAGGAAGGCCAGCGATTCAAGCGCCGCGTGGTTTCTGAAGAGGAAGCGCTCTCAGAGTTGAAAGATGAGCGGTACAAGTGCGAACTCATCAAACTCAAATCAGGGGATAGCGCAGAAGGTGCCAACGTTGAAGTGGGCGCCGGGGAATTAACGATCTACGACAATCTTGGAAGAGATGGAAAAGCGGTTTGGAAAGACTTATGCCGCGGCCCTCACCTCCCATCCACCAAATACATACCTGCCTTCAAACTGATGAGAAGTGGCGGCGCTTATTGGCGCGGGTCTGAGAAGAATCCGATGTTGCAGCGTATTTATGGCACCGCATGGCCGTCTCAGGAAGCCCTTGATGCCAATTTGCACCTTCTCTCTGAGGCAGAGAAGCGGGATCATCGAAAACTCGGCGCTGAATTGGATCTCTTTTCTTTTCCCGAAGAGATCGGTTCTGGACTTGCTGTCTTTCACCCCAAAGGCGGAATCATCCGCCGTGCGATGGAGGACTATTCGCGAAAGCGCCACGAAGAGGCGGGATACCAATTCGTTTATTCGCCGCATCTAACCAAGGCCGCACTTTTTGAGACGTCGGGACATCTCCAATGGTATGCCGATGGTATGTACCCGCCGATGGTGATGGATGAAGAACTCCACGCGGATGGAACAGTGAAGAAGCCGGGACAGAAGTACTACATGAAGCCAATGAATTGTCCATTCCATAATCTGATCTATCAGTCATCATCGAAGTCCTATCGTGATCTCCCGCTCCGACTCTTTGAATTCGGAACGGTGTATCGATACGAGAAATCAGGAGTCATTCACGGCATCACTCGGGCTCGAGGGTTTACTCAAGATGATGCCCACATCTACTGCACCAAAGAACAGATGGCGGGCGAGCTCGACTCACTCCTGACATTCGTTCTCAATCTGCTGCGAGACTACGGCCTCGAAAATTTCTATCTTGAACTCTCAACCCGCAATCCTGAAAAGTCGATTGGCGCCGATAGCGATTGGGAGATGGCAACTGCGACGCTCAAATCTGCAGCAGAGAAACAGAATCTCGAACTGGTTTTGGATCCTGGTGGCGCTGCCTTCTATGGGCCCAAGATCTCTGTTCAGGCGAAGGATGCGATTGGGCGCTCCTGGCAGATGTCCACGATCCAAGTTGATTTCCAGTTACCGGAACGATTCGACCTCGGTTACACCGCTGGTGATGGCTCTCGCCAACAACCAGTGATGATCCATCGTGCACTCTTTGGTTCCATCGAAAGGTTTTTCGGCGTCCTTGTCGAACACTATGCCGGAGCGTTCCCGCCGTGGCTCGCACCCGTACAAGTCCGCGGTATCCCCGTGGCAGAGGCTTTCGTTCCTTACCTGGAGAAGATTGTGGCCACGATGAGGTCCCAAGGTATTCGCGCTGAGATTGATGCCTCCGATGATCGAATGCAGAAAAAGATTCGTAATGCCCAAGCAGAGAAGATTCCTTTCATGATCATCGCTGGCGGTGAGGATGAATCAGCAGGGGCAGTTTCATTCCGATACCGCAACGGAGAACAGAAAAATGGCATTCCGATTGCAGATGCGATTCGAGAGATCGTGGATGCAATCACCACCCGAAAGCAAGTTTGAGAAATGGTAAACGAAGTACCGCCCGCCCTTGATGGCGTAGGGATTCCAGATCGGTGGGCACGACTGTGGGCCCCACATCGAATGGCTTATTTATCTGGCGAAAATAGGCCGCTATCTTCAAATAACACATCGTGCCCGTTCTGCGAGATTCCGCAGAAAAGCGATGAAGAAGCGCTCATTGTTGCTCGCGGCAAAGAGGTTTACGCCGTGCTCAATCTCTACCCTTACAACCCAGGACACTTACTTATTTGCACCAACCGACACGTCGCCGATCTGACCGATCTGACGGAGTCGGAGCGAAATGAGATCTCCGCATTCACAGCGCATGCGATGACGGTGATTCGTAACGTTTCAAAAGCGGCTGGGTTCAACTTAGGAATGAATCAAGGCGCGATTTCGGGTGCTGGCGTTGCCGATCATCTCCATCAGCACATCATCCCTCGATGGAGTGGCGATGCGAATTTCATGCCGCTGATCGGCGGGACGAAAGTATTGCCGAAATTGTTGAGTGAAACGCGCGCTGAACTTTCAGCCGCTTGGTAAGAATCTAGAGATCATGTTGCAACATCGACTTCGCGAACCTGTTTCGGTCTTGATCAATCCGATCTGCAGAGGCCTAATTAAGGTGGGTATCAAAGCCGATTACTTAACGGTCCTCGGTGCAATAGGAGTCTCGGCCGCCGCCCTCTACTTCTATGGTCGCGGAGAATTCATCTTGGGGACAGTGATCGTCACGCTTTTCGCTCTCCTTGATCTACTTGATGGAACCGTTGCTCGTCTTTCTGATTCCACGTCAAATAAATGGGGAGCGCTTCTTGATTCGACGCTAGATCGAATCTCCGATGCCATGATCGTGATTGGCATCTTTATCTACTTGGATGCCCAAGGAGATCCAATCTCATATTTGCCGATTGCAGTGATGGTCTTAAGCGGTCTGGTTTCCTACATCAGAGCTCGGGCAGAAAGTTTGGGAATCGAATGTTCGGTGGGGCTCGGAGAACGCACTGA
>CAZGMF010000070.1:3660-5179 GCA_964526795.1 uncultured Clavibacter sp.
ATGCGGTATTGGTGTGACACTTTCAGAATTCAAGATTGGAGTCCGCAAGAAGCTACCGCCACTGTGTCATCAACGAACCAGCATCTCCTGGATGAAGGAATGGCCAGCGGCAAAGGGATCATCGTTGCGGTACCCCATGCGGGGAATTGGGATCACGCTGGTTATTACTACTGCGCGATTGGTTATCCGGTCCACACCGTTGCCGAACATCTCAAGCCCGATCGTCTCTTCCGACGTTTTCTGGCTCACCGCGAGCGAATGGGAATGACGGTTCTCGATCTTGATCAGCGAACTCTGCCCGCCCTGGAAGAGTTCTTGCGGCAAGGAAAGCTCGTCGCCCTTGTTGCAGATAGAGACTTATCGAAATCGGGGATGGAAGTTGATTTCTTTGGCGGTAAAGCGAAGATGCCTGTGGGACCGGCATTGCTCTCGTACAAAACAGAGGCAAAGATCATCACTGCCTATGTGAATTATCGAGAAGAAGGAATTCACATTTCGTGGCAGGGTCCGGTAGAAATTGATCGTTCCCGACCGCAACTCGACGAAGTTCAACGGGTTACGCAGCAACTTGCGAATATTTTCGAATCAGAGATCTCGGCTGATCCAACTTCTTGGCATATGCAACAACGGATTTTCATTGATGAAGAGGGATTTGTGCAGCGATGAAGATCGGATTCGTCTCGCCTTATGCCTGGGATGTTCCTGGTGGAGTACAGGCGCATATTCGTGATCTATCGAAATTCTTTCTTCGACAAGGCCATGAAGTTTCCATCCTTGCTCCTGTTGTCGACGAAGCGGCCCTCGAAGATGACAACGTTGTTCCAGCTGGGCGGCCGGTCGCTATTCCCTATAACGGAGCCGTCGCACGAGTTCTCTTTGGTCCGGTAGCAGCATCTCGAGTGCGTCAGTGGTTAGCAAGAAATGAATTTGACGTTCTCCATCTTCACGAACCAGCAATTCCCTCGCTGTCATTGCTGGCATGTTCATTAGCGGAAGGGCCCATGGTGGGAACTTTCCATGCTGCTGCGCCGCGACAAAAGATCACATTTGCCATCGCGCCCTTCATAGAACCTATTGTGGAGAAGTTGCGAGCGAGAATCGCTGTCTCAGAATTTGCCCGCGAAACATTACGCATCCATCTTGATACTGATGCAATTGTCATTCCTAACGGCATCGATGCCCAGTCATTCAAAGGCGCCGTGCCAAAAAGCGAATGGCAACGTGCAAAGACTCTTGGCTTTATTGGACGATTTACCGAGCCGCGTAAAGGTCTGGCCATTCTCATTGATGCCCTACCTGATATTGCTCGAATCCATCCAGACTTTCGCTTATTGATCGCTGGACCAGGGGAGAGTATGGAAGTGATGCAGTCCATTCCACCCGGGCTCCGACCACGTATCGAATTCCTGGGAAGACTTGATGAGCAGGAGAAAGCACAGTTCTTGCGTTCGGTAAGCATCTATATCGCGCCGAATACCGGCGGAGAATCTTTCGGCATCATCCTGGCAGAAGCGATGGC
>CAZGMF010000071.1:0-4976 GCA_964526795.1 uncultured Clavibacter sp.
CGCAAGTTCCGAGGCAAGGAAGTCGCCTACATCTTCCAGGAGCCGATGACGGCGCTCAATCCGGTTTACACAATTGGATTCCAGATTGTTGAAACGCTCCGCACCCATTTCGATATGGGCCCTAAAACAGCTCGCACTCGCGCGATTGAACTTCTCTCGATGGTCGAAATTCCAAATCCGGAGCAATCTTTCGACAAATATCCACATCAACTCTCCGGTGGTCAACGTCAGCGCGCCATGATCGCTCAGGCCCTTGCCTGCGATCCAGGTTTACTTGTCGCTGATGAACCAACCACAGCACTTGATGTCACCATCCAGGCCGAAATCCTTGATCTGATGCGAGCGTTGAAATCAAAACTTAACTCAGCGATCCTGTTGATCACTCACGACATGGGCGTTGTTGCCGATATGGCCGATGAGATCCTCGTCATGAAAGATGGTCTGACTGTCGAGCACGGAACCGCTGATCAAATCTTCAATCGCCCGGCACATCCTTATACCCAAGAACTTCTTGCTGCTGTTCCCAAACTTGGATCGGGAAAGAAGCGCGTTCTCAAAATCGAGAAATCCGCCCAGCCCGTGATGCGGATGGAAAATGTCACCATCGAATATCCCAAAAGGGGGCGCATTCCAGCATTTGTTGCGGTGAAAGAGTTCAATCTCGAGATTTACCCGGGCGAAATCGTCGGCTTAGTTGGCGAATCTGGCTCAGGTAAGACCACCGTGGGTCGCGCAGCGATTGGATTGTTGCCTGTCAAGGAAGGAAGACTTGAGATCGTCGGAAAAGATATTTCGAAGGCGACCCAGAAGGAACTCTTCCCGATCCGTCGCCATACCGGAATCGTCTTCCAAGATCCGGCATCATCTCTCAATCCACGTCTTCCTATTGGTGAGTCCATTGGCGAACCGATCTTCTTGGCGAAATTAGCAAAGGGCGATGAACTCAATAAACGAGTCGAAGATCTCTTGGAGCAAGTCGAACTTCCGCGCTCTTATCGCAACCGTTTCCCGCACGAACTTTCCGGTGGCCAGCGTCAACGCGTCGGTATCGCTCGCGCCCTCGCTCTGACTCCAGATCTGCTTATTGCAGATGAACCAACATCGGCCCTTGATGTTTCGGTTCAGGCGCGATTCTTGGATCTACTTTTGAATCTCCAGGATAAATTGAAATTCGCCTGCCTCTTCATCAGCCATGACCTTGCTGTCGTTGACATTCTTGCGCACCGAATTGCAGTGATGCAGGAAGGCCGACTTGTTGAAGTAGGCGACCGCGATGAAATTTTGAAGAACGCCAAGGATCCTTACACTCGACGCTTGATTGCAGCCGTTCCAGTTCCAGATCCAGCAGAACAACGCAAGCGCCGCGAAGCTCGTCTGGCTTCAAAGTAATCAACTAATTACCTTTTCGCCTCAAATGCGAGGGGGTAGGCATCCGCTTCTCTCAAGACTAGAGTGCGAGTTATGAATTCAAAGCCTGTCTCTCTTGCAGATTATGGCCTTTCCCGCGAATACGGATACATGCAACATCAGGATCCGATTCGCTCCCTCTCCTCGCGAAACGAAGCGTGGGATGAGATGGCCAGGAACCTTCCAAAGTACTTGATGGGCGCTGGTTTTCGGGCTCGAGTCAGAGCCCTTCCGCCCTTCGATCTGTCGGCATTGAAAAGTGATGGCGAGATACGTAGGGCAATGTTGGCTCTTTCCTATATTGGAATGGCCTACCAATGGTCAGAAAATGTTGCTGCAGAAGTGATTCCTCCCGTGTTGGCCAAACCTTGGTATGAAGTAGGAAAACTCGTGGGACGTCCGCCGATTCTTAGTTATGCCTCGTACTCCATCGATAATTGGTATCGACTTGAAGCCCAAGGCCCGATTGAGTGCGGCAACATCGCATTGCTCCAATGTTTTCTTGGTGGACAAGATGAAGAGTGGTTCATCCTCATCCATATCGATATTGAAAAAAAAGCAGGCATTGCGCTCCATGCCATCGAATTGGCTCAAAAAGCAGTTGTGGCCAATGAAGCCGACGCCCTTGATATCGCTTTGACTCAACTTCGCGACGGCATTCAAAGTATGTATAACGTCTTGGCGCGGATGCCGGAGAAGTGTGACCCCTATGTGTATTTCCATCGGGTGCGTCCCTATATTTTCGGTTGGCGAAACAATCCAGCTTTGCCTCATGGCGTGATCTATGAAGGTGTCGAAGAACTTGGCGGAAAGGGAATGAAATATCGCGGCGAGACTGGCGCCCAGAGCGCGATCGTTCCTGCCCTCGATGGCGTTCTTGGAATCGAACATGAAAGAGATGAGCTCCGCGACTACTTAATGGAGATGCGGGAGTACATGCCTCCTCAACATGTGAGATTCATCGAAGCTGTAGAGGGAGGTCCATCGGTACGAGAGTTCGCTAAGAAAGTGAATCGAGCTAGTACAACTTCACTTTTCAATCAATCAGTCGAGCTTCTCGGCAATTTCCGCGCGATGCATTTGGAATATGCCGGCCAATATATCCATGCTCAAGCCCAACAAACCCCCGGAAATCCCTCTGCGGTTGGCACGGGTGGAACCCCTTTCATGGTCTATTTACGCAAGCATCGAGACGAGACCCGCTCCCAACAGCTTAGTTAGGAGTTGATTTCGCTACCAGATGGCGACCCGAAGCTCCTCATGAAGGAATAGCGCATCATCGCTCTTCGTATCGAAGGCCTGATGGAAGATGGTGAGGTTCTTCAAAATCTGATTACAGCGGAATTCACCAGGAGAGTGGGGATCGGTAGCAAGACGAACCTTCATCGCCTCCGGTCGAATCTTTCCGCGCCAGATCTGGGCATAACCGATGAAGAATCGTTGATCGCCGCTTAGTCCATCGATCACAGGCGCCGGCGTGCCATTGAGCGCGAGTTTGTAGGCCTTATGGGCGATAGTCGCGCCACCAAGATCGCCGATGTTCTCTCCAATGGTGAGAGCGCCGTTGACATTGGTGTCAGGGGTTTCTTCAGGTGCAAGGGCGTTAAATTGTTCGATCAGACTCGAAGTTCGCTTCTCGAATTCCTTTCGATCTTCATCAGTCCACCAATTCTTCAGATTTCCATCACCGTCATAACGGGAACCTTGATCATCAAATCCATGTCCAATCTCATGTCCGATGACAGCACCGATGCCACCGTAATTCGCAGCATCGTCTGCCTCTAGATCGAAAAATGGTGACTGCAGAATCGCGGCGGGGAAGACGATCTCATTCATGAGTGGGTGGTAATAAGCATTGACAGTCTGGGGCGTCATCAACCATTCGCTCTTGTCGACCGGCTTACCCACCTTGTTGTATTCGAAGTCGCTTCGAAACTTGGAGATTCGCGCTAAGTTGCCGATCAAATCGCCACGCTTGATCTCTAACTTTGAATAATCGCGCCATTTGTCGGGATAGCCGATCTTTGGCGTGAATTTAGATAATTTCTCCAACGCTTTCTTGCGAGTTTCTTCGCCCATCCATGCAAGGTTGGTGATGCTCTGGCGATAAGCCTCGATCAAGTTGGCGACCAGGGCGACCATTCGTTCCTTTGCGGCAGGGGGGAAATGGCGCTCGACATAGAACTGTCCGACCGCCTCACCCAGAGCCCCCTCAACCAGGGCCACTCCTCGCTTCCAACGCTCCTTGAGGACAGGAATCCCGGTCAAAGTGGTGCCATAAAAGGCGAAATTCTCTTGGACAAACTGGCCGCTTAAGTATGGAGCCGCACTTGATAGTAAGTGCCAGGTAAGCCAGGAGCGCCACTTTTCTACCTCGAATCTTTCCAGCATCTTTCCGAGGTTTTCGATGAAATCTGGTTGGGCAATGACAACGGTTGTGAGCACCGAATGCGGCACTCCGGCATTCTCAGCCCAGAGTTTCCAATCAAAGCTCTGCCCGATAAGTCCTTGGATCTCGGCGAAGGTCTTCTTATTAAAGGTCAGGACTGCATCACGGCTTCGGACCGTGTCCCAATGATGTGAGGCAATCTCTGTCTCAAGTTCCATAATTCGGCGAGCATGGTCGGCACCGCCCTCGATCTTGGCCAATGCAAACATCCGCTCGATATGCCCAACAAGTTTGGTGCGAACTTCGGCATGCTTCTCTTCGCGATAGTAAGCCTCATCAGGCAGGCTGAGGCCGCCCTGGTAGATGTAGGCGATGTTGGTGGTTGGGTCGGATGCATCGGCTGTCACCCAGCCACTGAAGAAGCCGCCAAGTCCTCGAGATTCGAAAGATCCCAATAAGCGAGTGAATTCATTTATCCCTGACAAGGATGCAGCGCGAGCGAGATCTTCGGCGATGGGAGCGATTCCGAGATTGTCGATCGAGGCCTCATCCATGAAATCCGAGTAGAGGTCGGCGATTTTCTGGGCGTTACTTCCCGGTGCACCGCCTGTCGAAGAGAGTTCCTCGATGATGGCGCGGACATTTTTCTCGCTCTCATCACGGAGGTGATAGAAGGCACCGTCGGCTGCGCGATCAGATGGAATCTGCGCGCTATCAAGCCAAGCGCCATTGACGTGACGATAGAGGTCATCTTGGGGCCGGACGGAGGGCTTGAAATTTCCTTGAATAATGCCGCTTTTTGGGGTCATAGCGCGACTTTATCGGCCGGCTTTCGAGTCAGCCAAATGAAAAAGGGGATCATCACAACCGAAATGACAGCAGCTGGCCCCCATGCCACCTCGGGAGTTGTCCAGATGCTCGCGGCCGGAAGTGCGGAATCTGCGCTGGTGACCACAAGGCCTGCCAAGAGATTGTTCGCGGCATGTGCGCCAAGAGCAATCTCCATCGACTTATCGCGAAAAGTCACCCAAGCCAACATGAATCCAGTGGAGCCATAGCCCAGAACCGCCAAAGCAAGCTCGCCATTGACTTCGGGGTTGGCCAGATGAGGCAGGGCAAAAAGAGCGCCATTGGCAAGTGAGATAACCCAGATTGATCGTCGGCCATTATCGAGCCATTG
>CAZGMF010000072.1:0-4811 GCA_964526795.1 uncultured Clavibacter sp.
GGGCATCCTTGGAAGCTACTACCGAAATATTTTCCCCACCCGGCTGATCCCGCGAAACCAGCTGACGCCTGAAAGCGATGACGTGTTGTATCTAATCAGCACGACCGACAATTTCTCTTATAGAGAAGATCCGCTTCTCGATGTCAATACCAATTTAGTGGCATTGATGAAACGTCTAGAGCGCTGCCGTGCGCATGGAATTGACACATTTAATTTCATCAGTAGCCATTTTGTTTATGGCCCAAATCATCGTAAGCCACTGGAATCTGCCGTCTGCGAGCCCAATGGTTTCTACTCAGTAACGAAGCGCACTGCTGAGAAACTGATGATGGAATACTGCACCACCTTTGGAATCAAGTGGCGCATTCTCCGTATTGGCAATGTGTACGGAGGCCCAGACTCCGGTTCCAACAAAAGGAATGCACTGCACTTCCTGATTAACAAATTGCGGATCGGAGCAGAAGTAATGGTGGATCGTGAGGTGTCCCGCGATTTTATGCACATCTTTGATGTGTGCGGCGCCATTCATCGTATCTGTACAGAAGGCGAATACAACACGATTTATAACGTGGGCACCGGCATTGAAACACGCCTGCTTGATTGTGTGTATAAAGCCAAACAAATACTGGGGTCTGATTCAGAAATTTATCTGACAGAGACGCCGATTGATTATCCTCAAGCTGTGCGGTTTAGTTTAGACTGCACCAAGCTTCACGACTTAGGCTTTAGGCCTAGCATTTCACTCGACGAAGGACTTCAAGACCTATGTTTAAGTCAAAGGTTATGTACTCCGGACCGTACTTTGACGGACAAGAAATTGAAGCTGCAGTCAAGGCGCTGAGGGAAGGAAGCTGGTACCCAGCAGGGGAAGAGGTTGATAAGTTTGAAAAGCAATTCTCCAAACGATTCAACTTCCATTCATCTTTAATGGTGAATAGCGGCAGTTCCGCCAACCTGGTGATGATTGCTGCGTTGAAGAAATACTTTGAGTGGCCCGATGACGCTGAGATTATCGTCAGTGTGGTCGGGTTCCCCACAACGCTCAACCCCATCCTCCAAAATAATCTTGTCCCCAGGTTCGTTGACATCACCTGGCACGACTTGAATTGGAGTCTGCAACAAGTTAAGGAGGCAATCAATGAAAAGACGGTGGCCGTTTTTAGTAGTCCTGTATTGGGCAATCCTTATGACCTTGACCACCTCCTTGATCTCTGTGAGCAGCACTCGCTGAAGTACATCGCAGACAACTGTGATTCCCTGGGCTCTCGGTGGGGCGGTGAATACCTGACCGAGTGTGCGGTTGCAGCATCGTCCTCCTTCTATCCGGCACATCACATCACCACCTTGGAAGGCGGGATGGTGTCATCCAAGATCCCTGAGATTGTGCATCTGGCACGGCAGTTTGCCTGGTGGGGACGCGACTGTTATTGCGTGGGCTCGTGCAACCAGTTGATCAATGGTAGTTGCGGCAAGCGTTTTGATATGTGGCTGGATGGGTACGACGGTGTCGTTGACCACAAGTATGTGTTCAGTCAGATTGGTTACAACCTGAAACCGATTGACCTGCAGGGTGCTATCGGCCAGGTGCAACTAACAAAGTTTGACGAGATTCACGAGAAGCGTCGTGCGAACTACGAACGTACCAAGCAAATCCTTAGTCCGTTGCGAAAGGATTTACGTGTAGTCGAGGAGGAGCCGATTGCTGAAACCTCGTGGTTCGGTGTACCAATCGTCTGCACAGACAAGACGTTCAAGCGGGAATTGCAGCTGTATTTGGAGTCCAATGGCATCCAGACGCGCAACTATTTTGCCGGTAATTTACTGTTGCATCCCGCCTACAAACACCTGGGTGATGCCAAGGATTATCCCAATGCATACGATGTTTTAAGTCGTGTGTTCTTTATGAGTACCGCACCAATACTCACAGAAGAAAACTTTGAGTATATTGACGAAACCATCAATAGTTTTGGAGCGGCATACTGATGGAAGTTACACCGCTTGCGATACCAGAAGTCAAGCTCATTAAGCTTGATGCTTTCCCTGATGACCGTGGTTCTTTCACCGTACATTGGCACGAAGAAGAATTTAAAGAAGCCGTTGATGGTCACGCCTTTCGTCAGGATAGTTATGTAACGTCCGTGCCCCATGTGGTGCGCGGCCTGCATTATCAGTTGCCGCCCTACGCGCAGGGGAAGTTGGTACGTTGTTTATCAGGCAGTATCCAGGATGTAGCCGTAGACATTCGGATGTCTTCCCCTACGTTTGGCATGTGGGTTGACGCACATCTTTACGCCCATAACAACGAAGCATTGTGGATACCACCTGGGTTTGCCCATGGGTACGCCTCACTGTCAGAAGGTGCAACGGTCTTGTACAAGATCACTGAGATTTATACGCCTAGCCACGAGCGTAGTTTGTTGTGGAATGATCGCTATATTGATGTCTTATGGAATATTCCCAGGAACCCCATTGTTTCTGAAAAAGATTCCAACGGTACACCATTTACAGAAGCAGAGCTATTCGATTGATGGAAACAATTTTAGTAACTGGCGGTGCTGGTTTTATCGGTCGGCATCTTGTTCATCGTCTTTTGCAGACGACTGATGCAAAGATCATCAACTTTGACAAGCTTGGGTATGCCAGCAACCCAGGCTTACTCCCTGGCGTCGAGCCCAAAAATGATCAGTACGAGTTATTGATTGGTGACTTACTGGATGCCGACTTTTTGGAATGGATTATTAAAGCTAAAGAACCCACCAAGATTTATCACCTGGCAGCCGAAAGCCATGTTGATAACTCGATTGCATCACCCAGCGAGTTTATTCACAGCAATATTCTTGGCACTTTCAATTTACTGGAAGCATGCCGCAGGGAAGTAACGTGGCCTTTTAAGTTTTTGCATGTCAGCACCGATGAAGTGTACGGGAGTTTGCACCCTGACAGCACAGACACTTACTTCGTAGAGACATCGCCCTATAACCCAAGGTCGCCATATTCAGCCTCAAAAGCTGCCAGTGATCATCTGGTCATGGCATGGCATAACACGTATCAATTCCCTGCCGTCATTACAAATTGCAGCAACAACTATGGGCCCGGTCAATTTCCCGAGAAGTTGATTCCCATGACGATTACCCGTGCGCTTGCAGGCAAGCCAATCACTGTTCACGGAGAAGGGAAGAACATCCGCGACTGGCTTCATGTTCGTGATCACGTTAAAGCGTTAATGCTTGTGATGGAAGAAGGTGAACTAGGCCAGCAGTATTGCATCGGCGGTTTTGGTGAACGAACCAATCTTGAGGTGGTGGAAATGATTTGCGCGATCTTGGATGACGTTAAGCCTGCACCGTGTCCGTATTCAGATTTGATTACGCACGTCAAAGATCGTCCCGGCAATGATCTGCGATATGCGATTGATCCGCGTAAGATCCAAGAACTTGGTTGGCGCCCCAGCTATAGCTTTGAAGAAGGCTTACGTAAAACCGTGTTTAGTTATCTGCCCGGTGTTCGGTTAATTCACTGTTAGTATTGGGTATACCTCATTGTCGTGCAATGGAAAAGCTGCAAGAGTATTATCAGGCTATGACCGAGGGACAACAGTTTCTCGAGAATCATAACCAGCTCTTACAAAGTTTGATGCTTTCCAAAGAAAATGCTGGTAACAATACCTTTACTCAGGACACCCCGGGAATCGGAAATGAGTCTGTCGAACCAGGTTAAGCAATCAGTTAATGAAGCAGCCGGTATGTTGCGTGAGGCACTTGCCTTTGCTGCACGAACCGAACATCCGGTGGTGATTAGCAGCCTGACTGATGTTTTGGTCCGGCTTGAATCTCTGGAGCACATGGAAGAAATCATGGATAAGTTTGGCAAACCCCGCGATCTACCGACCTCTCTTGGCTGAGCGTTATTCGGAAGCACAACGCCTTCAGGATTTTTTCTGGAAACTAGAAAGCATGATTCCTAATCCGCCAAGGGATTGGGCAAAGAGTGCTAAACCATGCAAGTGGAAACAAATCTTAGAAGAGCGTAAAGCAAAGGAAAAGAATGTAGAGTGAGCCTGCTCAAAATGTCCACACTCCTGGCGAAGCTGAAAGGCCAACCCAAGACAAGGGCAGGAGGGAAATTAAGTCCCGGCTTGAGCAACCGGGATTTTTGTTATGCTTACCCCACACCAACTTCTAATTTGCTCCTAATTTGAAGTAAATTAGGAGTTCATTAGGAGTTGTAGTGACCACACTCGTAGCCAACGTACCGCCAGTCAAGGTGTGGGTCCGCCGTGAGTACTTGCGTGACCTGCATGACGGCCATGGTGAGTACACCCCTGGCTATTGGGTAACCTGCAAGTCACTGACGGGACGTGCACTTTATTTCGAAACGTATTTAATTGAGTATGGGGCGCTGTATGACAAGCTGCCGATCAGTGCGTTCCTTGCGTGGGACTCCGACCATCCCGACAAACCACAACCACCCACCCCAGATTTAGAGCTGACAGACCTGCAGTTCTGGAACGGGTTTGACCATGGGCTTACGGTCGTTGAAAAGAACCTGATCTACAACATGGAGTTTCAGGTAATGACGCGTAGTGCTGGTGTCATGAAGGGCAGTTACCTATTTACGATTGACAATTACCACCCCCACCGCAATGAACCCGACTTTTACTTTGCTGAGTTCCCTGATGAGCACAAGTCTCATAACATCGTTGCATTGGATAATGGTCAAATTGGTGCTTATCCAAACAACCGTTGTCGCATGTGCGACCCATCGCTAACCAATCACAATCTCAAGACACCAGACTTCAAGGTGTCTACGCG
>CAZGMF010000073.1:0-4750 GCA_964526795.1 uncultured Clavibacter sp.
GGGTGATCCTGAAGAGTCCCTATAAAGATTTTTGGGTATATCCTGAGAATATAGGAAGATATATCTTTGTTAATGAAAGGGGTCAGAGAGTTGATATAGAGGGTAATCTAATCAGTGAGTCAGAATCCTCATACTTGAATGGCAGACCTGATTGGGGATTATGATTTGATATACATTTACAACCATCTGCCTGCTGAGTCTTTATTTGGTAGATCTCTAAGTATTTCTTCCTTAATTTTATTTATTATTTCTTCGCAATATTTGTGAAGATCAGGAGATGAGGATTTCGATTCTTTAAGTTTTTCGTTAAAGAATCGTTCCAATTTGACTCTGATGGAGTAAGCTTTTTGTATGAGTTGATTATACTTTAGGTCTGAAATACCCTCTTCCATTCGCTTTTTAATATTTTCAATCTGAGATTTTGCATTTTTGAACTCGGGATCGGCATTAACATTTTTTTCAATCCAATCGGTAACTTTCGGTTGATTTTCTTTTTTCAACCTCTCGGCTTGTGCTTGTGCTTTGATTTTACCATCGGTTAATCTCTCGAATATTACCCGTTCTTTGAGTTCTACAAATTTATTCAAAAAATAATTGTAACTTCCGTCGCTATTGTTGAAAATTTTATTCATGTTATTATTCAAAGTGAATAGTAAATAAATTTCGGTAAAATTATCAAGAAACCTTTTGAAAGGTGAAGCTATTTTATGAGCAAACTTTTGTAAAAAATTTTGTTTGAATTGACCATGAAAAAAATCCAAAGTTTCACCACTTAAGAATCCCTTCTGTCTACTAACAAACCAATCTTCCAAATCTTCCAAAATTCTATTTATTTTGTCTTTATTCTTCTGTGAACTATCTCCCGATAATGATTTAATTATGAGAGACTCAAAGAGGGCTAAAAATTGATTTGTGAAAGCTTGGAACTCCTTGGGAGATGAGTAATAATTATCAAAGGATGTATACTCATGATTACAAAGAGGATCTTTTGCGTGGGTCAATTCATGTAGAAGAGTAGCTTTGACTAACTCCTGAGGTTTATCATTTGTTCCAAAAAAGAATTCAGAAAAAGCGTTTTTCTTGAAGGCTGATCTGAAAGCATTCTGTTGAATAACAATTTCATTGTCTTCAGTATTATTCCTATCGTATCTATCATAATAAGCATAAGCTCCTTCATTATCATTCCCAACAAAGATTTCACACTTTGCTTGATATACTTCACCCTTCTTAGAATATTCCTCCGAGGAGTATGGGTCGACTCTCGGACTTGTATTATAAATGATCGTTCCCACAATCTCTTTTGTATCCTTTGGAATAATTGGTCCCTTTATTTTTTCTATTATCTTAGGCATCAGATCATCCACTTGTTTGTATTCTTCAGGTGAGAATTTTATAGTCTGATCGTAATATCCCGCATAAGCGATATCATCATCCGTTTTAAATTTTTCAAATGTTTTAATGAACTTCATATTCTATTTCTTAATTTGAAATATATATTAACTTTGTAAATTGAATATATACTCTTATAATGAGATATCTAAAGAAATTCAATGAATCCTTAACTGCTGATGAACTAGATCTAATAAATCAGAAAATTAAAGGTCTCCTGAGAGATCCTGTGGGAAATGGAGTTAGAATAAATCCCGACGGAACGGTTGATGTTGAGGGGAATGCTTCCTCGATATACACCAAGATTGAGAAACTAGATATCAAATTCGGTAGTGTTGGTGGATCAATATGGTTCACATCATCGAGGTTAACCAGCTTAGAGGGGTTTCCTAAATATGTTGGTGGGGATTTCAATATAAGAGAATCAATCAGACTGACATCTCTTGAGGGGGGTCCTGATATTGTTGAGGGGCATGTAAACTTGTTTGGATGCACATCTCTTACAAGTTTGGAGGGTGGTCCTCATTTTGTGAGAGGGACTTATTTCTGTGGAACAACGCCAAAACTTTCAAATCTTATAGGTTGCCCGGTCACTATGGGTCAGGGTATACAATGCACTGATAGTGGTATCACAAGTTTAGAGGGTCTCCCCGAAAGACACGATAGTAATCTAATTCTTTACAATAATAAGAAATTAACTACAATGAGGGGTATTCCTAAATTTGTAGGAGGGAATATTGATTTTAGAGCTTGTGTGAACTTATGGGATGCTTCCCCCCTGAAGGATTGTGATTTCCAAGGAGACATAGACTTATTCAATACACCACTTTCTGCTCTCTTATACGTATTTGATGAAAACTTGGAATGGTTCAAGGACAGTCTAGATTATAATTACATAAGGGAACCGATTGCGGGTGTGGATGGGATGATGCATCCAACGATTGATCTTTTTAGATTTAAGGAAGCTTTGAATGAATTTGATATAGATTATGAGGAACGTGCTAAAGATGATGATTGGTATTTGGGTCCTAAATGCTTTTATCATTATGGAATTCAGCAAAAAAATATTTTAGGTAGATGGTTATTTGTTGATGATAGGGGGAGGAGAGTTGATTTTGATGGGAGGGTTTTGAAATAAATACTATTATATGAAATACTTACGAAAATTCAATGAGTCGGTATCACAGGTGACGGATTTTGAGGAAATCAAGGAGATGTTGAGATCTGCCGAAAGAAATTGTTTTTGGGGTTTGCAAACACTTCAAACACAGACAACTGGTCGTGGTGATTATGATTTGGAATTAACCCCAGATGGGTCGATTGTCTATAAAGGGGATCTGAGAATAGATCAAGATTTCTTGGACCTAATTGGTGGTGAGGGTACGAGACATTTTCCACTGAAAATAGATAAGGTTATTGGTTCTATGTTTCGTGGATCCTTAAGAGTCACAGCAAAAATTACAACACTTGAAGGTTTCCCAAAATATGTAAGTGGGGGTTTTGAATGTAGTGGGACTTCATTGAGTAGTCTTATTGGTTGTCCACAAGTGATCGGAGGTACCTTTTATATTGCGACTAAATCAAATATAAAAACCCTTGAAGGTGGTCCTGTTATTGTAGGTGGGAACTATGATGCTAGTCAAATTGGACTTGAATCACTTGTTGGTGCACCGAGAGTAGTTCATTGGGATTTTGAGTGTATTGAGAATGAAATTACGGATTTGTTAGGTGCACCTGAGGAGGTTGGTCGTGATTTTATTTGTTCAATTAACGAAAAACTTACTTCTCTGAGGGGCTGTCCGAAAACAATTGGGGGAGATTTTATTTTGAATCTATGTCCAAACCTTTGGGATCCAACGGGTCTAAGGGATTGTGAGATTGGTGGGGAGCTTTCACTTGATAAAAATTTTTCGTTATCAAGGGTTGTTGATTTATTCCCAACTGTAAAAGATTTTCAGAACTCTCTTGACTATAATTACATCAAAGGTCCTGATAGGATTGATCTATTCAAATTTAGGGAAGCATTAGATGAACTTGAAATTGATTATATTAGGAATTGTCGGGAAAACCCGGGTTGGATGGACATTCAATCAATTGGTAATTATAACTTTGTGGATGAGGATGGTAGACACGTAAATTTCCATGGGGAACCAATAAAATAATTTTTGATAAAATGAAATACTTACGAAAGTTTAATGAATCATTATCGAAGGAGGAATATTTTGAAGAACTTGTGAGAAAGTTCAAGATTGCTGAGGGGAGACGTTTTCGCTTCTCCACTCGCCCATATAGTTTAAGATTGAACTCCGAAGGATTAATTGAATATTGGGGGGATTTAGTCTTGAGCGATGCATTTGTTAAATGGTGGAGTGGTGGAGACACAAGTCGGATCCCTTTCAAGATTGATAAGATTCTTGGTGGGGGATTAACAACAAGTTTCAGCGTCACCACATTAGAGGGGTTTCCTAGTTATATAGAGGATTATTTTGGCTGTCACCATCCACACCAACTAACTGATCTCAGGGGAGCTCCCCGATTTGTTGGAAATGATTTTTATATCTGTTCATCAAAAAAATTAACGAGTCTTGAAGGTGGGCCAAGAGAAGTGGGTCGGGGATATAATGTAAATGGATGTGGTCTTACATCACTTGTGGGAGCACCCGAACAAATCAATTATGATTTTGATTGTTCTCGTACCAATATAACAGATTTGATAGGTGCTCCGAAATCTATTAATGGTGATTTCGAATGTTACGATAACAAAAAACTTACTTCACTTAGAGGATGTCCTGATGAAATAAGGGGTGAACTCGTTATAACAAATTGTCCCAATCTTTGGGATCCCTATGGACTTAGAGATTGTCGGATTGGGGATGGTTGTCTCAAGGATGATGATGGAATGGCACCATTTTCACGAATCAAAAAATTATTTCCTTCATTAGAAGATTTCAGATACTCTCTTGACTATAATTATATAAAAGGTCCTGAAAAGATTGATTTATTTAGATTCAGGGAAGCGCTTGACGAACTTGGAATTGATTATGTAAAAATGAATAAGAGGAGAAAGGGTGGTGCACTTGACTCACTTGGAGACTATAAATTTTATGATGGGGAAGGTAGACAGGTAAATTTCCATGGGGAACTGATAAATCAAATTACTTAAACAAATGAGATACATAAAAAAATTTAATGAATCAATACTTCCCAATCGGTATTGGTTTTATAAAAAACCTTGCCTCAATAAAATTATCCCCCCGATGACTCAAATAATCAATAATATCCACACGCTCTGATGAGGTAGCTCGACCTGTCGCATCGGTATTAACATCAAAATCTCTCCAATCACTTGAATTTCTTACAT
>CAZGMF010000074.1:0-4535 GCA_964526795.1 uncultured Clavibacter sp.
TTCGTTCTTCTAAGTCAGATATCTCAAGACCAAGAAAGCGACGTGGGATATTTGAGGTACGAAGAAGCCAATGCTTTTTCATAGACGATAATTGATTTACGTCGTACACTGATTAGTCCTGTTTGTAGTAATTGGGATTTCTGCTGACGTTGTCTTTGTAACTAGCGCCGTGCATAAACATCACGCAAAGAGTTGTAAGAACAACCCATCCGCCAATAAATAACAGTAAGTCCATTAGTTTGCCCCTCTTATCTTTTTTTCGTAGCGTTCTAGTTGTGCACGACCAGACATTGAATTCTGGAACACACGACCATCACTAGCAGTGAGTGTAGCCATCTTAACAGTCGGCTGTTTAACTTCTGCAACTCGACCAAGTCCAAGGTTCTCTCGCGCCTGATTCATTCGCTTTCCAAATGATGCTAGATAAAGTTTATAAAGATGCGGTGCTTCATCGCCAATCTGTTTGAAGTTACTTTCATCTGACATAAACAATCTAAGCAACTCAAGTTCAATTAGGGGAGTTGTTCCGTATTGCTTTCTAAACTTTGCAAGGGCTCCTGCAAGGGCTTTGACATTGACGGTTCCTGGAAGAAGGGGGTACTTGCGCCCAACGCGATAAGAAAACTCTGCAGCGACATCCATTGCGGTCCACTCATGTTCTGGCCTTTTGCCGCGAGTCTTGGGGTCGCGTTTGCTGAACTTCTGCTGTGGCGCATCCTTTGGTTCAATGAGTCCAAAGCCTGCCAACTCTTCTCCATCGTCAAATCCCTTCATAGGAATCTTTATCTCCTTCAGTGGCGCAGTATGCGCCACAAAGTCTTTTAATTTATTACTATCTTGGCTATTAGGTACTAATGGCTTATTAGTAGATTGGCTACGTGACCTATAGTCATGTGAGGCGCGGACATTAGCGTCCCCTATCTTTTTCGACTTAGGGGACTCTAGAGTCCTGTAAGAGTTGAGTCGGTATATGTCAACTCCACGATATCCGTTAGCCCGTCTCGTCTTGATTCTGGATACAAGACCGTGACCCTCTAGGGCCTTGAGAGCCCTTCTGACGGTTTTTTCATGGACGTTGCCAGTCTGACTACGAAGTGTCTCTACTGAGGCCTTTACGACCCCTTCAGAGCCCGAAAAACGGCATAGAACGACCAGTAGTCGGAACTGGTAATCGGTTAATGGCGCCGAGAACGCCCCCTCTGGAATGTGCACGCTACTCCTTGTCGAATGGGCTGATGCCCTTCTTGCCTTCGTCTTCCTTAATCTTAGCCTCGATGGTCTTACTCAAGACATCTAGAACTCCAGCGGTGAGATAGGTGGCAAAGGACTCTATAAAGGTGCTCAGAGCCTCCTGCATCTCCTCATAAAGGACGTCCGTGTCATCTTCATCATCGAAGTCCACCTCGATAACTTCAAGTCCATCTTCGATGTTCCATGTCTCAACGGCTAAATCTTCAACCGCGTGAAGTGTCAGGTGCGCCTCGATGGACTCATCCCATACCATTGCAAGAACGTCATCTGCGGTTATCTCTCGTGTAATTTCTTTTAAAGGATTGCTGCACATCGTAATATCTTCGGCATTGAGGATGAGGCTATCGATGCCTTCATCGCCATCGGTAAAGAACAGGTGATACTTGGCTTTAGCCTCAGTCAATACCTGCATTGAACTTGCAGTGAACTCAGGAAGAGCGGGAGCCACAGGCAATACCACGGTGGCACCAGGATTTAGTTGCACTAATCTACGAAGACCTTCTTCCACATTTGCATCTTTAAATGGCAGGACGATGATTCTTTTCATGACGCTCCTATAGTCGTGGTAGACGTTGTTGAGTTACAACGGTTGGTTTGTTTAGGTATTTTCCTAGTGCTAATGAAACAAATGTAGCCGCAGGTACTGTTACAAGAAGAAGTTTATCTAATTGATAAAACATATACATGCCGCCAAAACTTAATGGAAGCGCAAAAAATACATTGATATTGGATTTGCCTATCCACTCACCAAGAATGCTTAAATCAAGTAATTCAAGAATGTAAGTAACAGCAAAACCTGTGAGGAGTGTTGCAATAAGGATGTCGGTCATACGACCATCCTATACCGATAGGTTGGTGTACTCCACTCCTGCGTAGGTCTCAATTCGCCAGAAGGCGTTAGGAGGGGTCCAACTACTTAACGTTTGAGATAGACGAGGTACTTTTAGTAATTTTCCATAGTACATATGAGAGGTTGACTCATTAGCCGTTCCTTCCCACACCACACCGAACTGAGAAGACAAATTCCCATCGAATGGGTCGGTTGTGACAGGAGAGGCTTCTAGTTGAACATTGTCGATGTAAGCAAAGTTTCCAGATGAGGTAGATACCTGAGCAGTCAGTGTAAAGGTAAGGGCTGTTGCCACTGCATCCGCATCTACATACGTTGTTACAGAATATCGTTGCCAATTTGTTGACAAGGAATTGACACTTACTACTTGAGTGCCTGTTATTGGGACTCCACCGTCTTTTGGAGTAAGGGTTATAGTAAGACCGTTAGTAATTGCTGTATCGGACTTAGCATAGAACGACGCTGTAAAATACTTTTCGGTTACACCAACAGTTCCAGTAGTGGTTGCCAGTGTTGCTCCTGTGTTTAACCCAACTTTTAATGACTTTAAACCAGAGAGAACACTTAAAGGAACGCTTGTACTAAGCACATTGCTTGATGCTGTGACTGTCCATTGGTTAGTATTAGTTTCAAAGGATGGGTTCTTTATATAGTTTGATTTATTAGGGTTTAAGTAAACATTTATTGCTCGTGCTTCGTCAAAAGTATTAGAGTTTCCTGCATGAATATCAAACTGGTCTATGTAATAAGTTCCAGCAGCGCTAAAGTTAACCACAAAAGTAACATATTTGGTGTTTGCTGGTGATGTTGCTGTAGTCCATTTGCTTTGCCAAGTATTGTTTGCAGATAACGCTGTTGAAGAGGAAGAACTGATGAATACACCGTCTTTGTTGTACCACTTTGCTGTGATAGTAACTGTACCCGCACTTGTAGGAGACTTTGCTTTGAATCCAAATGTGTATTGCGTGCTTTGATTTACTGGAATACCTTTTGTTATAGGTGAGTCTTCACCAAGAGTTATGTAGGCAGCGCCTGTTGCAATTACTTTTCCAGTGTAAGAAGTATCTATTACTTTTGTTGATGACGCTGGAACTTGTTCTGTACTAGCCGCCAATGTACAAGTATTAACTTGCCAATTACCAATCGAATTATAAAAAGTAGAATCTTGAGCGGTTAAAAATAGGTTTGTAGAAACCGTAATGATAGGAGCATAGCCAGTGAGAGCCTCTATATAAGTTTCTAAACCAGTCTTTAACCCTTTATGGTTATACATATAGATTGCTTCACGAACTAACTTCTTTTGACTTCTAATAGGGATGTTAGGTTCGTAATCTAACCCAACATTTAAGGTCTCAATTGGTAGTAAAGATGATGGAGTTTTGTCTGCAGCATGATTTGGTTTAGCCAGGTCTGTTTGTGTCAACATCTGTTCATGTGTGAAGGAGAACCCGTCCATAAATCCATACAAAGTTGAAGTAGGGTCAACTACTCCGATAGGACTTTGAACATTGCTTGTATAAACTCTTGGAATAATTTCCATAAGTTTTTTTTGAACTTGATGATTTGAAGGAACGATGTCCGCTATGTTTCCAGCAACAACCCAATATCCCGCATCTACAAGTAAGAACATCCTGTAATAGACTTGACGACCACTTTCAATATTAGGAAGATTGCTTCCATCATCGGGGTCTATGAAATCTTCTCTTGAAACATTTCCCTCTGTTGCTTCTTCATCCCAAACAATTATTCCGTCTTCAGCATTTTCTGGGTATCCTGCTTGACTTCTTACCAAACGAATTCTTGTAAAATCACCTGTTGGTGTTTGCCATTGCACATAAGTTTTATCAAAGTCTAAAACCGTAAGAGACATTGGTTGTACGGAATACGCAAGACGTGGCTGTAAACCATACGTTGCTGTTCCATACGCAAATGAACCGTACTTTGCCACGAGGCATTACTCCTTAACAGCCAGCAAGTAAGAATTGACTAATATTATCGATTCCTGTAGGGAAAGACAAGGTTGCCCAACTAGCAGTTGTTCCATTTGTTGTTAAGTACTTTCCATTGTTACCTGATTGAGAAGGTAAAGCGTTTATAGTTTGCCACGATACTGCGTAGTTTGAACTTGAAGTTTTAGTCAAAACTTGACCCGTAGTTCCTCCAGTAGGAAGACTTGCATCAAGAGCATCCTGAATTCCATATTCCATATTTGCAAGGCGGTCTTTTAGAGTATTCCAATTACTGGTAACTTGGTCGAAAACTCCGACCCAACCAGAACCTACTGCTACATCTGTTCCAAGTTCTACTTGTAGGGCAACTACTTCTTCTTGAAGGCTATTTACGTGCGCAGCAAGAACGGTGTCTGTGAAGTCTACCTTTGTGGTAAACGACTTGACCGTTGTGGGGTATGACGCTGTCACTATCCTCTT
Source organism: uncultured Clavibacter sp. (assembly GCA_964526795.1). Classification (GTDB taxonomy): domain Bacteria; phylum Actinomycetota; class Actinomycetes; order Nanopelagicales; family Nanopelagicaceae; genus MAG-120802. The sequence goes on from CAZGMF010000074.1 coordinate 4,531, forward strand.
CCTTC
>CAZGMF010000075.1:0-4496 GCA_964526795.1 uncultured Clavibacter sp.
TAACGGCAGCTGAAATAGATTTAAGTTCAGCCTTTACCTCAGCCATATCACGATGCAAATTCTCAACCTGAGCCTCTAGCCGTCCGATTTGTTGGTTGAGATCATCTGACATAAGTGCCTCCTATTACTATGCTGGAGCGTTAGCTTTTAGTGCTGCGATTTCTGCGGCTTGCGCGTCAACCTTAGCTGAAAGTTCTTGGATGGCTTTTACAAGACGTGCTTCTGTTTTTGACCATCCAGTAATCGTAAGCATATCGTCTGCTCCGACCCCCACAACATCTGGATAAATTTCCTGCATCTCTTGAGCAACAAAACCAATTTGATGACCGCTTCCGTCTTTGTAATCAAACTCAACCGGACGAAGAGAGCAAATGTTTTCAAGTTGCGATGGCAAGTTAACAATGTTTTCTTTTAACCGCTCATCAGAAAATGATCCAAATGCAGCAGAATTAGCGCCGTTTGCATTTATTTGACCTGAAGCGGTAGATTCATTGTTCACCGAAAAACGCATAAATATTTGAGAAGTGGTCGTGTTGTTATCATATTTTGCTACATATAAAGCAGGATAACCAACATCGCCCGACCAAGTATTTCTGAAATAAGTGTTGTATCCAGCGGAAACAAGTGATGATGCAACAACATTAAGTTTCGCAACTAGCCCCGTCGTCCCCACCAGCAGATTGCCGCTGGTGTCGATACGTGCGCGTTCTGTGTTATTGGTAAGGAACAGGTACGGGATGTTACTTACTGCACCAGAAAAAGCAGCGCCGCCATCTGCGTACAAAATTGCTTGATTTCCAGTAGTGCTTTCACGCGCAACAATTTTAGAGCTACCAGAAAAATTAACAACAAGATTCCCATACGTAGAAGGCGAACTCGTCCCAATCCCTACGTTGCCGCTGGAGTCAACGCGCATACGCTCACTACCACCAGTAGATACACCAACGGTATCTGCGGCTGGGTAAAATATACCTGTGTTGGTATCACTACCTTGGACTGATGGCACACTGGCAGAGCCGTCAACACCAGCGATACCAGTATTTCCTGAGAGAGTTAATGGCATTATTCTGCTCCTTCAGCGTTAGCTGGCGCTATTGTCAGTTTGCCTTCAGCGACGAGGGCCATAAGATTTGCGTAATCAGTGTTGGCTTCATCTAGTGGGACAAAGCTAGTCAAACCGTTGATTTCAACTATAATACCGTTATTTACGCCGTTATAAGTTGAATATTTTGCATTGTTATACATAATCATAACTCCGCAGACGCTGTCCAAGAACCAGTGACTTCTGAAACTGTGGTGCTTACTGCATATGCATTAAATAATTCCGTTGAAGTCCCAACAAAATTTGCTGCAGCTGCCGGATTGGTAAAATTTCCGGTTGCTCCAGATTCATTATACATAGTTACAGTTGGGTTTGCTCTCATTGATACTCTAAAGTATGCAGCGCCACCTTTATTCCTTGCTGTTGTATCGGTGCCAAGAATAAAATAAGTTCTTCCTTCTGATGTGGCTGAGCCAACTGCAGTGCCTATACCATAACTCTTCTGGAAGTATCTTTGACACATCGCCAACTCTTGCTGATAGTTGCGATATTCAAATGGTGTAGCGACAGTGCCGCGTTCTAACTGAACGCCTGTAACTTGCCATGTTGCGCCATTTGTTGAAACAACATTTACAGCGCTAGGAACTGTTCTTCCTGTTACAGAACCCCAACTTCCAGCGGCTGTCTGGTAATTTGAACCCGATCCTATTGTAAAACACAAAGATAAAAATCCGCTATTGGTTGAATTCCAAGAGCTTCCTGTAGCGCCAGTGACTGTAACAGTTTTGTATTCCCAAGTATTTGCAGCATTAATTGTATAGCTAAATGTATTTGCATAAGAACCAGCGGAATAATTTACAAATGCTCCACCAAACGTCCCTGTAAGGCTAGATTTGACCCAGAAAGAAAGTGTAACTGTTAAAGCGCTTGCGGTTCCCCATGCAAGGTCTGCACCGTTAAATCCTTCAACCACTTGTTCTATCGTAAAATAATCTGCGGCAAGAACAGAATATGCAGATAAAGATGTAACTTTAAGGCTTTTTTGAAAGCCTGAAGGACCATCCGAAACTTGTTGAACGCTGAATTTGCTACTTTGAGAAAGATGAGCAGACCATCTGTCAATATTATAAAAAGTATCATAGGTTGGCGTAACACTCGCCCCCGCATTACGCTGATCTATGACCATCGCGCCATTGATGATCTTATTCCGCATCGTGTATGGCGATGACATGACAGCCGTGCCGCCAGAGGTTACGTTACCGATGGTATCCAATGTAATGTTATTGATTGCCGATGATGGCTCAGAGATAATGTTGGTGCGTAATGGCATAAATCACCTCAAGAGTTATAGTATTCTTCAATGATGATAATACCGCCAGCGCCAGCGCCGCCTGCGTATCCACCAGTTCCCGCAGCTCCCGCTGTTCCTGCCGTGCCAACTGAATAAGAGTAAGTTGCTGACGGACTAGAAATTATTTTTTCCAAATAACCACCCGCACCACCACCATATCCAGCATTGTTTCCGCTTGACACGTTTCCTGCACCACCGCCACCAGAACCAGAATTAGTCAAACCAGAGCCGCCGCCTTGCGATATTCCACCAAAACCAGCACCACCAAAAAATGATGATCCACCATTGCCGCCTGCATTAGTGGCAGCCGCAGCCGTTGTAACTGCGCTTCCATAAGCCCCAGAAAAATTTATATCACCACCCGTCGCAGTGCCTCCCGCTCCTGCACCGCCAACACCTGATTGACCACCACCACTTCCACCATTTGCCGTAAGAAGAGATGATCCAAAAGTTGTATTACCACCTGTGCCGCCTGTCCCGCCTGATGATCCAGTGCTTGAACCGCCGCCTCCACCGCCAGCGCCAACCATACGGACACGCAACCATTTTACGCCTGATGGAACAGTATATGTGCCTGAACCTGACGTATAAATAGTAACTGTTGGATTCGACACAACCGAAACAACATTTAATGTTCCAGTAGAAGCGGGTAATGTGATCGTATTCGTCCCCGCTACCGCTGGCGGTGAAAGCGTGATCGAACCAGATGTCGAGCCGTTAAGTGTTACGTTACCCATTAGACAATCACCCAGTTAGAAGATGAGGGAATAGTTACTGTAGCCGAGGAACCAATCGTTATTGGTCCAAATGATCCGGCGTTTGTATTGGCAGGGATGCTATAACTTGTGTTGACCGTTTGTCCATTCTGGAAGAATACACTGTCAGTCCCACCGCCTGTAGCACCACCGCCGATAGAGCCCCAAGCTGTGCCGTTGTAGCCTTCAAATTGGCTTAAGGTCGTATTGAAGCGGAAGTAACCAGTAGCAGGGCTAGGCCGCTGTGCTGTCGTTCCTGTCGGGATATAGGCCGATCCAGTAGCACTGTCTTGAGCCACAAACCCTGTGCCACTGACGTATGCCGCTACCCATGCCGAGCCAGTGTAAACTTTCATAATTCCAGAGACGGAATTGAAGTATAAGGCCCCAGCAACCAAGGCATTACCGTCATTGTCGAGCGTCGGATCAGACGTCTTCGTCCCGAGGTAACGGTCGTCAAAATTGTCAAAAGCCGTCAGCGTCTGGTCTCTTGCTGCCTCTGCCGCTGTCTGGGCTGCCGCCGCGTTAGAAGCCGATGTAGAGGCCGCTGAAGCCGAAGAAGCCGCATTGCTGGCTGACGTAGATGCGCTGCTTGCAGAACTCGCCGCATTACTGGCTGAAGTCGATGCGTTGCTGGCAGCCGTCGAAGCCGTGCTTGCCGATGAACTGGCAGAACTGGCCGAGGATGATGCTGAACTAGCCGACGACGAGGCCGAAGATGCGCTAGATGAGGCCGACGAAGCAGAAGATGAGGCCGACGAAGCAGAAGATGAGGCGGAAGACGCGCTAGATACTGCCGCCGAAGCCGAACTAGCCGCATTAGTCGCATAGGTCTGGGCATTAGAAATTTCGGTAATAGTCAATGGAGCAGACGGATTACCATTAGAATCAAAGCCAAAAACTTTATTAGCTCTTAATGTTTTTGATGGTAAAACCTGAAATGTATTGGGAAGGTCAAAATCGTCAATTCTAACAGTTCTTGATAATTTTGTTTCAAGCTGCTGCGCAATTGCAGTAAGGCGATCCAATTCTGTATTGAGATCATCAACAACAAATGGGCCAGAAAGAGGGAAGTCGGTTACACGCGAAACCGGAATATCACGGACAATGGTCACGACCTGTCCCGCTGTCGCACCCGATGTCAGGGTAATTGAACCGCCACCAGTCACACCAGCACCCGTGACCGTATAATGAGTGGTCAGGGTCTTGAGTGTTTCGTTAATATAAACTTTGAGGTCGGCATTTGAGAAAAACTCGAACGGCACAGAAAACACCGTCTGACCAGACGTTGCCGTATATTGTGCCCGAGCACTCGTATCATTGATAATAATCGCCATAATGACCTCCA
>CAZGMF010000076.1:0-4481 GCA_964526795.1 uncultured Clavibacter sp.
TGCGCAACCTAGAGGAGCAGAACCGCTTTATTGAGCAGCAGCGCCAGCAGGGGCGAAATTAGTTTCCTCGGCCGCGGTTGGCGTGATGATTTTTCCGTACACAGCCCAGCCAGCCAGATAGGTTTCGCAATCGTACAAGTGGTCTTGGCGCTGCTTGATGCGCACCCATTCGTAAAGATCTCGGCCAGTCTTACGATTAATCCGATGAACTTTTTTATGTGATGACATGTGCTCGCGGTACTGCGGGCTGACGTCGTGCGGAATCTCCCACATGGGCCCCTGCCCGCGCCTTAACCACGCCAGCAGGTCCTGGCATCCGGGCGAGCTCAGCAAAATCAGCATACAACCGGCGTCTGTTGGCTGCGGGGAGCTATGCACGGACTTTATTCGGCCGCGCGGCGTCTCTATGAAATAATTGGCCCGCTCCTCCCCCTTGATTGCCGTCCATCGGTAACGGGCGCAAATGCGGTAGCTGTCTTGCGTCTCGTATCCTGAATCCATGCAGACGTGATCGGGCCGGACGCCCTGAGCGTCGAAATGATTGGCCAAATCCTCAATGGTTCTGGCGTGCCCTTCGTCCCAAAGCCGGCTGGATCCATCTGGCATAAATGCCCGGATGACGAACCAGTAGCCGTCAATCTGTCGGTCAATGGCGGCAAGTTTCAGGTGCTCCTGCGACCAGTCCTGCTTTTTGGCAAAGCTGCCGACTGGGATTTCAACGCTCGCGTCATCGTCAAACTGATCGTCCCACGGCTGTGCGGCCCATCCATTGACCCACCCTTGCAGACCGTGCAGATAATGTTTTTCGGTTAGAAATTTTTTACATACGTCGGCAAAGGTGACGGTCGGGCTGTACCATGACGGAAGACGCATGCTGCGCCGGCCGGCCTCGGCCCCAGGATTGCCGGGCACCCACTTGCCCTGCTCAACGGATTTTCTGCGGTTCCCCTCGCCCCATTTTGCCTTACAGGATTCGCACTCGTAGTGAGCTGATTCCGATACGCAACGCAGATCCCACTTACCGTCGGGAAGCCGCGCTTCCTGGTCCCACCGCATTTGCGCAAACTCCATCGGCTGCATGTGTCCGCAAGCATGGCAAGGCACGTGGAAAAGTTCCTGAGTTCCGGCTATAAAGTTTTGCCATATGTCTCCAGTGGCCAGCGTAGGCGTGCTGGTCAGGACATGCTTTCGCTGCGGAAAGGACTTTGTCCGCTCAAGCGCCAGGCTGTAGGCGCTGGCGTTTTTGTCGTCGGCCGGAGCAAAGGAATCCAGCTCGTCCAGCACACCAATACAGATCGGTCTTGAGCTAAGATTGGCGGGGCTGTTGCTGCCCACCAGGGAAAGGGTCATGGTGGTAAACTGCATTTCAAGATTTTTGTAGTCGTCACTGTCGCGGGGGAACACGGCCCGAACCGGCCTGCACTTCTCGAAGATCGGGGTCAGCCGCGTCTCGCTGTAGCTTCTGGCAAGGTCGGCGTTTGGCATAACGAGCAGGGCCGGAGCTGGGTCGTTGGCGATCCGGTATGCCAGCCAGACCGCCAGCGTTAGCGTCTTCCCGGTTTGGCTGCCCCAGCAAAGCGTGACGGTGTGAACGCCTGGATCCGCCAGGGCCTCGAGCACGCCTCGCACGTAGGGCGTGTAGGTGGTGCTATAAAGACCGGGCCGAGCGGTCAGCCGGCCGTCCAGATAGATGTTTTGCTCCGCCCACTCGATAACGCTCGGTGGCTTTTGATAGTGCCAGCGAGTCTTGGCTCGTCGGCGCAGCTCTGTTTGCGCCCTGGTCACAGCGCGGCCTCGACCTGCCGCATAATCTGCCCAACCTCGTTCTCAATTTCGCTCTCTACCTCTGCCGCCGGGCGGTTGCCGCAGATGGGGGCTAGCCGCTTGGCCATTCCTTTAAGAAGCGGAATAAGCGCGTTGTCCCGAGCCGTCAGTATCTTGTCGGCCTCGTCCACGCTGACCATGGTGCCCTCGGCCTTGTCGATGTCCGGGCGGTCGCCTTTCATCCGGCGCAAGGCCTCGACGACCTTGGTGTAGTTGGCAATCAGCTCGGATCTGTCCGGCCTAGTGCCGTCTTTTGCGCTTTCTCCAAGGCTGGCGGCCAGATCCTCAAGTCTTTTAATTTCAACATCAAGCCCCCCGCCCCTTGCACTAACAAGAGGCTGGGCCGCGACGGATTTTTTATTCCGATAAACTGTGCGCCGGGACTGCCCGCTCTCGCGGACAGCCCTTTCAACGTCAAAGTTTCGAAGGCGAGCCATGGCACTTAATTATTTTTCAAAAAAACACAAGAAAACTGCGCAGGTCTTTGACCGCGCGGGCAGTTGCAAAAAAACAAAAGATTCCTTTTGAAATTTTTTCAATTACTCAGCTCCTCATACGCGTCCACAATCGGCTTGGCTTCGCGCAGGAACTGCTTGCGCAGGTCCTCATCTGCCTTGATGTAGCGCAGGCCACGGTTGGCCACCCACTGCGCCACGCGGATCACAGGCGCAAGAAACGGCTTGGGCTCGCTCGGCTCGCTGGTGGTAATCGGGTCCGGGGATATGCCGGTCCAAAGGTAAAGCTGCCTAATTACCCCAGCCTCACCGCTCCCCAGCCTGTGTTGATGAGCGGCCACGCGCTCGTATCGCTTGGCCTGCTCGTCGGTTATACCGGCCTGCTCAATCATCTTGGCCACGTCATCGCCGTCTGATCTGGCTTGGCCGATGATCTGCCCCGCCTTGGCTGCCAGGCCAATCACCTCACCCACTTGGGCAAGCGCGTCCTCCCGCTTCTTGTTTAGTTCTTTGATTACCGCTTTGAGGGTTTGCATTTCTTTAGTCCTTTAGTCAGCGCAGATAGGTTGAATTTGGGTGTCTCACGCCTGCGCTTGTCGTGATGTGCCCGTGCTCTCTGTTCGTAAGATTTGCGTGCCTTCTCTGACTTGGCTGACCGAAACCGGATGCCCAGCCGGTCCGCCACGTCCAAGGCCTTCTTGCTGACCGCCTGCTTGGTAATGCCAAACCGCTTGGCCACGTTGGTCATGCTTTCCGTGCTGCGGTTCAGCACGATGGACAGCACCGCCTGGTCCAGCGTGTCCGTCATCTGCTGCATGGACGGGTGCTCCGGGGCCTTGGCCATGAGGTAGTCGATCACCAGCACCGTATTGGTGACCCCGCAGGTCGTAACCGTAATGGTCGAAAAGGCTTCTTTTACCAGATCCCGCAGGCTGTCTATCCGCATAGACGGGTGAGTATCGTTGGACGGCAAACGCTCGATCAATTCTTGGTCAATCATAGCCCGAAACCATCAAGATGTTTTGAGTTTTCAGACGTCACCATCAAGATCCCCCTTAAAGGGGGGATCTTGAGGGTTGAGCCGTCAACCGATCTTGATGGTACCATCAAGTTAATTTGATGGTTAAAAGGGGTCATCGGTTTTGACATCCAAAACGTAGGTGCCGTTGTCCTGTTTCTTAAGAATGCCATTATTCAGTGCTTTTGTGACCAAACGTTCAGCAGTCGGCTTGGATCCGCCCGTCTCCTTAACCACCCACTCCTCAAGCGCCTTCCTGGCGCACGGGTAATCCCTATACTTGGTAAAGTCCGCCTGCATGGCCTCCGGCCCTGGCTTCTTTTTGCTGGGCTGCCCTGCCTCAATCCACGCCAGCCCATGGTCAGAGTGCCGCAAATGCACAAACGGCTGTACAGCGGCCTTTGTGGCGCAAATTTCGCCCGGCTTAACGCCTGATTGCAGTCCCGACCTTTTGCCACGCTTGCTTACTTCCAGCCGGTACACGTGCGTGCCCTCCTCGTCCTGTCCGGCCGGAGCCAGTGTAATGACTGCACGAGCCCAGTTGGTCAGCTCGCTTGACCCAAACCCACTGTAGGCCTTGTCGTGGCCTTGGTAGCCCGCGCCCTCGCGTAACGGCTTGGGCGTGTGGTGGATCAGCATCCACGCAAACTTGCCCGCCAAGGCCAAAGGATTTAGGCGGTTACGCAAAAACCCGCCGGCCGTCTCCTGGTTGGATAGGTCGCCGCCAATAAAGGCCAGCAGTGGATCCACCCAAAACAGATCCGGCTTATGCTTCTCGGCCAGCCGCCTTGCCCGGTCAACAAACGTGTCGCCGGTGCTTGTGCAGTCGCGGACAATCAGCACGTTGGCCATGACCATGGCCATCTCCTCCGGCGTCAGGTTCATTGCTTTAACCACCCCCTGCACCGCCTCAGCCACGTCCCCCTCGTCGTTTTCGGCTTGGACGATCAGGCTGCGCAATCCGTCCCCCTTTGGCGTGATGCCAAAAAACGACCTGCCAACCGCCCAGGTGATGGCGGCCTGTAGGCACAGGACAGACTTGCCCAGCCCGCTGGATCCCACCCACAACGACGACCCACCCCGGCAGATCCACCGCTTGCCGAGCAGCGTAGTCGGATCCGCCTCTTCTTTAAAATTGAGCAGCTCCTCCCACTTGTACGGCTCCGGTATGTCCCCAAACACGG
>CAZGMF010000077.1:0-4449 GCA_964526795.1 uncultured Clavibacter sp.
TGAAAGGGAATATCACGTCAAACGCAAGAAGCGCTTGAAGCCCCAGATTGTCACTCGAATCATCGCTTCTTTGACGATTGCTTGTGACATCTTGCTCACGCCACTTTCTCGTTCGCGGAAAGTGATGGGAACTTCAATGATCTTTGCGCCAGCAAGTTTTGCGGCGCGAGTCATCTCGATTTGAAATGAGTAACCTTCGCTTTTGATTGCTGTCAGGTCAATCTTCCGTAAGATTTCAGCCGAATAAATACGGAAGCCTGCAGTCGAATCACTCACACCCATTCCCAGCATCATTCGAACATAGAGGTTGGCAACGCGGGAAAGGAGTTGGCGCTTCAAAGGCCAATTAATAGTTGAGCCACCTTTGATCCAACGACTTCCGATGATGAGGCCAGACGAAGGATTGGACTCTTTTGCTTTGATCATGGCTGCCAAATCTCGAACTCGGTGCGACATATCAGCATCCATTTCCACCAACTCTTGGAAACCTCGATTAAGTCCCCAAGTAAAACCAAATCGATATGCACTACCTAACCCTGATTTTTCGGGACGCGATTCGATGAAAAGGTTTGAATAACCATCCTGCATTTCCCGGCACTTCGCAGCAGTTCCATCTGGGGAACCATCATCAACGACAAGAATTGATATGCCTGGAATATGTTTAAAGAGTCGCGGAATGAGCACACCGACGTTATCCGCCTCGTTATAGGTCGGAATGACGACGAGACGTTTAACTTCTAATCTCATAGGAAGGGTTCAAAATAGTCAGTGAACCTTCGCGCTCACCGACCATGCCTTCGGCGCTTAGTAATGACCCAACTTCAAGTCCCGCTATCTCGCGACGTCCGAGGAATTGAAGTGTCACACCGCCAGTCTCATCCCAGATTTCAACTTCGAGAGTCGGGGCGTTATTCATCGAAGCAGGGCGAATTGCAGTCACGCGACCGAGAACGTTGGCCCGTTTTCGCCAAGAAATCTTTCCGATCTTTGAGACATCTTCTTGATAATGGCTCACTTCGGTTCGATTTGATTGCCAAGTGCTCTTGGCTCGAACCGGCAGAGAAATAGGATCAACTTTCGGAGCCATTTCTGCAGTGTCTACTTTCGGAAGTTCTCCGGAAAGAAGTTTGTCGATATCGAATGGCACAATCGTCGCTACGACACGGGGTAGTTGAGAGATAGGGCGTGCAATTTCTTCAGCTGTCTGATCGTGGAGCAGTCGGCCGAGAAATCCGCGATATGCGCGTCGAGGTAGAAGAAGCGTAAGTTCGACATCAGGATTAGTGGTGATTCGAATCGAGTAATCCAAGGCAGCATTAGGGAGCCTGCGATCTGGACAATCGATGAATTCGATCGGAACGTCATCAAGGGCGTGGTTAGTCATCCATCGCTGGCGGATCTGCTCAGCCTTTTGGTCATCAAGGACGAAATGAACTGCGTGCAGAGTTCGGGGATTCAAACTTCGGGCATATCGAATTGTTCCAACAGTGGCCAAGTCCACTGAATCAACAAGGACTGTGACATCGTGCCTAGATATAGAAGTAGCTCGTTCTTGCTCTTTTCGAATCGAAAGCACGTTCTGTTCAGCTTGATACCTGCGGTGAAGTCGAATAAAAGAAATAACAAGAATGGGAGCGAGAAGAAGAATCAACCATGCTCCCTCGGAGAACTTAACTATCGCAAAGATAATGACGATAATAAGTGCGACTGAGCCAGCGATGCCATTGATGATGAACTTTCCTTGCCAGCCTTTTTCTTTGTGATTGAGGTTGTGCTTTGCCATCCCCAATCCAGAGATTGTGAAAGCAGTAAAAACTCCAAGAGCATAGAGGGCAACGAGGTAGGAAACAGAAGCCTGAGTCAGAAGAACGAGTACAAGCGCAGCAGAAGAGAGAACGATGATTCCGTTAGAGAAATTCAAGCGATGACCTCGCTTTGTTAACCATCGAGGAAGGTAGCCATCTTTCGCAGCGTAATTTACGACGATTGGGAACGCGCTGAAAGTTGTGTTGGCACCGGTAAAGAGAATCAAAGTTGTTGCAAGCTGAACAACAATGAAGAATGCTTTACCTGCTGTTCCATCGCCAAGAATTGTCGATGCAACTTGAGAAATGACCGTTGGGACTTCATTCTCATACGGGACTGCAAGGATTTTGTGCGCAAAATAGGAGACCCCTAACACTAGAGAGCCAAGCATCAAAGACATCATCACCAAAGTTCGGCGGGCATTGACGTGTTCGGGGGACTTAAAGAGTCCTACGCCATCCGCAATAGCTTCAAGTCCAGTCAGTGATGATCCACCGTTTGCGAAGGCGCGAAGGAGGAGAAAGATGGCGGCGGCACTGAGAAGTCCTTGATCTGTGCCGATCTCAATCGCTCCTGCCACGGTTGGATCGAGAGTCGGCAGCCCTGTAGTCAATTCGCGATAGATACCGATTGCAAAAACAACGAACATCGAACCGGCGAAAAGATAAGTAGGAAGTGCAAATGCTCGACCCGCTTCCTTTACCCCTCGAAGATTTCCGTAGGCGAGAAGAACAATGACAACGAGGCACATTTCAATCTTGAGCTGTGAGAGTTCCGGGAAAGTAGAGATGATCGCCGCGACTCCAGCAGCTGTTTGAATCGCGAGAGTAACGATGTAGTCGAGAATGAGCGCAACGGCTGCAATTTGAGCAGTGATTGGACCGAAGTTATCTCGAGCGACTATATAAGCGCCACCGAATTGGGTATAAACCGAGATGACATTTCGGTACGAAAGAGTGATTATCGTGAGGACGGCGAGGACGACAAATGTCATCGGCATTAAAATTACGTATGCTGCAAGTCCGAAAGCGGGAAGGAGAGCCACCAAGATTTGCTCTGAACCGTACGCAGAAGATGAGATGCAATCTGAAGAGAGAACGCCAAGTGCGTACCGTTTATCAAGTCTCTGATGGCTCAATGTATGGCGATTGAGGGGATTACCAAGGAAGAATTTCTTGATTCGGTAGGAGAGTGGATCAGGTAAATGTTGGTGCTCTACTAAAGCCTTTGGAGAAGGCGCGTTATCAGTCCACGATTTGGCCACGGTAGTTGCTAATTCTACGCCTTGGTAAGACGCGCGTATGCTCTGCCTATGTCGCTGCGAACTGAGCTTTATATCGATGGCAAATGGATGAAGGGCATCAAGACTTTGCCAGTCTTTGATCCGAGCGATGAGAGTGTAATTGCAGAAATAGAAATCGCTGGTGAGAAAGAGTGTGACGCCGCAGTCGATGCGGCATTTCGTGCTTTTCCAGAGTGGGCTAAAACCGCTCCGCGATATCGAGCGGAGATATTGCGAAAAGCATTTGAGATCATGGTTTCGGAGGCTGATTCTCTCGCAGAATTAGTTTCGCGAGAAAATGGCAAAGTTCTCTCGGATGCCAGGGGCGAGATTCTCTATGCCGCTGAATTTTTCCGCTGGTTCTCGGAAGAGACAGTTCGAGTGCAAGGCGATTTTCGCAAAGCACCAAGTGGAGACAAAAGGATTCTTGTTACCCACCAACCCATAGGCGTTTCACTTCTCATTACGCCGTGGAATTTTCCTGCTGGTATGGCAACTAGAAAAATCGGCCCAGCGATCGGTGCTGGATGTACTGTGATTTTGAAGCCAGCAATAGAGACTCCCCTGACAGCTTTGGCAATCGTCGATATTCTGGAGCGGGCTGGAGTCCCTAAAGGTGTGGTCAACGTAGTGATGCCGACTCCGGCGGGACCTATGGTCAGTCGTATGCTTCACGATCCGCGAGTTATGAACTTATCTTTTACCGGCTCGACTGAAGTCGGACGAATCCTGTTGAAGGAGGCATCAGATCGAGTGATTCGCTGCTCAATGGAGCTAGGCGGAAATGCACCATTTGTTGTTCTGGATGATGCCAATGTTGATGAAGCAGTCAAAGGATTGATGCTGGCAAAGATGCGCAATGGTGGAGCGGCTTGCACGGCCGCGAATCGAATTTTTGTTCATAAGAATATCGCCAAGGAATTCACGACGAAATTCGCGCAAGCCATGGCCGGACTAAAGATGGCTGCGGGGAGAGAGCCCGGGGCTCAACTCGGGGCAAGTGTTTCCATCAAAGAGCGAGACAAGATTTCCCAACTTGTAGAAGCCTCTGTAAAGAGTGGCGCAAAAGTTGAAACCGGCGGAGTACTTCCAGAGGGTAAAGGGGCTTTCTATCCGCCAACAGTTCTCAGCGTTGATAGTTCAAATGAGATTCTTAAGCACGAAGTATTTGGCCCTGTTGCTCCGATTGTCACTTTCGAAAGCGATGAAGAGGCAATTTCCCTTGCAAACGACAGTGACTTCGGATTAATCAGCTATGTCTATTCAGGTGAATTAGGACGAGCAATTCGTGTTTCGGAAGCTATCGATTCAGGGATGGTGGCCATCAATCGCGGAATGATCTCTGATCCTGCAGCACCATT
>CAZGMF010000078.1:0-4371 GCA_964526795.1 uncultured Clavibacter sp.
CAGTTCGTTGCGCAAAGCTAGCGCTGGACCGAAAAATCGGCGGACCTCTACTTTCACCTTCAAGCTACTTTATGAAATCTCCACCGGAGCAATACTCTGATGAAGAGGCGCACAATCGCACCCAAGAATTTATTGCCGGCAAGCGCGAGCGTTGATTTCAAAAAATTAGAAAGACCGAAGGCCCCCTCAGGTAACTCCCAAGGGGGCCTTCTTCCAATCCTTCACGCGATGTGAAGGATTTAGACCGTCACACTGTCTGGGGTGCGACGGAGATGCATGAATCCCAACATCGCAAGAATGAACATGATGATTCCTCCAGCAATCGCGGCCCACGATGCATACATCGCAATCTGACCGACTTGCCAGAAAGCGTAGGCATAACCAAGGAGTCCTCGCAGGGTCTCGCCCATGAACAATGTTTGACGCTGACCCATCAATGTTGCAGCTTGAGTTGCCAACTCTGCATTCGTTGGGTCGGCCTTCGATGCCGCCGATGCCGCAAGAGCCGCACCACTGACCTCACTGTAAGTTTTGCCTCCAGCGATTCCTTTGACGTGAACTCCGATGTAGTGATCGGCATAGGCCTTCGCTTGTTCGCCCGTTGTCAATTTCATTCCTGCAAAAGGTGAAATAGCACTTTGATCCTCTGGAGGTAACGCTTTGAAGCTATCGCCATCTGATGCGGGGAACATAATCTTTTGGGCGGCGAGTTGTTCGCTGACCGCCTGATCGGCGAAGGTGTAACCCCAATTTAATAGCGCTGCTGCGATGAAGAGAAAAAGTGAAATTCCAAGGCCAATAAGGCTGACAATTCGATCGATAGTGCGACGTTTCATAATTTCTGCTTTCTGTCAGTGAGATCCCCAGTAGAACTCGCTTCGTAAATGAAACATCAAATTTCGGCATCCAGGGTCGCAATTGTGAGTGCTAGCACCTCACAAATATCTAACGAGTGGCAACACTCAAAAGAATGTATTTTCCTGTGAAATACGAGACTTTCCACTATTCAGAATTATGAATATTTAATCAATATGAAGAGTGCAGACAGCGGTTCCGTCGGGTCCGATTGCCAGATGCTTGCACGGAACTTTCAATTTTTCGAAAGCCCCATCCCCGAAGTGTGCGCGATACGCAAGGGCAATAAGTACTCGTAGATTTATATCTGGCCCAGATGAGACGCCAAGAGCTTTTGCCATTCGAGAGACCGTGTTCTCGATGACCTTTTCAGAGTGAGAAGTTTCCTTCGCAATGGCAGCATTGGAGAGACCGTCACAGAGATGCTGAGCCACCAAATGTTCAAATGGCGTTAAGTCTCGAGTGAGAATGGTCAGACGTTCCATAACTCTCCCGTGTTAAGCCCGATAAGATTTCCGTATGGCGGAAATCTTGCGCGAGGTCGATGGCCCAATTCTAACCCTCACGCTCAATCGCCCTGAGAAGCAGAACGCTATTACGCGTGAGATGTACCAAACGCTTGCAGAAGCACTTGCAGAAGCAAATGGCGATTTCGCAATCCGCGCTGTCATCATCACTTCTTCAAGCCAACATTTCACCAGTGGGAATGACCTCTTTGATTTTCTCAATGCTCCACCATTGGAACCAGGCTCTCCAGTCATGAACTTTCTCGAGCAGATTCATAATTTCTCCAAGCCCCTTATCGCCGCGATCTCAGGCAATGCTGTCGGAATCGGCACCACAATGCTCTTTCATTGTGATGTCGTTGTTGCCTCACCCACGACACGATTCTCGATGCCCTTCGTCAATCTGGGTTTGGTTCCCGAAGCAGGCTCTTCATTACTCTTCCCGCGTCTGGTGGGATACCAAAGAGCGGCAAAAGTCTTCCTCACCGGCGAGAGCTTCAATTCAGAATTCGCCCTTGAGGTTGGATTGATTGCAGAAATATCTGAAACCCCTCTCGCTAGTGCGCGCTTGATCGCTGAGGGGATCGCAACTCAACCTCCATCCGCAATCATCCAAACAAAAGCGCTACTGAAGAGCGAACTGCATGACAAAGTCACAGCAGTGATGAGAGCCGAAGGCGAACTTTTCCAAATGGCGCTCCAATCAGATGAGGCACGTGAAGCGTTCATGAATTTCTTGGCTAAGAAAGGTAAATAGATGTCACTCAAAGGTAAGAACATCTTTATCACCGGAGGATCGCGCGGGATTGGATTGGCGATCGCGCTTCGAGCTGCAGCAGATGGCGCCAGGATTGCCATTGCAGCTAAAACGACTGATCCACACCCAAAATTGCCGGGCACGATTCACACAGCAGCAGAGGAGATTCGCCAAGCAGGGGGAGAGGCACTTCCGATCCAATGCGATATTCGCGATGAGGAGCAGATCGCAGGTGCGATTGCCCAGACGGTCGAGACTTTTGGTGGCCTGGATATCTTGATCAACAATGCCAGCGCCATCAATCTCACACCAACCTTGGCAACCCCAGCGAAGAGATTCGATCTGATGTTTGATGTCAATGTTCGAGGAACGTTCTTGACCTCCCAGGCCGCGATACCTCATCTAAAGGAGAGCGCGAAGCAAGGGCGCAATCCGCACATACTTACACTCTCGCCACCACTGTCGATGAAGGCGAAATGGTTTAAGAACCATGTTGCTTACACGATGGCGAAATATGGAATGAGCATGTGCGTTCTTGGTATGTCCGAAGAATTCAAGCGAGATGGCATAGCGGTCAACGCGCTCTGGCCGCGAACTGCAATCGACACCGCTGCCTTGCAGATGATCCCTGGAATCGATACGGCAGCTTGCCGCAAACCGGAGATCTTGGCCGATGCCTCCTATGTCATTCTCAATCGCGCGAGCGCAGAGTGCTCGGGGAACTTTTTCGTCGATGATGAAGTGCTGGCTTCGGTAGGAGTCACTGATCTAGATAAGTATGCCGTTGTGCCAGGCACCAAAGATTTCTTGCTCGATTTTTTCCTCGACTAAGCCGGAATTAATCCTTGATATGTAATTCAGTATGCATATGCTCAGTCTCGCGAATTCCAGATGAATATCGACTCTCGAATTTTCCTACTTTCCAGATTGCCACTGAAATAAGCCACGCAGCGATGAAACTGGCAACGATGAAAAATCCGATTCCACCAAGATCGATGGCCGAAATCGCTGTAAATGGCTGATATTTTTCGATGGAGGTCTTCTCCGCGAGGACATTGATGATCTGGATTGTCCCAATGACGAGCGCCACGAAGATTGATATCGATGTTGTGGTGATGTTGTAGTAAATCTTCTTGAGCGGCGATGTGAAGGCCCAGCCATAGGCCTTGGTCATGAATATCCCATCGAGGGCATCCATCAACGACATTCCTGCTGCAAAGATAAATGGAAGCGCAATGATCGCCAGTGGCGGTAGCGCTCCACCAACGACTCCGATAGCAGCCGTCGCAGACAAACCTAAGATTGCAACCTCTGTTGCGGTATCAAAGCCGAGCCCGAAGAGAACACCGACCGGGTAGATCTGCCACGACTTATCGAAGCCGTTCTTGAATTTGCCACGGAAGATTCGTCGCACCAGACCACGATCATTGAGCAGTTCCTCCAAATGTTGATGTGAGAACTGACCGCTCTTCGCTTTACGCCACACGCCGATAATGCCGACCAAGATGACCAGGTTGAGGATTCCAATGAGATACAGGAAGACACCCGATACCGAAGTCCCAATGATGCTTCCAGTCTCTGCGAAACCTTCTTGGAATTTCACCGCTTTTTGCGCAGCGAATGCCAGAAAGACTGAGAGTGCTAGGACGATTGTCGAATGTCCGAGAGAGAAGAAAAGTCCTACTGCCAAAGGTTTCTTACCTTTGGCCAACATCAATCGCGTGGTGTCATCGATGGCGGCGATGTGATCTGCATCGAAGGCATGGCGAAGTCCGAATGAGTAGGCAAGTGCGCCAGCGCCGGCATAGACCAGCGCTCCTTTGGAATCTGTCAGGGCGTGATATTTCGGGTCGGAGTTGTAGTGGATGAAAAGGCCCCAGCCGATGAGATGGAGAAGAGCTACCGTCCCCAGGATCGCAGCGATAGGGCCGCGCTCATCTCGTTCGAAACGGAGATGCTGGCGCAGCGAGCGACTCTCAGTTGCCATGGACACCGCGCGAGTTTATTGCAAAACATTTGCATCTGCAACTATTTCTCATCTCGCCACGATCGCCAGAGGTGGGCGTAGGCGCCATTGGCCGCAATCAGCTGATCGTGAGAACCCCACTCAGAGATTCGACCATCATCGATGACGGCAATCAGATCCGCATCATGAGCGCTCTGAAGTCTGTGGGCAATAGCGATCACGGTTCTGCCTTGGAGAACGGCGCCAAGGGAGCTCTCGAGATGTCGCGCTGCCTGTTGATCCAAAAG
>CAZGMF010000079.1:0-4341 GCA_964526795.1 uncultured Clavibacter sp.
TGTTAAGAAATGCAACACCGTGGTTCTTGAAGAGAAGTGTTGATTTGCTACCAGCGGCGCTCGTGCTCATGATTTATGAAGCGGTTCGTTTGATTTTTCAGAAAGTCCATAATCTGTTCTACCCTATCGGGCTAAGTAAATAACTAAGGTGGGTTGCCCGAGCGGCCAATGCGAGCGGACTGTAGATTAGCGAACAGATTTATATGTAACTCCACTCATTCTCTTGCCCAATTAAATAGAGCTGAAGCAGTCTCCAAAATGGTCAGCAATAAGTCGGCAATAGAAAACTTCAATCTAGTTCGCTTTTCGCATATTTTCGAGCAAAGTGCGCTGAAAATAGTGGTTTGGTTGTGCTGGAGAGAGGTCTTCTGCTAACTCTTAGTTTTCTCCGGCTTTATTCATTCCACTGATGGTGAAAGCCGGCCTCTTGAACCTCTTTCCCATCGATTAATACTTTTCCATCTGAGTTTTGAGTGACTCTGCCGATCACAACCATTCCCTTACATAGCTCCGGAGTTGAGGTCGTTCCAAGCAGAACATGATCCTCGCCGCCGTTGCGGATCCAATCTTCAGACTCCCCTATCGAAGCCAGTTCGGCAGATACCAGAGATCTAGAATCGATATCGATACTCACCTTGCTTGCACGTGCCAGATGTCCAGCATCGGTGACCAAACCATCGCTCACATCAATCGCCGAGTTGAGATACTCGACATTTGCTCGATATTTCTTGTAATCAATGCTGGGGCTTTTATGTTCAGCAACGGCGCGCTTCTCTACATCGCGCACTGGTTTCGTACCAGATTTCAACATTGATAAGCCAGCAGCCGACCATCCTGGAATGGAGGAGATGACTACGGCATCTCCAACTCTGGCACTCGAACGAAGTAACCGTTTCTCGGCATAACCGATCGCCGTAATTGAAATCGATAACTCACTTCCCCTGGCGAGATCTCCCCCGATAACGGCGGCATCAACCAGAGAGGCTTCGTGCGCAATTCCTTTGGCAATCTCTAGCGCTTGGCCTACCCAACGATCGGGAAGGACAACGGTGACCAGCAAAAAGTGCGGCCATCCGCCCATGGCGCAGATATCTGCAAGATTGGCCGCGGTGATCTTTCGACCAATGTCGAATCCGCTGCTCCATTCGCCTTTGAAATGGATGCCCTCTACCGCAACATCTGCGGCGACAATGACCTCTTTGCCTGCCGAGGAAAATATCGCGCCATCATCTCCGTTGCCGACCAGCAGGCCGCTCTTCTTAGCTGCAGCGCTATCAAAGATGTCGCGGATCGCTTTGAGAAGTTCGGCTTCGCGCATCTGCTCACCTCGGCTTTGATGAATGCTTTTCCTGCCCTTACGGACGCTAGCCTAAATGCGCTATCGTGCCGAGATGGCGATACAGGCGTATATCTTGATTCAAACCGAAGTTGGCAAGGCTGGAAGTGTTTGCAAAGCGGTCAATGCCTTGGCTGGTGTGACTATCGCGGAAGTTGTCACCGGACCTTATGACCTGATCATGCGCGCAGAAGCTGCGAGCATGGAAGATCTTGGTCGCACAGTACTCTCCAAAGTCCAGGCCATCAGCGGCATTACCCGCACCTTGACCTGCCCGGTTGCAAATATCTAGATTCTAGAAAATTCCAATTCTTCTCTAACGAACAACGTGGCGCGAACGAGTTAATGCGCTCCTACAGAGTTGACTGATGACTTGAGAATAACTCTTTCCGCTTGCCTGCCAGAGCATCGGAAATACCGAAGTTGATGTGAAGCCCGGCATCGTATTCAACTCATTAATGATGATCGTGTTATCGGGGGTTAAGAAGAAGTCAACGCGAGCTAGCCCCTCACATCCCAGTGCAGTAAATGCAGTGACGGCAGCATCTGCGATGCGTTGGGCGATCGAATCCGGGATTTGGGCTGGGACATCAAATGACGTCGAATTATCAAGGTACTTCGATTCGAAATCATAGAACTCATGCGGTGCGTGGACTCTAATCTCACCCAAGATCGATGGTGTGGCAACGCCATCTATCTCGAGAACAGCGCACTCGATCTCACGTCCGATGATGCCCACTTCGACCATCGCGCGTGGATCATGACGATGTGCTTCTTCGATCGCCGTGGCAATCTGGGAGAGCTCTTTGACCTTCGAGGTTCCGCGACTGGAGCCACTTCGTGCTGGTTTGATAAAGAGCGGGAATCCAAGGGAGGAGATCTTTGCGATTTCTAAATCACGATCTGCTTCCCAATCGCGTTTATGGACTGTGAATCCGTCAGCAACATTCAAACCGAAATCGGCATAGATCGGTTTTGCAAATGTCTTATCCATCGCAACTGCCGAAGCCAGCACACCAGAGCCGACATAGGGAATTCCGGCCATCTCAAAGAGACCTTGAATCGTTCCGTCCTCACCGTAGGGTCCATGCAGCAGAGGAAATGCCAGATCAATAGAGATAAGCGAGCCATCACTTCTCTTGATGCCATGGACGTCAACAAGAAGTTCGTGACCTTCCCCCGGAACTCGGGGCAAACCATCTGGACCATCGACAAAGGGATTCTTCTCATCCAGTAAAAACCATTTTCCAGATTCAGAGATACCAATTAACACCGGCGAATATTGGCTCCGGTCAATCGCGCTGAGGACGCCACGTGCAGAGACGCAAGAAATTTCGTGCTCGTTACTACGGCCCCCGCAGATCAAGGCAACGTGCTTCATTGGTGATTGATCTCCGCTCCGGTGTTTATCTTCATCAATCCGATCATCGCTTGTTCAGGAGTAATCGTATTGCGAACCACAGCTGCTACGGCAGTCATGATCGGCACCTCAATTGAATGCGAGCGTGCCAGTTCAGTGATGGCACTTGATGTAGCCACACCTTCGACCGTTGACTTCACTTCTGCGCTCGCTCTCTCCATCGAGCCAGACTTACCAAGAATCTCTCCGAAGGATCGATTTCTCGACAGTGGCGAGCCGCACGTCGCCAGAAGATCGCCGACGCCTGCAAGTCCGACAAATGTCATTGGTTCTGCTCCGCGCGCCATGCCCAACCGAGTCAATTCGTTCAATCCGCGAGTGATCACAAGTGCTTGGGTGTTCTCTCCATAACCCATGCCAATAGAGATTCCTACGGCAAGTGCAATGACATTCTTTGCAGCGGCTGCTAATTCACAACCGATGACATCGTTGGATGTATAAACACGGAAATAGGAATTGCCAAAAAGTTTCGCTGTCTTTTCAGCAAGAGTTTGAGAACGGGAGGCAGCCACCGCACCAGCAGGCTGTCTCATGACAACTTCTTTGGCCAGATTCGGACCGGTCACAATTGCGATCTGATCTAGTGGTGTTCCAAGAGCCTGATGAATCACCTCTGACATTCGCTGATGGGTCTCTAATTCGATGCCTTTGAGTGAAGAGATGATCGGAATTTCTTTCGAAATAAGCCCTTTCCACTCCTGAAGATTGGCTCGAAGGCTCTGGGCAGGAATCGCCAAGACGAGCGCTTCGGCATGGTTGATCGCATCCATAATCGATGTTGTCGCTCGGAGTTGATCGGGTAATTGGTGCACGCCAAGGGATTTGGAATTCTTGTGAATTGAGTTGATCTCGGTGACGACAGCGGAGTTACGACCCCAGATCAGGACGTCATTTCCTGCATCGCAGAGAACTTGGGCAAGTGCAGTCCCCCATTGACCAGCACCGAGAACAGCGACTTTCATGACTTCTTTCGCTTTTTGTAGTTACCCGTCCTTGGCAGATCCGATTTCTTCGGGTCAAAGCGGGTAGCAGGTGCTGGTTCGCCGCGGATGATGACAAGCAACTTAGTTATCTCATCCATGATGTGATCTGTTGCCTCTTCCAGCGCGATCGAATCTTCTTCTCGCCCCTTCCATTTCGAAAAATCGATCTGATCGCCCATAATCACCGAGACTTTCGTACGTGGAAAGAGCTTGATCTTCTTGCCATAGGGAGGGATGACTTTCTCCGGTCCCCAGGATGCACAAGGAAAGACCGGCGCCCCCGTGAGCATGGCAAGACGCGCAACACCAGTCTTGGCTTTCATTGGCCAGAGATTCTCATCGCGTGTCAAAGTTCCTTCCGGATACACACCTAGAAGATGTCCGGCTTTCAACACGGCGATGGCATGTTCGAGCCCTTTGACCGCATCTTTCGATTCGCGATGCACGGGAATCTGTCCGGCGGCCTTGATGATCGCTCCGATGATGGGAATTTTGAAGACCGATGCTTTGCCTAGATAGCGAGGCGCACGACCATTGTTGTAAAGGAAATGCGTGAAGGTCAATGGATCGAGATAGGAGAGATGGTTACACACAACAATCGC
>CAZGMF010000080.1:0-4233 GCA_964526795.1 uncultured Clavibacter sp.
TGATGCCAACAGTAGGATTCAAACCAAACAACCGTATGAGTGCTGAAGAGATTGAAGTACGCATTTGGGCAATCGTGATCTTCTCCCTCACCATGATTCTTCTTGGCTCTGTAGCCATGTTCTTATATAGCGTTTCATTTGTCACACAACCTATGAATGGGATGGCGGCAATTGATAAGGTTTACACCCAACAGATCAACACTATCATGGTCTTTATTACTGGTGTACTTGGCGGTGTAGCTGGCAGATCAGGCATCAAGGCTGTAGCCAATGCCACAGCAAAGGCTGAAGCCAACGATAACGAACCTCCAACACCATGAGCCTATTCAACCCTTATGTACTTCTTGGCATCCTTGTAGCGGTGCTGAGTAGCTTTGGCGGTGGGTATTGGAAGGGTTCGCATGATGAGGTAACTCGTCAGCAACTTGAAATAGCACAACTGAACGCTGAAGCAAGAGCCAAGGAACAGGTGCTAGTTTCAGCCATTCAAACTCAAGCCACTAAACTTCAGAAAGCAAATCAAGATGCAAAACTTGCGAAACTTAAGCGTGATTCTGACATTGAGTCTGGTGCTCTCAAGTTGCGGATTCCTGTCAAAACGCCCAACTGCCCCATTCCAATGCCCGAATCCACCACCCCTGCCAGCGGAGATAGTGGAGGAGAAACAAGAGCCGAACTTAGTGCAGAGGCTGGAAAAACTCTTTTCCAAATAGCAGAAGAAGGCGACAAAGCCATTATTAAGCTCAATGCTTGCATTGAATCGTATAACCAAGTTAGAGAAACCTTAAAAGGAAAACCATGAACCTGTCAGCAAACTTCACCCTCAAAGAACTTACCAAGTCAGATACCGCAATACGGTTGGGTTTGGATAACACACCAGATGATGAGGCTTTAGAGAATCTGAAGACTCTTTGTGAGAAAGTACTTCAGCCAGTGCGTGACAACTTTGGTCGAGTTACTGTGAACTCTGGTTATCGTAGCCCTGAGTCAAATGCGGCTGTGGGTGGTTCTAAGACATCTGACCATTGCAAAGGTATGGCGGCTGATATTGAGGTTGATGGCGTATCCAATCCTGATCTGGCGCAATGGATTATGGATAACCTTGAGTACACCCAATTGATCTTAGAGTTTTACACCCAAGGTCAGCCAAACTCAGGTTGGGTTCATGTTAGCTATGACCCAAATAATTTGAAGAATCAAGAACTGACTGCTGTCAAGGTGGCAGGGAAGACTCAGTATTTGAATGGACTTGTAGCATAAGCGGTTTCCTACAAAAGTGCTTGTGGATGAGGTGCTCAAACAAGATCACCTCACCACACTTCTGACACAACCAAGCTACACCTTGGTCAACCTTAGTCTGTCTCTCGCCTCGCAGACCCCTTTGTCTGCCATAAAAAGTGCGTATCTTGACAATCATTTCTTGTGGCTCAATGCTTTGGAATAGATAAAGACTTGGTTCTTTTCGTTGATGTCACGCTTATCTTGTTTACGCTTGGCGAACTCCTCACCCTGCTTGAAGCGTTTCATCTTCTCATCACGCAACCAAATACTTGCGCCTTTGTAATCGAATGCGTTTGTCAAGTGTTGCGCTCCTTTAATTTGGCTTCAATAGTTTTGTAAAAAGCATTTTCAAGTCGCCTACCTTGGACTATCTTGTAAGCATCGTTGTAGCATTCTTGAATCTCCTCATCTGTCAGCCCAACCCATGTGCGCTGTTGCAATTCAGCCAACTCATCACGCACTTTTAAATACATGGCTCGATAATCCACTTCAGTCATGCTTGTTCCCCATGGCTTCAATTTCATGCACCAAACCCCAGTGCCCTACTTCAGCGGCGAATTTTGCACATTCACGGCGTTCCTTGGCGGCTACAAGTTTGGCAAAGTGTTCAAGTTCATGGTGCAACATCCAGTTATCGCCTAGCAAAAAACCAAGGTCAGATTGCCTAACCATTTCATAGATTTCATCTTGTGTCATCGCTTCATTCCTCTGATAAAAATTCCAAAAGAACTCAAGGTATCTTTTCCAAATCCTTGCATCTTCTCAATCTCGACTGCCACTTCTTCAAGAATGTCGTTTCTCAACTCGTCATAAACCTCTTGTTGGGTCTTGTATTCCTCAACCTGTCTCTTGCGGTTCAGCGATTCATTCATGTTCTGTCTCCTGAAGTTCCAAGATTCGTTTGTTCAGTCTGAATATTCTTTGCTCGTTGTAGTTGACAATGGATTGCGAGTATTCGACTGAAGTCTCTGCTTGCAACTTGGCAAGTTGTGCCTCAATGAGTTCCTTTTGCACCACCTCAAGAGGTGTTTTTGCTCTGAGCAAATCTTTGACATACTTGATTGTTAAATCTCGCCAGTTCATGCCTTTTTCCTTTTCTTTAATGGCTTAAACTTGCCAGCCTTACGAAAGATGGTACGCAAGCTGTTGTAGTTCACACCGAACCTGTTTGCAATCTCTAACTTGCTGAAGCCCTGTTCATAGAGGCTAAACGCTCTACGCTCGTCAATTTGGATAGGTTTACGCCCTGACCCTGCTCTAGCACCACCTTTCATCTGCGCCCCCTATGGTTGAAAACAAATCCCTTTTTGATCTTTGAATTGGCGCAACTGTAGGTTTTGGATGCCACATCCCTGACCCACTTTGGGCAGTCTTGACACATCACTCTTGTTCGCTTTCTTTTAGTAGCCACAAAACAAACACTACGCACACTGCTATTCCCAATGCGAATGCGAATATCGCTATCAGCATGAAATTTACTATGGTTTCTAGCATGATTGGTCACCCCTTGATCTTTGCCATCGAAATACAGCAATGCGCCAGCACAAAGCAATGCCACCATGACCTTGCGCCAGTGGTTCATTTGGTTGTCGCAATCAGTTCCAACTCAGCATCTTTGAGTTGGTCTTTGATGATGTTCAACTCCTCCTCCACCATCTTGAGTTTCTTTTCCATCCTGTTTCTGGTCGATCTCTCAGCATTGGCGTATCCAATCAAAGCGGATTCTGTAGCTACCTTGCGAATAAGTTGAATGATCTGGTCACGACTCATAAAGCCACCAGCAATGTCTTTAGATGGCGCAATCTTGCTGATGAGTTCTTCCAATTCTTTTTCCATAGTCATGCTGTTTCTCCTTGTGGTTGCCGAATATTCCATGCGGACTGAAGTGCGGTGAAGTTCATGGGTGCAATGGTCACAGTGGACAGGAATAAGCCCTTGCCATGCGTTCTGCGCCCCCAATCATCTGTGGCTTTGACATTCTTGAGTTCATGCCTCTTGACAGCGTTGTACACAGTGTGAGGCTTGAACCCTGCATCTACCAACTCATCCATAGTGCGAGGTTCTTGGCAAAAGTCTTGTAGGGGTGTCATTTCACCATCTCCTTTGCAATCTCAATCAGGAACGGCACAGCCAGAATCAAGCCCACTAGGGTGGCTTGTAGGGTTTGTTTAAGCGTCATTGTGATACCTCACTTAGTTGCAGAACTTGAATCATTGTGTTGTCGTCTAAATAGCGTCTATGACGCTCTTCATTTTCAAAATTCCAATCGTATTTGTTGAGATAAATTTGTTTATCAGACTGTCTCCACATCCATCCAATGTGCTTGTAGATGGTGCGCCCACCAACAATTTTGAATGCAACATTAGCTGGCAATTCATCATTTTCAGACAGTAGGTGCAAGTCAATCAGTGCCATTTCAGTCATCATCATTCTCCTCGCAGAGTTCACAGGTGGGGTGTTCAGGGTCACGACAGTCTGGGTGTTGGGAAAGCAGATATTGGTAGCGTCTAAGGTGACGAGCCTCAGACTTGATCTCCTCTGCTTCTGATGGGTCAATCTCTCGCATCTTCAATTCTCCTTTTAGGTTGAAAGATGGGGCTTGCGCCCCTTTGGGGATTAATAGGTTGTTGCAATCAACCATGCGCCAGCACTGATTTCTTTGCGATAAATTGCCTTGTCAACGGCATTGTTTTCCACATTGTCACGAGCACTAGATTCAGTTTCTCCATTTTGGATTTGCTCTGCAATGCAATCACCATTGATAGACACAACGCAAGTGCGTCCGCTGTCATCTTGCATGGTGATGGTGTAGTCTTTAAATTTTTGTTTCATTTTGTTTCTCCTGTTTGCTTTATTGATGTAGTGAATCATACAGAGATTAACTACCTTGTCAACCCCCCTATAACTAATCCCCCACAATTTAATCAACTATTCAATCACAAAAGGCTTGAC
>CAZGMF010000081.1:0-4233 GCA_964526795.1 uncultured Clavibacter sp.
AACCATCCCCATCCAAATCGGCGGCAGCATCATGGTTATGTTCGGCGATAAGGATTTTCTCTGGGCCTTCCAACTCCACCGCAATTCGCGCTAACCGTGCAATCTCGTGGGTCAAGTCGAGTTCTCGCAATCGCCCTGACATATTAGCGACGTCGACTCGCCATCCATCTAAACTAAATGGAGGCCGTAACCAGCGACGCAAAACACTGTTATCCCCGCTGATGAGCGCCGACTTAAGTTCCTCACTCCGATAATCAAATTTAGGCAGACTAGGAACTCCGAGCCAACACTCATAACCTGTCGGAAGATCCTTATCAAAGGTGTAGAAGTCTCTATAAGGAAATTCTCCTGCTAAAGCTTTGATGAACCACTCGTGTGTTGCGCCAGAGTGATTAAGTGTTATGTCCCCAACGACACGCATACCGCGCCGATGTGCTTCTTCTGTGAGAGCAATAAGTGCTTCATTTCCGCCAAGTAATGGGTCGACTTCATCAAAAGTTGCGGCGTCATATCTATGAATGGATCCAGCCCTAAAGAACGGGGTGAAGTACAAGACATTCACTCCAAGGTCGCAGAGATAATCCAATCTCTCAATCACTCCCCAGAAATCACCCCCAAAGTACTCGAAAGATGTGTTGGGTGATGAGCCTTCAGGCCATTGATCCCAACTTCGGGGAACAGCCCAATCGGGAAGTGGATACTTCCTATCTGATTTTGCAAAACGATCTGGGAATATCTGATAGATGACGCTTCTTCTGGCCCACTCGGGAATCGGCCCGTTCATTGTGATCACGAAGTCGTGGACGTCGCTCACATCAAAGGTATGCAATCCTCTCTGATTCAACCAACCATAGTTGACCTTCCCGCCTCCGATAAACCAGCGATAGTTGGTTCTTGGATTGTGTACCTTGAGATGGGCGCTGTACCACTGATAGTACGGACTCGTTTGCTCTTTGGTTGCTTCAATGAATACCGGCTCGCCGTCCTTTACAGTACGAATAGCGACGCGCTGGACCTCCAACATTCGCGGCACTTTGACACGAAGTTGGAATGCACCTTCAGATTTTCGAACCGAAAAACCATTTGATCCATCATGATGGATCAACTTCAGTTCATCCATCATCCCTTGACAGATCCAGCGGTAAGTCCATTGACGATATAACGCTGGAGCGAAAGGAAAATAATCACTATCGGAATCGAAGCGAGTATGGAACCTGCAGCGAATGCTCCCCAGTTAGTCGCATACTGTCCACCTATGAACTGCTGTAAACCAACGGCAACCGTACGACCTTCCATTTCGACCAAGAATAATCTTGCGAGAATGAACTCATTGAAAGTGCCGATGAAACTCAGTAAGCAAACGACTGCGAGCACCGGAGCCGCCAAGGGAATGAAAATCAACCAGTAAGTCTGCATCGGGCTAGCTCCATCGATCTTGGCAGCTTCATCAAGCTCGGCAGGGATTGAGTCCACAAAACCCTTGAGTAGCCAGATATTCACACCCATTGAGCCACCCAAATAGACCAGGATCAATCCAGCCTGACTTCCCAGACCTATGCTGGGCGCAAATGAATAGACCCGTTCCATAATCACATAAACTGCTGAAAGCGCCAAGATTGCGGGAAACATTTGTACGAGAAGCAAGAACTGAATTCCCAGCTTCTTTCCTTTGAACTTCAGACGACTAAACGCAAAAGCCGAAGCAGCGCCAATCACCACCGAGCTTATCGCCACGGTTGACGAGATGATCAACGAATTCTTCACCCAAGATAAGAATGGAATCTTCGGTGACGAAAACAGCATCTTGTAATTGTCCCAAGATATCTCTCTGGGAATGAATGAAGTCAGTTGAAGGCTACCGCTTGGATTCAGTGACGAGAGGACCACCAAGTAGAGCGGAAACAAGGCAAAAACGCACATGAATATCGCAGTCGAGTGACGCCACAGATTCTCCCTCATCCACTTTGTCATCCGAAAGTCTCCATAACTTTGGATTTGCGAATACCATAGAAAGAGATTGAAGCAACGAGGAAGAAGATCAAGACCGAGATTGCACTCGCCAAACCAAAATCAAGAATATTGGTACCGAAAGCAATCTGATAGGTATAGCTGATCAAGATATCGGTGGCACCCGCAAGTTCACCATCAAGAGTATCCCTAGGACCACCGCCAGTTAGGAGATAAATCAGATTGAAGTTATTGAAGTTGAATGCAAAAGACGCAATTAGGAGCGGGGACAAAATCTGCAAGAGCAAGGGCAGAGTTATCTGTCGGAAAACTTGGCGTGGATTTGCACCATCGATTGCTGCGGCCTCTAAGAGTTCCGATGGAATCGCCTGTAATGATCCAGAACAGATTAAGTAGAAATAGGGGAAACCTAACCAGAGGTTCACCAGAAGAACCGCAGCACGGGCATAGGTCGGATTCGAAAACCAGGCTATATCTGTGTTTAAAAGGTTATTGATCGCGCCGAATTGTGAATCGAACATTCCACCCCAAATGAGAATGCTCATGATGCTTGGCATGGCGTAAGGCAGGATGAGAATCGAGCGATAGACGCGCCGTCCCCTCATTCGCCTATTGAGTGCAATAGCCAATAAGAGCCCAAATGCAAAGGTGCTTAGCACCGTCAACGATGCAAAGATCACTGTCCAGATAAACACTTTGATCAAAGGCGTACGTACACGTGAGTCTGTTACTAACTTCGTATAGTTTTCAAACCAGATAGGTGCGCGCCATCCAGGTGTCAAGACACTTTCCGGGGAACCCTCTAATGCAAAGTTGCCTCTTCCATTATCGACGTAAACCTCTCCGGATTGGAGATTCCTCATTGTGTCTGTTTTTTCGTCGTAAGTTAAGGCCTGTCTGAAGACTGCTCCGACTCCCTGTGCTTCGATGACGATGTAGTAGCCATCGGAAAATTTGTATCGAATTTTTGCGTAGGAATCATCTAGAGCCAGATCCTCAAGTGAAGTCGCGACAAAGTTAGGAGCTGTGGTTGCAACGCCATACTCATTGACTACGACTTCATTGGCATCAAGAGTGGACAAATTGTCTTGAGTAGAGAGATAGAACTTTTGATTTGCGACATCTGAGACCAAGATTGCATCTTTACCATCTGAAGCTTTACCGGCAACCACATCAAAAGTCGTTTGATTGGCGTCGGGTTCAACTCCGCGGATCAAGACTTGCTCAATGGCAGCTTCTTTCGAAATATAGTTTCCAGTTTTGTAGTTGAAAGTTGACATCACCACTGTGAAGACGATCGGTCCGATTACGAATGCGATGAATAGAAGGACTCCGGGGACGAAGAATTTAAGAGGAATCGAGACTTTGGTGAGATAAGTGAAATTCAATGCGACGATAGAGATAACCAAGAAGGAACCAATCGCGATTTCACCTCTTGCAAAAGCACTCTGAGCCAATAAGCTCAAAATTGCAGTCACGCCTGCAAGGATCACGATTTTAACGACTAGAGCGAAATTTCCCCGAAAAATGCCACTCACTCTGTTACCGCTTCCTTCATCTTCATTAATAAGAATCTTGAAAGTAGCAGCGTGGGCGTGAATGAATCACGCCCACGCTGTTGAACTTCTAGGCTATGAAAGTCCTAAACGCTAACTTTCATCCCCAAGAGCGAACTCTTAGAGATCAGCCTTGCCTGCTGCGACGTTAGCTTTCCAAATAGCAGCAAGCTTCTTGGCTTCTGCAAGTGGATTCTTTCCGTCGACCAAGACTGCAGTCCAATATGCTGGAGCTGAATCCCAGTAGTTCGCCCCACCAGCATTGGTGTTCAAGAAGGCACCAATCTGCGGGATTGAAGACATACCTGCTGCAACGCCCATAGCCTTTTGGCCTGGGAGAACGAGCTGGCTCTTCTGAGCACCCTTGTCGGCTGGAGGACGTCCCTCTTCTGCCTGATACAAGACCTGCCCAGCTGTTGATGCGAAGAAGTTAGTTAGAAGTGACTTAGCACCAACTGCAACTCCATGCGCTTCTGCGTAAGAGGTAAGGAATGCACCGCTGACGCTACCGAACATCTTTCCGTAGGTTCCTGCCTTGACACCTGGGACGGGCATGATGTTCATCTGGAAGCCAGCCTCAGCGAATTTACGCCAGTGCCAGTTACCAACAACAGCAAATGGAACCTTTCCAGCAAGGTAGTTGTCCATGCAACCTGTATCAGTCGCTGGATAGAAACCATTGCTCTTACCATTCTTGTCGAGAAGATAT
>CAZGMF010000082.1:0-4153 GCA_964526795.1 uncultured Clavibacter sp.
TGTTGACACCATGCTGACCAAGCGCTGGACCAACAGGTGGGGCAGGTGTTGCCGCGCCAGCCTGGATCTGCAACTTGATGAGTGCTTGTACCTTCTTCTTTGGTGCCATCGTCTTCTCCTTCGTTTTCCCTGGAAACCTAGATCTTCTGTACCTGGTGGAATGAAAGTTCGACCGGAGTCTCGCGACCGAAGATCGATACCAAAACCTTGAGTTTTGCTTGTTCCGGCATGATCTCGGAGATCGTCGCAGGAAGGGTTGCGAATGGGCCATCCATAACAGTCACAGACTCACCAACAGTGAAGTCAACGACCTTGATATCAGGCTTCATCGTCTTCTTGAGCTCACGTGGCATCAACATCTTCTCTGCCTCAGAAAGTGGCAGCGGGCTTGGGTGATGTGAGTTGCCAACAAAACCTGTAACGCCAGGGGTGTTACGAACGCATGACCACGATTCATCAGTCAGATCCATGCGAACCAGAACATAACCTGGATAGATGTTGCGTCGGACTTGTTTTCGTTGCCCGTTCTTAATCTCTGTGACTTCTTCTTCGGGAACTTGAATCTCGAAGATGTAATCCTCCATATGGAGCGATTGGATACGCTGCAGAAGATTTCCTTTGACGCGCTTTTCAAAACCAGCATAGGAATGGACGACAAACCACTCGCCCGGACGGGAACGGAGCTCTTCGCGGAACGCGGCAACTTCCGGCGATACCTCTTCTTGAACCTCTTCCTCTTCAAGTTCAAGGTCAGCATCAACTGTTGCTTCAACTACCTGCTCTTCGCTCATCGTCCCTCCTCTCCTTACTTCGCTAGAACTTCTCTAAAAAACCTAATTCGAATCGATCTGCTCGGCTTAATTTCCGAAGACCCAGAAGACAAGCTTCGTCAGTCCTAGATCGAACAATGAAACAACGGCGATGATGAATGCCACGAAGACAAGAACAACGCTGGTGTATGTGGTCAACATATTTCGTGAAGGCCACACGACTTTGCGAAGTTCGTTGATGACTTGGCGATAGAAAAGTGCGACGCGCGCAAAGATTCCGAGATCTTTGCTCTCGAGATTCTCACTCATCGCTTACCTTTCTTATTCGTCGTACATCGTTGCCGTAGTTACAACTACTGCGCAGGGCAGGAGGGACTTGAACCCCCAACCGCCGGTTTTGGAGACCGGAACTCTGGCCAGTTGAGCTACTGCCCTTCGAGGCACTTTCTTTAGGACACGCAAAAGCATGACCTTTTCATAATCGAATTTTTTATTTACCCGATCAAGCAAGCGCCAGGACGCGCAAGTGTAGGCGAGCACCCCCAATTCGGTCTAACTCGCCCAAATCCCCGCTTATGGAAGACTCCCGCCGTGACGAAACCGCGTATTTCCGCACGTATTGCGGCTATCGCCGAGTCAGCGACCCTCGCCGTTGATGCCAAGGCCAAGGCGCTCAAAGCCGCCGGACGACCTGTCATCGGATTCGGTGCAGGCGAACCAGATTTCCCAACTCCGGATTACATCGTCGCAGCCGCAGCGGAAGCAACCAAAGTTGTCGCAAACCATCGCTATTCACCAACTCCTGGTCTGCCAGAACTTCGCGAAGCAATCGTTGCGAAGACAAAACGGGATTCCCATTTCTCCATCACCGCCGATCAAGTCCTTGTCACCAACGGTGGCAAACAAGCGGTTTATCAAGCATTTGCCACAATCGTTGATCGCGGCGATGAAGTCATCCTTCCTTCGCCTTTTTGGACCACTTATCCAGAATGCATCAAACTTGCCGGCGGAACTCCGGTTGAAGTCTTCGCCGATGAAACCCAAGATTACTTAGTTACTGTCGACCAACTTGAAAAAGCTCGAACTCCGAAGACGAAAGCGCTACTTTTCTGCTCTCCTTCAAACCCAACCGGCTCTGTCTATCCCGTCGCCCAAGTAAAAGCGATCGCCGAATGGGCGCTGAAAAACGATATCTGGATCATCACTGATGAGATCTACGAACATCTTCTCTACGACGGCGCCAGTGCTCCATCGATTCCAGTTCTTGTTCCTGAAATGGCCGATCGCACCATTATTTTGAATGGCGTCGCTAAGACTTATGCGATGACAGGTTGGCGAGTTGGCTGGATGATCGGCCCGAAAGATGTCATCAAAGCCGCGACCAATCTCCAATCTCATCTCACATCCAATGTCTCGAATGTCTCTCAGCGCGCCGCAATCGCTGCGCTCAACAATGATCTCTCCGCGGTGAAGAAGATGGGTGAAGCATTCGACCGTCGTCGCAAGTTAATCGTGACGATGTTAAATGAGATTCCAGGCGTTACCTGTCCTACGCCAACTGGCGCGTTCTATGTCTATCCATCTGTGAAAGGAGTTCTCAATAAAGAAATTCGCGGACGCCGCCCCGCAACATCTGCCGAACTTGCCTCACTTATCTTGGAAGAGGTCGAAGTTGCTGTCGTGCCCGGTGAAGCGTTCGGGCCTTCTGGTTATTTGCGACTTTCCTATGCGACCTCCGATGCAGATATTGTCGAAGGCGTAACTCGTATTAAGACCTTGCTCTCCGAAGCAAAATAAGCGCAACACCGCCCAAGATCGCCGTACCCACGCCACGAACCAACATGTTCGGTCCATCTTCCGGCATCTCACTTGTCGATGAAATCGGCATCGGTGATGCGATCGCAATATCGGATTGGACGTTAAAGGAATAACTTCCTTCGACGACATGGCCATCTTGCGCTGCTACGTGATATTTCACAGTGAAGTTTCCATTGCCGTTTATTCCCGAGGGGACTGTGATGGTCGCGCCGGTCACAACAGAACTTCCCGAAAGTAGCGAACCGGATTCATCGAATACTTCGATCTTGTTTGGATTCTCATTTCCGACGATCAATAACTTCTCGTTGAAAATCAAAGTCACGTCAGCCGGGAACTCCGAAAGAGAAGTACCCGCTGCAGGAGTCGCGCTAACTAACTCGGTATGAGCCTGAACTGGTGACGAAAATAGAAGAGTGCAGCAAAAAAAGAGCGCGCCAGAGAGGCGAATTAAAGATCGCATCCGACAACACTTACCTCTGGCTCAAGCTCGATCCCAAACTTCTCCCGCACCGCTGCCTTCGCGCTACGTGCCAGTTCAACCAAATCTGCACTTGTCGCGTTGCCGTTGTTCACCAGAGCAAGGACATGTTTGTTAGAGATACCCGCGCCATTGTGAACACTTCCCTTAGCAACACCTGATTTCTCCATCAGCCAAGCCGCAGACAATTTCACTCGGCCATCACTTTGTTTCCATTTCGGTGCATCGTCGGGCAATCTCTCGGCGACATCAGCGTTCACAATCGGATTAATAAAGAATGAACCGGCAGACCAGGTGTCGTGATCCTCTTTCTTTAAGACCATTCCCTTTCGAGTCCGCAATTCCAAGACCGCACGTCGCACATCACTCACTAGAGCTCGATCCCCCAGCGCAACACCTAGATGATCAGCCAACTCCTTATATGCAATCGGCAGACTCATCTCGCCTTGGCGAAGTTGGAATGTCACATCGAGAACGAGATATCGATCCTTCTCTTTCTTAAATCGCGATGAGCGATAGGAAAAATCGCACTCTGTATTGGATAGCGTCTTCAGTTCTCTCGTTTTTCGATCCCAGGTACGAACTCGTGCGATCACCTCTGATACTTCATGGCCATATGCACCGATGTTCTGGATCGGTGATGCACCCACAGTTCCTGGAATCCCAGATAACGTCTCGACTCCAGCAAAACCTTTTCCAATAATCCACGCCACGAATTCATCCCAATCCTCACCCGCAGCGACGGTGATCATTCCCCCACTGCATGAATCAACGGCATAGGAATTGCCTTTCGTTTCTACCCGAATGACGGTCCCAGAAAATCCTTCATCGCCCACCAAGACATTCGAACCGCCACCGATAATCAATACTGGTTCGCCGGCAGCATCCGCCGCACTCACGGCAGCAATTAATTCTCCTTCATCACGGGCATGCACAAACTTCTTCGCCGGCCCACCAATGTGAAGCGTCGTGTAATCGCGAAGAGATTCAGACATATGGAAACTTTATCTCCGCGCACTCAATATGTCTGTACGCCCTCGGAACTTCTCCAAAATCCGGTTGTAATTCTCCTTCGACTTCTTCTCAC
>CAZGMF010000083.1:0-1204 GCA_964526795.1 uncultured Clavibacter sp.
GCATAGCGCTAGCAAGAATTTCGGCAGCACTTGCTGTCGAGCGATTGATCATGATGACTATGGGGACCGTGATGGGTATTGGATTATTGGCGGCATAAATCTTTTCATTTCCACTGACTCGATAAGAAACGATGGTTCCACTCCCTATGAATAGTTCTCCGACCTTTACTGCTTCATCAATCAAGCCGCCAGGATTATTTCGCAAATCTATGATTAACCCATCTCTAATCTTCAACCGTTCCAATGCCCTCTGCAGTTCAGATGCAGTTCCGGCAGTGAAAGAAGAGATGGCAACAAGGCCTACAGAGTTTCCAACTTGGGTCGCTTCTATATTCGAACCGCTCACCTTTCTTGGCGTGAGTGAGATGAGCACTTTCTTTTCTGCCCGTTGCACGAGCAGATCAATCTTCGACCCCATCGAACCGCGTATCAGAGCCACCGCAGAAGTCAACGAAGCGCCTTGGATATCTGTGCCGTTGATCTCTAGCACCTCATCGCCAACCAGAACTCCACTTTCTGCCGCTGGTGATTTTGGTGTGACGCCGGAAACTTCGATGACGCCACCTCGAGATTTTCTTAATGTCGCGCCAACTCCTGAATAACTATTCGTATTAGCCTCATCGAGAACGTCCAATGCGCTCTTTGGGAAATAGTTTGCCCAGGCATCTCCCGACGCCTTCAATGCCGCTTCGATTGCCGCACGCTCGAGAATTCCGCGATTGACCTTATCGGGACGGTTGGAAATCAAAGTATCGATCGCGTTATCAACCACCGAACTCTGACGTTTCTGTCCCACTTGGACACCGATGGCAAAAACTAAGGAGGCAACGATGATCAAGGCGAGGAACTTGTTGAAGAAGTTTTGATTAATAATTTGTTTAAAAACAGGGAATTGATTGATAGATCGTGCAGATTTATGCGCGCTAACGGAAATTCCAGCAGCACTTTTCACTGGAAAAATCTTAGAAACGTCACTCTTCGAATTTTGATTGATCAAAGTTTGACTGGTCGAAGCTTCACTGGTTGAAGTTTGAATGTTTGACGCTTGGTTTGTCGAAACGTCAATGTTCGTCGCTTGTCGAGGATTTGATGTGATTACCTGTGGACGTCTTCCCGAGCTTTTAGGAGGTAACTTCTTGCGGCCAGCACTTCTCGAACTGGTGGAACGCTTTGGTTTCTTCTCCGCCATAAGGGGACAAGGTTA
>CAZGMF010000083.1:1304-4108 GCA_964526795.1 uncultured Clavibacter sp.
TTTAGACCTTGAGATATTTGCGAAGTGTCAAGGTTGATGCGATGGTGGAAACCACGAGCCCGGTAGCGAGTAGGTAGAGCGAGGTTAGCCATACATCGTTCCACGTGAAGAAATTAGTGAAGGTCAACAAGGGCGCAATTCTTCCGTCAATCACATACTTCAAGCCAGAGAGCAATCCCAGGCTAAATCCCCAGCCCACTAACGTGGCAAAAGCAGCCTCCAGAATAAAGGGAAGTTGAATAGAGAAGGAGCTCGCTCCGACAAGTTTCATAACATTGGTCTCGCGTCGGCGATTGAAGGCAGCGATGCGGAGAGTATTACTGATCAAAAGTGCAGCAGTGAGAACGCTGGCAAATCCGATTGCCAAAGCGCCATCGCGCAGGACGTTGAGGAGGCGGAAGAACTTCTCCAAGATCGAGCGTTGATCTTGGACTACATCGACTCCGGGCCGTCCAGAAAATGCGCTCTGAATGACATCGAATTTTGTGGGGTCTTTCAATTTCACTCGGAATGATTCTGGAAGTTGGTCGACTGTGACATTTTGAGCAATCGCAGAATCCTTAAATCGCTCTTGGAATCTCTGGAAAGCCTCGCTTTGAGATTCGTAATAAACCATCTCGACGACAGGAAGTGCCTTCAAATCATTTTGAATCTCAAGTCTTTGGGCTGGAGTGATGACTCCACCGGAACAGGAAGGGGCATCCGAGAGCGGGCCGCATAAATAGACCGAGACTTCGATCTTGTCATACCAATAATCCTTCATCACCCGAACTTGGGCATTGGAAAGAAATCCAATACCAAGCAGCGAAAGAGAGATCGCCACGGTGATGATGACGGCAAAGGTCATGGTGAGATTTCGGCGAAGGCCGATCCCTACCTCATTGAGAATAAATCCGGTCTTCATTTCATCACCCCGTATATCCGTAGACGCCGCGGGCTTGGTCGCGAATTACAGTTCCACCTTCAAGTTCGATGACACGCTTTCGCATTTGGTCCACGATTCCAGCATCGTGGGTGGCCATCACGACAGTCGTGCCCTCGCGATTGATGCGATCAAGTAATTTCATAATTCCTACCGAGGTCGCTGGATCTAGGTTTCCGGTCGGCTCATCGGCGATAAGAATCGATGGTTTGCTGACATAAGCGCGCGCAATCGCAACACGTTGCTGTTCCCCGCCAGATAGTTCGCTTGGTTTTCGATCGCTCTTATCTTCCAGGCCAACAAGTTCGAGTACTTCTGGCACCTCTCGCGCGATTTCCTTCTTTGAAAATCCAAGAACATGGAGAGTAAATGCAACATTCTCTGAAACAGTCTTGTTTGGGAGAAGTCTAAAATCTTGGAAGACGGTGCCAACTTGGCGGCGAAGCTCAGGGACCTTCCAATTCGAAAGCGTTCCAAGATCTTTCCCTGCAACATGGATTCGACCGGATGTCGGCTTCTCTTCGCGAAGGACAAGGCGGAGGAAAGTTGACTTGCCTGAACCAGATAAGCCGACCAAGAAGACGAACTCGCTCTTTTCGACATCGATTGAGACGCTATCCAAGGCAGGGCGATCTGCTTTGGAATAGATCTTGGTTACATTCTCGAATCGAATCACGAGTGGATTCTAGGTAGAGACCTTGAGATTAGCGCGGATAAACCCGCCTGCCAGCGTGTGAATTCGCCGTGAGTAACTCCACAGCGCAATTATTTCCGTTCCCGCCTCCAACGAATACCAGCCGCGATAAATCCATCAAGTTCGCCATCAAGAACTGCTTGGGTATTTCCAGTCTCATGATCAGTCCGATGATCTTTCACCATTTGATAAGGATGAAGTACATAGGATCGAATCTGAGTGCCCCATGATCCACTGGAATCACCGCGTAGCGCATCGATTTTCGCCCGCTCTTCTTGGTGACGTTTCTCCAAGAGTTTTGATTGGAGAACTGCCATCGCAGTCGCACGATTTTGAATCTGTGAACGCTCGTTCTGACATGAGACAACAATTCCGGTGGGAATATGAGTGATACGAACCGCCGAATCTGTCGTATTCACACCTTGGCCACCAGGTCCAGAAGAGCGATAAACATCGATGCGAATATCTTTTTCATCGATATCAATGTGATCGCTCTGTTCGACAACGGGAACCACTTCAACGCCTGCAAATGATGTATGGCGTCGATTCTGACTATCGAATGGCGAGATACGAACAAGTCGGTGTGTGCCCTGCTCCACTGAAAGCGTTCCGTAGGCATACGACCCGGAGACTTTGAAAGTTGTTGATTTAATACCCGCTTCTTCTGCATAAGAAGTTTCCAAAACGTTCACGGCATACTGATGACGTTCGCAGTATCGCAAGAACATTCGCGACACCATCTGAGCCCAGTCCGCCGCATCTACTCCTCCTGCTTCCGAGCGAATCGTTACTAAAGCATCACGATGGTCATATTCACCGCTCAGGAGCGTCTGCACTTCAAGATCGCCAATCGCGGCGGTCAGCGATTCCAACTCTTTGACAATCTCATCTTGCGCACCAGAATCTGGTTCAGCCGCAGCTAACTCGATCATCACAGGCAGATCCGTAATCCGATTTCTTAGGGCGGTCACCTTGTTGAGGGTGCTTTGAACGCGCGAAAGAGCGCTCGTCACACGCTGGGCATTCTCCGGGTTATTCCAAAGATCTGGAACTCCCGCTTCGCTCTCGAGCCTCGACACCTCGCTTCTTAGATGAGGAAGATCGATTACTTTCTCAATATCGGCCAAAGTCTCATCAAGCGCGCGAATCTCCGCACCAATATCTCTCTCGGCCATGCGTGAAGGATAG
>CAZGMF010000084.1:0-4086 GCA_964526795.1 uncultured Clavibacter sp.
ACAATTTGTTTCTTGTATTTTTTTATAAAAGTTTCCATGTCATTTTTATAATCGATCACCATTGAAATCTACATTTTTTCCATCATCATCAGAAAAAACATAATCAAATCCTAATCTATATGTCCATGTTTCGTATATAACACTGCCATCTTTAATGAATCTGATTGCACTTTCCAATTGACCTTTTGGATGAACGCTTTTGTAATCATATTCTTCAGTTTCAATACCAAATTCATCTAAAGCTTCCTTGAACCTGAACAAATTAATGGAGGGTAGAACGTTAAAATCTTTATCTCTAATTTTTCCCCTTACATAATTATAATCCAAGGAATCTCCGAAATCTTTACCAAAAATTTTTCTAAGGGTAAAAATGGGAGCGCCTGCTTCTATCTCTAAGTTGTCGGATTTAACATCTCTCAATCCCTTAGGATCCCATAGATTGGGACACCCATCTTTCACTTGTACATATTGTGTATTAGTGGGTAGACCCTCCAATGAGGTAAGATTCTTACAATTTTTTACAGATACCAATCCGGCTGATTGGGGACCATTCTTCAAATCAGTGATGGATAAATTCTCCATCATGAATTTACCTGTAATAGTTTTTGGACATCCTTCAAGAGAGGTTATCGGATTATTACCCAAAATATAATTGCCCCTGACCTCAATCGGACTACCCTCTAAAGTAGTGATATTACACTTTCTCAAATCGAAATATTCGTGGACAACTCCGTATCTAAAAGGTAAATGACCCTGCATTTCAGCACCCACTCGAGACCCTAAGTAACCAATAGCTTTTTCTGAGTGTACAACACCATCATCGGAAATATCAATAGCGACATCGAAACCTACACCATACAGTCTGATTGCAGGAGCAGGAGAATTAACGTATTCATCAATCAATATCCTCCTTATTTCATCAGGATCTGTAATGAAATTGGAAGTTTCTACAGATTCATTAAATTTTCTTAGGTACTTCATTGTAAGTATATATTAAAGTTTTAAAAAATAATATTGTACTCGTTTAGGTGTGAGATATAGTATCATATTCTTTTGCCATTGAAATCAACTTGATTACCAGAATCATCTAAAAAAACATAACGACCGACACGGTCAAAGGGTTCGGTATATTGAATTTCAGCACCTGTTGGACTTGTCCTAATGTATTTTATCTCCCCATCAAAAGATTCGGCACGGACTTCGAATTCATCAAGGGCTTCTTTAAATCTGAATAAATTTAGACCAGCTATTGGTTGTGAAGGGTCAGATGGTTTGGGATATTGAAACCACCAATCTGGTATTTCTCTAAAATATCTATAGTCTAGAGAGTGAATTAGATTATGATTACCGAATATATTCTGTAAACGAACAACAGCCGTCATATTCAAAGCAATTGGCATTGTAGAGTGCCCGAATGATACATCTCTGAGATCTTGAATATTCCACAAAACTCTACAAGCATGAAACCAAAGTTGATGCACACTTTTTGGAGCACCCTCCGTTGATGTTAGGAGAAAGTTATTACTATAATGACAAAGGTGCCCAACTTCCTCAGGACCGCCAATCAAATCTGTAATATCTGTACATTGACAAGAAAATTGATTACCAACAATTCTTGGACATCCTTCCAAGGATGTCAAATATGGGGTTTCTAACCTAAAATTTCCCGATACGTGACCAAATTTTATTGGTAAAGATGTATTGTTTGTCGTCAATTTAATATCACCATCTATATCAACGGTACCATCAGAATGAATCGTTGGTTCACTCCCTAAGTTGGAAAGTTCACACGAATTCTTTAATACCCATTTTATAGAATCAGGATTTGTTGGAAACTGATTACTCGATTCGTTGAATTTGACTAAATATTTCATTACAAGACATATATATTAATTTGAAGGGAGGCCGTGGTGCCCCAACCGGTCATCAATCGGATTGCCATCAAAGTCAACAGGATTATTATTGTCGTCAACAAAAAGATAATCTTTGACCCGGTCTTTCGGTTGTGGATAAGTCAACGTTGCATTTTTATACTCCCGATATGGTGGAGAGGTGCTCGAAACATTAGTCGTGACTCCCAATTCATCCAATGCTTCACGGAATCTGAATAGATTAATTGCTGGGACACTATCATAGTTGACAAAAGTTTCTGAGAAATTTACAATCGTACCATCTTCCAAAGTTTCATCCCAAGTTTCGGTGAAGGGTTTGCTACGGGGGACATGGATTGGTTTTCTAATATAATTATAATCAAGAGAGTCTTGGAAAGATTTCAAGGATCCGAAAATTTTCACCAAGTGCTCTATCGGACAAGAACCTATAAACCCATTCGGCAATCCCACATGAACATCCCTCAATCCTTGGGGGTCCCAAAGTGAAGGGCAAAAACCAATCGTTAACTTTTCATTTATCATCTTGGGCAAACCTTTCAGAGAAGTCAATCTTCTTAAACCCGATAAAGTTAAGTTATCAACCTCCTCAGGTAGACCATCGAGTGATGTAATCTCCAAACCAAAAAGATAATATTTAGAAACAGACTCAGGTCCACCTTGGAGACTTTTCAAATTTAACAAACCATCAAGTTCAAAGGTCCCCGATACCATCCTTGGACATCCTTCTAATGAAGTCATTTTTGCTTTCAATATTTTGAAATCATTATCAACATTTCGGAATCTTACAGGTATTCTATCCCATTGTCCCAAAATGACGTGTCTATTGGTATCTACACTTCCGTCGTCATTTATTGTAGTTGTATAACCCCTTTCGAAGAGGCCCAAATTTTTACAAATACTCATGACCTCAACATAATCAGTCGGGAGATTTGACTCATTAAATTTCCTAAGGTAACGCATAAAGTTATATATTTAATTCAAAGATACAAAAAAACCCGTTCTTGATGATCGGGTTCTAATTTGAAATTTAAAACCCAGAGTAGCGAGCTCTGGGTTTAAAGACACCTGCCCTGTTGGGGGTAACTTATCACGGTCCTAATGTGATATCAATACATTATATATTATTTTTACAAATTCCCTTTATCTCAAATAAAGATGAATGTAGAAATAATCTCCATCATCAATATCAAACTCCAACTCCAATCTATACTCAGTCATACTCTCCCCGAAGTTGATCCCTTCAAGAAGATGGATCAAAGTTGTCTTTAATTTTCTTCTGAGTTTATTTTCTCCAAGACCCGTGAAATCAGATGATAGACAAAGTTTTGAATATTTCCAACAATCGAATGGTGGCATATCAGGATTTTCTCTTAGTCTGATAAGATTCAAAAAATATTTTGTGAAAACTGGTCCAATCGATTTTGAGATAGAATCTTTTTGAGTATC
Organism: uncultured Clavibacter sp.; assembly: GCA_964526795.1. GTDB lineage: Bacteria > Actinomycetota > Actinomycetes > Nanopelagicales > Nanopelagicaceae > MAG-120802. The sequence continues at coordinate 3,339 of CAZGMF010000084.1, forward strand.
ATTCAACCTCATAATTGGTTCCCACTCGGGTTGATCATAATCGAATAAAAAGGTCGGTTGAGGTGATCCCATGAAAATCCATCTAAAAAAAGTGTTTGTTTCATCGGGGATTAGTTGCCAATATGAAATGTTGTGAATTGATTCACTGTCAGATGGAAAATCAAAATCAACTTTTACAAATAATCTTTCGAAATCAAAAATTGTAGGGACGATAGCGGACCATACAATTTTATCTCCGATATGAGATTCCAAATCGAATCGCAGAGGTTCCACATGATCTACACTATCTCTCTCAAATAAATACTCACCCCTGATCGAGATCATAGACTCATCTATTTCAAAAGCGTTGGGGATGACCAACCTAACGGGAGTTTGAGAATTTAGAATCCCAATTGAAAAAATTAAAAAGAGGATCAGAAACCTTGAATTCATAATAGTGATTTCTGACTGATATAACTCAATTAGTCAAATGTTTTCACAAATCATCCCCTACCTACTACTTGAAATATCTATTGTAAAATTGTTGTAGTTCATTGGGTAACCGATAAATGTGTTCGTCTATGACATTACCACTATCATCAACAAATTTATATCGCGAAGTGATTTCAAAAAATAAACTCTTCTCTAACTTATAATCAATTTCATCTATAGCTTCCAAAAATCTGTGAAGGACCACACAATACTCACCATTTATAAATCGTATATAATTATAGTCAAGTGATCTTATAAAATCTTTAGATTTCAACTG
>CAZGMF010000085.1:0-1838 GCA_964526795.1 uncultured Clavibacter sp.
GCGACATTCTTTATGCCGATACATCGTCCACGCTTGCGCGTTTGAATGATGTTGCAACTGGTAATGCACTCATTTCTGGTGGCGTTGGTGTAGCGCCTGCTTGGGGTAAAATTGGTCTTTCAACTCATATTACTGGAACTCTTGGTACCGCAAATGGTGGTACAGGCCTAACGTCATTTACGTCTGGTGGCGCAATGTATGCGACATCAACGTCAGTGTTGACCACGGGCACGTTGCCTGTATCAGCAGGTGGTACAGGCGTTACAACATCAACAGGAACAGGATCGGTTGTTCTTTCAACTTCTCCAACGCTTGTGACGCCTATTCTCGGAACACCAACGTCTGTTACGCTTACAAACGCAACGGGTCTTCCGCTTACAACTGGCGTTACAGGAACTTTGGGAACGTCAAACGGCGGTACGGGATTGACCGCATTTACTTCTGGCGGCGCACTTTATGCGACATCAACATCTGCCCTCACATCAGGAACCCTACCTGTATCAGCAGGTGGTACAGGTGTTACAACATCAACGGGGACGGGCAGCACTGTTAGAAACACAAGTCCTGCTCTTATTACGCCTGATCTTGGAACGCCTTCAACTGCAATTTTGACCAATGCAACCGGATTGCCACTTACCACGGGTGTAATAGGTATTTTGCCTGTTGCAAATGGCGGCACTGGGGCTTCTACGTTAAGCGGCTATCTTTTTGGAAATGGTACTGGTGCAGTGACTGCATCGGCCACCATTCCAAATTCTGGTTTGACCAATTCTTCAATTACGCTTGGCACGACAACGGTTTCCCTTGGTGCAACGTCGCTGACGCTATCTGGTTTGACAAGCGTTACAGTAACGCAAGACCCAACATCAGCACTGCAACTTTCGACAAAACAATATGTTGATGGTCAAGTTGCATCAGTTTCAAACACAACTTTTCATACTGCTGTTTATGTAGGCACAACTGCTGATCTTGGAACAGTTACTTATAGTAACGGAACAGGTGGCGTTGGCGCTACAATTACAAACGCTGGCGCACAAGCCGCTTTGACTATTGATGGTTATACATTCACCGCCACAGACGTAACAAATGCAACTCGCGTTTTGGTAAAAGACCAAACAAGCGGCTTGCAAAACGGTATTTATGTTGTCACCAATCAGGGTTCTGGTTCAACAAATTGGCAACTAACTCGTTCTTCTGATTATAACACAGTTGGCACAGGTCCAAATTTTGTACAAACAGGGTCGTCAGTATTCATCACTACTGGTACTCAGTGGGGATCAACCTCATGGGTTATGAATACTACGGGCACTATTTCTATTGGCTCAACATCACTTGTTTGGGTTCAAACATCGTCTGCCGGTAATTTTAGCGTCAGTGCGCCAATAACAAAAACTGGCAATGTCATTGGCCTAAACACGGTTGGTATTGCATTTGGTGGCACGGGGCAGACAACGCAAGCAGCAGCATTCAATGCGTTGTCGCCAATTACAACGGCAGGCGATTTGATCCTTGGTAACGGTGCTAATAGCGCAACGCGTCTCGGCATCGGAACAGCCAATCAAATACTGACATCAAATGGCACGACAGCATCTTGGGTCAGCGGAATTAATGGCACCGTGGGTGCAACAACGCCGTCCACGGGTGCGTTCACATATGTTTCTGCCAATGGTTCTTTGGCTAGCGCATCTGCGACAGGTGCTTATTCTTACGGTAGCCTTGGTTACACAGATACAAATATTTTTGCCAACTATGTAAACAGCGTAAATTCTTATAACCAGATTGTTTTGCAGAACACTAATTCTGGTTCTTTGGCGTCAACTGACTTTGTCGTCAGCAAT
>CAZGMF010000085.1:1848-4061 GCA_964526795.1 uncultured Clavibacter sp.
GTATTACGGCGACTTTGGCATGAATTCGTCAGGGTTCACTGGCACTGGCGCTTTGAATGCCGCAAATAACGTGTTCTTGACCGCTACATCGGTTGACCTTGCCATCGGTACGACAACCAGTAATGCGATCCGTTTTGTCGTTAATAACGGCGCAACGGACGCGCTGACAATTGGCACAAGCGGCGCAATTACAACTGGTACTTGGAACGGCTCAACAATCGGAACTGCTTATGGCGGCACGGGGCTAACCACATTCGGCGCAGCAAACAACGCAATTTACAGCACATCTGCTTCAGCCTTAACCGCTGGAACATTGCCTGTTCTTGCGGGCGGCACTGGTGTCACAACAAGTACTGGTTCAGGTTCCAACGTTCTTTCAAATTCACCAACGCTTGTTACTCCAGCACTTGGAACGCCATCTGCTGCGGTTCTTACTAATGCCACAGGTCTACCGCTCACAACTGGCGTTACTGGCACACTTGGCGTTACTAACGGCGGCACTGGAACATCGACGACATTTACCCAAGGTTCTGTGCATTTTACTGGTGCTTCCGGTGTCTATTCACAAAATGCGACTAAATTCTTCTGGGACAATACAAACAACCGCCTTGGCATCAATACCGCATCGCCGCAGACACAATTAACAATTCTGTCGAATACGCAGACAACAACGCCGACTGCCGCCCTTCCGGCAGGCACGGACTTATATATTGTCGGCGCAAATGCTGCCAATACACGCATTACGCAAGATGCTTATGGAACAGGCAATTATCCTGTTTATACAGGCCGTCAGGCGCGTGGCACTGCGGCCTTGCCAACGGCATCGCAATCGGGCGATTTCCTCGCTCAATTTACAGGTCGTGGTTACGGTGCAACTGCATTCAGCGCAGCATCTACAGGTTATTTCTCGGTTTCTGCTGCGGAAAACTTTACTGACACGGCTCAAGGCACCTACGCTTCAATATTCACGACTGCAACGGGTGCAACTTCGGCAACAGAAGCCTTCCGATTTGGCCCTGCGGGTCAATTGGGCATTGGTGGTGCGACTTACGGCACATCCGGTTACGCTCTTGTCTCTGGTGGCGCATCGGCTGCACCTTCATGGTCGCAGATTAGCTTGACGGCGGGCGTCACTGGCACTCTTCCCGCAACAAACGGCGGCACAGGATTGGCCTCATACGCTGTTGGCGATCTTCTTTATGCATCTTCTACAACCGCTCTGGCGCGTTTGGCTGATGTGGCAACTGGCAACGTTCTCCTTTCTGGCGGCGTTGGTGTTGCGCCATCATGGGGCAAGGTTGATCTGACAACGGCAGTCAACGGCACATTACCCGTTGCCAATGGCGGTACGGGTCAATCTACGGCGCTTACGCAATATGGCGTTGTTTACGGATCGACCACATCCGCAATGGCGACGACTGCGGCAGGCACGACGGGTCAAGTGTTGATTGGTAACACAGGCGGCGCGCCGACTTGGTCATCGACTATCCCTTCAACTGCGGGTGTTACATCTATCACGGGTGGAACAAACATCACTGCGTCCGCATCCACTGGCGCGGTTACGATCAGCACAACAGCAAATCCGACATTTGCAACATCCGTTACATCGCCATTGTATATTGGCGGCACTACAGCATCCTCAACACTTACATTACAATCAACCAGTGGCATCGGAACATCTGACGCGATCTCGTTTAAGGTCGGCAATAATGGCGCTACGACTGCGATGACGATTAATACATCCGGCAACGTAGGGATTGGTACGACTTCGCCTATAGCAAAGCTTGATGTTCGCGGGACTATTTATGCACAACCATCATCTCCACTTCCTTCTTCTGGAGTAGGATCTTTTTCATATTATACTGCGGGAGCATACGGAGGCGGTATCGGTATTGTTGACGGTGTAAACGCATGGGGTTTATGGGACTCAGCTGGCACTCTTTACATTGGTAATGCAACAAGTGGCGGTTCTGCTGGCGCATTAACAGGAAGAGTATTTATAGACTCCTCCGGCAACGTAGGGATTGGGACGAGTTCGCCTTCAAGTCTTCTTACAGTTAATGGCACAGCAGCCATAACTACATTAAATCTTACTAATGCACTTAGCGTTGCAAGCGGCGGTACTGGTCTTGCAACAACTCCAGCAAACGGTGCTTTAGATATTGGTAATGGAACCGGATTTACGAGAACAACATTAACGGCAGGTGCAAACG
>CAZGMF010000086.1:0-3976 GCA_964526795.1 uncultured Clavibacter sp.
TGATACCAATAAAGAAGCATCGAGGGAGCGGACGAAATCAAGGTATTCGCAATCTCCAGCGCGCTTTCTTCATCGCTATCGCGCTTTTCCGGACGAGCACAACCCAGCGCAGAAATCCCGGTTCGAAGCACATCCATTGGATGTGCTTGAGGAGGGATTCGCTCCAAGATTTCTTTCACACTTTCCGGCAACGAGCGAAGTTCTAGAAGATGACTGGTGTAAGCCGACAACTCACTTCGGTTCGGCAATCTGCCATAGAGAATCAGATATGCAACTTCTTCGAACGTACAGTGACGGGCTAGATCTGCAATCTCATATCCCCGGTAGTGAAGATCGTTACCGCTATGACCCACGGTCGAAAGTGAAGTTTGACCTGCTTCCACCCCGGAGAGGGCGACAGATTTCTTCGGTCTCTGGTTCACTTCTGATCGCGATTGAATGAATCGAGTCGCGCTTCGAACTCGTGATAATTGATCCGTTCGTACAATTCTTCTCGCGTTTGCATCGTGTCAATGACTGACTTCTGCGTTCCTGTTTGGCGAATCGTCTGGTACACCTTCTCTGCTGCCTTATTCATTGCGCGAAATGCAGATAAGGGGTATAGAGCCATACTGACCTTCGCACTTCTTAACTCTTCAAGGGCAAAAAGCGGAGTCATGCCGAATTCAGTGATGTTGGCAAGAATCGGAACATTTAATTCTTCGGCAAATGTTCGATACGAATCAAGATCGGTGATTGCCTCGGCGAATATCGCATCTGCACCGGCAGCCACATAAGCCCGAGAGCGCTCGATGGCTTTAGAAACTCCTTCCTGGGCAATCGCATCGGTACGTGCTATCAAGAAGAAGGAGTCCTCTCCTCGAGCGCTTGATGCTGCCCTGATGCGATCCACCATCTCTGCGGTCGAAACGATCTCCTTATTCGGTCGATGTCCGCAACGCTTTGCTCCGACCTGGTCTTCAATATGGGCCGCAGCGGCACCTGCCCTGATAAGAGATGAGATGGTGCGCTCGATATTAAATGCCGAAGGGCCAAAACCAGTATCGATATCGACCAGAAGTGGCAGGTCACATACTGCTGTAATTCTTCGAACGTCAGTCAAGACATCTTCCAGGGTGCTAATTCCAAGATCTGGTAACCCTAAAGATCCGGCAGCGACACCTCCACCAGAGAGATAGATAGCGCGATAACCCGCCCGCTTTGCAAGAAGTGCGTGATTGGCGTTGATAGTACCGATGATTTGTAGCGGGGATTCTGCGGCGAGCGCTTCCCGAAACTTTGCTCCTGCAGACAACATCACACCATCAACCTATCATCGACGTAATCAGCGTGAGAAATCTTCTTTGATGCGGAGGAGATCAAGTGCCGCCATGGCACTGTCATATCCCTTATCTTCTTTACTTCCTGGCACACCACTTCGTGCGATCGCTTGTTCAACTGTATCGACGGTCAGAACCCCGAAGCCAATCGGTTTGCCAGTGCTCAAGGATAAGTTCATGATTCCTTCTGTTACTCCTTGACAGACATAATCAAAATGCGGCGTCTCACCACGAACAACAACGCCCAACACAACCGCGGCATCGATGCCAGAATCAAATGCGATTTTGGCAGCCAGTGGTAGTTCAAATGAACCAGCAACTTCTATCAAATCTGGATTGGTGATTCCAGCGCTGGTGAGCGCTCGCTGTGCACCTGCGACCATAGCTTGGCAGATCTCGCGATGCCAACGAGCAGAGATGATTGCGATTCGCTTCCCTTCAAGATGCGTAACATCAAAACTAGGTGCGTGTCCGGCCATTAGTTGATTCCTCTCTCGAAGGTCGAGTCTTTACTCTCATTCAAATTTCTTGCCGATCCCTCTTTGGCTGGGAAACGGTGTCCCAATTTCTCGGCTTTGGTGCGCAAATAATCTTGGTTATAAGGATTAGGTGTGCTCGGAATATCTTTGATGACGGCCCGAATTCCTCTCTCTTCAAGAGTGCGAACTTTCTCTGGATTATGTGTCATCAAAGTGACCACTGAGATTCCCAACGCTGCAAGGACATCTGCGGCATCCTTGAAATCTCGCTCATCGACATCATGCCCGAGCGCTAAGTTCGCATCGACAGTATCCAGGCCTTGGTCTTGAAGCAGATATGCGCGCACCTTCTCGGCCAGGCCAATTCCTCGACCTTCATGATCTCGTAGATAGATGACGAGGCCATGTCCTGATTTCTCGATTTCAGCTACAGAGCGTTCGAGTTGCTCACCACAATCACAGCGAAGGGAACCGAGAACATCTCCAGTCAGACATTCAGAATGAATCCGCACCAACGGTGCATTCTCGTTCTCGGGGGATCCAAGTTTGAGAATCGCATGATCAACTCCACCGCTACCGGTGAATGTTGCGATCTTCCACGCTCCACTTTTTCGTGGCAGAGCGGCCCACTTCAAATCATTGGCTGCGATGGGAGCAGACGTTTCGTGAGGAGCACTGCCCAGAGTTTCGACGAGTTCGGAAATCGTGACGATGGGAATATCGTGACTGTTAGCAAATTCTCTTAATTGAAGACCACGCATCATCGATCCATCTTCATTGACTAATTCGCTGATGGCTCCAACGAGGTCAGCGCCTACGCGTTCACACATTTCGATGATGGCCTCGGTATGTCCCTGTCGGTTTCGAAGTCCACCTTCGGCAGCAATAAGAGGGAAGATATGCCCCGGCCGAATGAAATCTTCGGCAGTTGATTTCTGATCAGCAAGGGCTCGAATGGTGTTTGCCCGTTCGCTCGCGCTGATACCGGTCGTGATTCCCGCTTTCAGATCCACGGTCACTGTGAATGCCGTTCGCTTAGTATCTTGATTCTGTTTCACCATCAGAGGTAAATGAAGTTGGCGCGATCGGGCCTCGGTCATCGCAACACAGATAACGCCAGATGTATGCCGAATCATGAATCCGACTTTCTCGGCATTTGCCTTACTTGCCAAGATGAAAAGATCGCCTTCATTCTCGCGTTTCTCGTCATCAGTCACGATCACAAACTCCCCTGATTTGAAGCGCTGGAGAGCGAGATCGAGCCGATTCATTTCCATTTCTTCTCGTGAATTCACGACTGATCACCGTCAATTTTCTCTTCATCATTTTTTTTGTGGGCGATGAGTCGCTCGACATATTTTGCGAGGACATCTACCTCCACATTGATGAGATCACCTAATTTTCTCGAGCTCAGATTGGTCTTAGCCAGCGTCTCTGGAATCAACCAAACCGTGAGGTGATCTTTGAGATCATCAATGTCGCCGACGGTAAGAGAGACGCCATCGAGGGTGATCGAGCCTTGATTGACGATGTACTTTGAAAGATGGTGAGGAATCTCAACGACGAACTTCTGCCACTTTTCTCCTGGCTCGATTGTGACCACTTTTGCAACGCCATCAACATGTCCCTGAACGATATGGCCACCGAGACGACCATCCGATCGGGTCGCTAATTCGATATTCACTAGTGAATCAGTAGCCAGCACCCCAAGTGAGGTGAGTCGAAGTGTTTGGACCATCACATCGGCGTCGAAAGATGCATCATCGACACGAACTGCTGTGAGGCACACTCCGTTAACGCTCACAGAATCCCCTTCCGAAATTTCGTTGGCTAAACGAGTGTGGATCGAAATCCGAGCGGAATCTTTGCCCTGGGCCAGATTGAGAACGCGACCGCAATCTTGAACTAGTCCAGTGAACATCAGGACACGATCCCTACGTGATCCGAAGCAAGAATCGATTTACTTTCTTGCCTTACATCAATGTTCCCAGCGCTGTGTGAAATGAAAGTATCGAAGACCCACTTGGAAACGAGGTGGGTCTTTATATTCCGCTCTCTTCCGTCACCGATTGTCGAGACTGAATTGACCACAAAGTCGAGGCGATCGGATAACGTTGAAATTTTCAATCCTCCTGCCAACGTTCGGCCAGCACCGAGAAGGGTCGGCGCTTGGTAGAG
>CAZGMF010000087.1:0-3871 GCA_964526795.1 uncultured Clavibacter sp.
TGGAAAGTCTCGTCGGTCAATGGAAGACTTCCGTGATTGAACGAACCTGAATCGGAGGCAGCTAGATGAAATTTCTCAGTGGCATTTGGGCTTGGTACTTAGCAAGAAAGATGTGGCAGAAAGTTCTCATAGGACTTTTCGTTCTTGGCGCGATTATGTCCCCATTCTCGGAAGACACGACGAGCAAAGTTGCAACTCCAAGCGCGTCCCCCTCTGCTTCACCATCGCCATCCCTAACTCCTTCTGAGACAGCTTCACCCTCTGAATCACCATCTGCCTCAGAATCCCCTTCTCGAATTCCTGATTCCCCAGTCCAACTCAGAGCATCCGCTTTAGGCGATCTCGCCGATATGAGAAAAGATGTCGCAGATGCGAAAGAAAGATTGGCAAAAGGTGGATTGGCTCGCCTCTACGGTAATACTTTGGAATTAGCCTTCAATATCGGACAACTGAAATCAGTTGTTCCAAGTGATGACATCGCAGAAGAATGGAACAAGCGACTCTCCAAGCTTGAGAACGCAGTCGACACCTTCTCGGAAGGACTAAGTTCTGATTCTGTTTCTAAGAGCAGACAGCATCTCAATGAGATTCTTACAGCGATCGCATCCCTAGAGAGATTCGTGAAAACGGTTAAGTAACGTGTCTCAAGAGTTCGATGTATCAAGCCACTTAGTTGAGAAGTTGAATGCTTGGATGGCTAGCAATGCACCCGGCCAACAAGCAAAACTTGTGGCTCAAGGTTCGTATGGATTCACCAAAGAGGCTCTCCTCGTAATTTCCGATCAAGAAGTATTTCTTCTGAAAGCTAAAAAGAATGAATTAACTCTTGAAAAGCGAGAGTCACTTTCCAACTATTGGAAGACAAGTTCCATGATGGGCACACTTCAAGTCTCCTTTAAGGACGACAAGAAGAAGCCAAACATCATTTCGATAGCAATAAAGGAAGAGCGAGCAAAGCAGATAAAAGAACTCATCGAGCCCATTCAGTTAGAGTTCAAGGAAAAGAAAGCAGCAGAACTCGCCAAAATCGAAGCGGAGACTCCGAAGATAGATAAGGGAACTTACATCGGCGGTTTTACTCCCGAAACTGGAATTCAGTTCTATGAACGAAGCAGTTCCAAGTATTCGGATCGACAACTAAGCAAGATATTTCAAGGTGGCGGCAAACCGATCATGGTCTACACCAAGGCGTTGGAATCAGATGGTCAGGTCTATCCCATCGATCATCTTGTGACAGCCGACGTAGTTTTCGATGGCCAAACACAGGTGAGCAGACGCCCAACACTAACCAGGATGGGTCTTCTTGCGCCTCTTCCTGGAACTGCATTAATCGCCGGAATGGCTTTGGGTAAGAAAGAAACTCATGACAATCGAGAAGTCCACGTCATCATCACCCACCCGAATTGGTCGCTTTCAGTACGCGTCAAACCAAAAGATCTTGGTCCCGCCAAGTCTTTGGCAAGTCGAATAAATTCGATCGCTGACTCATTGACTCCGGCAAATGCCCCAGCAATAGGGACTCAAGAAGCGGGCACCAAAGACAAAGCAGCGCGATTGAAAGATGTAAAAGAACTTCTAGATTCAGGATTTATTTCGGCCGAAGAAGCAGAGAAGATGAAGAACGAGATTCTAAGTGATTAATTTGGATTATCGTGCGCTCACCATGTTCAAAGTTGAGTGCAATAAATGAAGCGATCTCCGACTTTCTACCCCCAAATGGTTCTAGCAGCAGCCTGGTTCTATGTCTGCTTTCTTTTCATCAAGAATCTCATCTCTGAAATGTTGAAATTTGCAGCTCTTGAAACGACCACCGGCTCGGATATCTTTTCCTGGGCGCTGAAATATTCCGGTCACACGCTTACCCATACCAAAATCGGACTTGGATTCGCCGCCGTTATCGCAGTCTCCATAATTCTCCGGATCATCGATAGAAAGCTGAGTTCACCTCTTAATTAAAGAAGGCCCCAGATTTCCCAGGGCCTTCCCACTTCATTCACCATCGAACTAACCAACTAACCAACCAACTACCTACCCAACAATCTCCTGAAGCGATGCCAATCGTCGCTCCACTTCGGCCGCCGCTTCCACTCGGCCTTGCACGAGATAGAGATTCACAAACTCTCTCTCGATCCTTGCAATCGTGTCCCAATCCGAAGAACTCGACGCCAACTCTCTCGCTCCAAGAAGTGATTCCTCTGCCGCTTCAAACTCGGCGCGAACCACACTTGCCTTTCCCAGAGCCAACATCGCCAAGCACTTTGTCTGGGCCATGTTTCGCAGATTCGCCATTGCGATCGCCTGCTTTGCAATATCCACCGCGATATCCGCACTGCCGCGTCCCGCACTGGCGAGTTCGGCATATGCATCGGCGAGATACATATCGCACCACGTGACATCATCGACATGCTTTGCGATCTTGGCGTAGTTCCGAGCTCGCCCGGCATGTTCGATCACTTCGTCCCACCGCTTCATCTTCATAAAGCAGTACGTGACCGAGAGGAGATCCTTGGCGATAAATTCTGGATCGCCATCAATCTCGTTGATGCGAACAATCTCGAGGTAACACTCCAGCGCCTCTTCATATCGCTGGTTCTGAGCCAGCCAGTGGCCCTTGATTCGCACCGTGTCTGCAACAAATGGATAGTTGCCTTCCTTGAGGCACTCGATGGCTTTTCCCATCGCATCTGCTGCTTCATCAACGCTATTGAGTTCTTGATACGAATTCCCGATTGCCATCCACGAATTCGCTAGCTCGATGTTCGGAGCATTTGCCCCCATCGATGTGTAGATCTGGTGCGCCTCCTGCGCGTAAGCCAGAGCCTCATTCCCACGTGATCCTCGTACCGCTTCTTGCGCGAGCTCAAGAAGAATCTCGGCTCGTTGTTGTCCATCCGCTCCCTGAAGTTGTCTCCAGAGTTTTATCTCATTCTCTTCTTCGTATTGACTTATATGAGCCTCCTTCAAGCTCGTGTTAAACCTATGTCAGACCACTGACATTCCCAGCAGCTCACTTTTCGCTCCGAAAAACAGCGAATTCGTGAGCATGTATCGCCCGCAGGAGATCGACCTCTTCGTAGCCCTGCACTGTCGAGACCCATCCGCACGAACAGAAGCCCTGATAGAACTTCTCAACAACTCGGAGCACGCAATTAACGTGACCCTCGCTCACCCCCTCCCTCCGATACCTTCTAAAGAACCTTCTAAAGAAGTTCCGCAGCGCCGGTTATGTTCTTTAACAAACCTCCTTGCCACTTCATGAACCTTCTTTTGCTCATAAGCCCCGCATACCTGGCAAAAGACGTCCCAGAGATCCTTCTTTAGAAGATTGTCAAAGAAGAACTCCACAATCAACGCCACACTCTCACCACGCCCACTCGGCAAGTTGCGATGCCCACGAACTCGCTGCACCTCATCCAGTGTTATTCCCGCAGGAATATCCACTAACGATGCCCCCTCACCATCGCTGGAATACACCAGACCACAGGTGCAATAACTTGCAGGAGATCCCGCCGCTCGACCTCCCGTCATGTAACGAAAGTGATGACCCTGCCCTCGCCACATTTCTAAGTTCGCAAAATGAAGCCACGCTTTGAATCGGAAGTACTTCTTCTCCCGAACCTCAAGATCAATCTTGCGACGTAGCGATTCCAACCTCTCTTGAGAGAGATCTACCTCTTCATAATAAATAGACGGCATAACCCGGCCCTATCCGGACCCCGATGCGTTCTGCTGGAGATCCGCTCTTCTCAATCTGACTTTCAGATCAAGCCGGTCTTCCTTTAGAACCACCGTGCGCGGTGCGCGGTTGGCGCCAAACTAGCTAAAGGGCTAGATCGTTTGGACTCTTTGACCTAATGCAAAAGATATCAGA
>CAZGMF010000088.1:0-3808 GCA_964526795.1 uncultured Clavibacter sp.
GGACTCTGGCTTCTCAAGCCAGCTACGAGGGTTCGAATCCCTTCGGGGCTGCCAGCATTGCGCACCTGGATATAAGTAGGTGCGTTCTAATTCTTTCGTGAGATGTACTCGCTCAATTTCGCCGCTGTTGCTACGACGGCTGCTGCATGGAGTCGACCGGGTTGTCTGCCCAATCTCTCTATGGGTCCACTAATACTGACAGCGGCAATCACGCGATTGTTGGGTCCACGTACTGGAGCAGAGACAGAGGCAACTCCAGGTTCGCGCTCGCCAACACTCTGAGCCCAGCCACGTCGCCTGACGGCCGAAAGTGTTGCAGCGTTGAAACGTGAGTTCGCAAGCGCTCGATGTAATTTATCGGCATCTTCCCAAGCAAGAAGAATCTGAGCAGCCGAACCAGCGCTCATCGTGAGCGCAGCGCCCACAGGAACTGAATCGCGTAATCCAGAAATTCGCTCTGCTGCCGCGACACAGATGCGCTGTTCACCTTGACGGCGATAAAGCTGGGCGCTCTCACCTGTCGCATCACGCAGCGTTGTCAGCGCCGGAGTTGCCACGGCCAAAAGTCGATCTTCACCTGCAGCTGCGGCGAGTTCACCGCTTCGAGGGCCGAGGACAAATCGGCCATTGAGATCACGAGCAACAAGACGATGGAATTCCAGCGCTACTGCAAGACGGTGCGCAGTTGGACGAGCAATCTTCGTGACTTTCACCAAGTCCGCCAGCGAATGTGGCCCTGCCTCCAGGACCGAGAGAATGCGCACGGCTTTATCTAAAACGCCGACTCCGCTATTCTTCTTGTCCACAATCTAATATTGACATCTCACTAGTTGAGAAGCAACTTTTCGAGCATCGAAGTGATGAAGGGAGATTTGCGCGATGGGCAAGACCCTGGCGATGAAGGTCTGGGATGACCATGTTGTTCGACGTGCAGCAGGGGAGCCTGATCTGCTCTACATCGATCTCCATCTCATCCACGAAGTCACCAGTCCCCAAGCCTTCGATGGCCTTCGCCTCAGCGGTCGCAAAGTCCGTCGCCCTGATCTGACTCTGGCGACAGAGGATCACAATGTCCCAACACTGGATATCGACAAACCAATCGCCGATCCGGTCTCAAAGTTGCAGGTTGATACCTTGCGAAAAAATTGTGCGGAATTTGGGGTTCGGATCCATTCGCTGGGCGATATCGAGCAAGGCATCGTGCATGTCGTAGGTCCACAGTTAGGTCTTACCCAGCCGGGAATGACGATCGTCTGCGGAGACTCCCACACCTCCACACATGGGGCATTTGGCGCGCTGGCTTTCGGAATTGGAACCAGCGAAGTCGAACACGTTCTTGCCACGCAAACTCTTCCGCTGGCTAAACCAAAGACGATGGCCATTAACGTTGAAGGAATTCTTAAACCTGGAGTCACCAGCAAAGACATCATTCTGGCAATCATCGCCAAGATTGGCACTGGAGGCGGTCAGGGATACATCCTGGAATATCGCGGAAGTGCGATTCGCTCCTTGTCGATGGAAGCCCGAATGACGATCTGCAACATGTCAATCGAAGCAGGAGCACGTGCCGGACTTATTGCTCCGGATCAAACGACATTTGACTACATCAAAGGTCGACCTCATGCTCCGCAGGGCTCAGATTGGGATCAAGCAGTTGAATATTGGAGAACGTTGCGAAGTGACGATGATGCTGTTTTTGACACTGAAATCACCTTGGATGCCAACCAACTTTCGCCCTTTGTCACGTGGGGCACCAATCCTGGCCAAGGAATTCCACTCAACGAGAGCGTGCCCACCCCATCCCAGTTTGCTGATGAAGCCGAACGGAGCGCAGCCGAGCGCGCGCTGCAATATATGGATCTCAAGGCTGGAACTCCGATGAAGGCGATCAAAATTGACACAGTCTTCTTAGGTTCATGCACCAATGGGCGAATCGAAGATCTTCGAGCAGCCGCTGAGATTATCAAGGGCCAAAAAGTAGCCTCTGGCACTCGAATGATGGTGGTTCCGGGTTCGGCTCGGGTGAGACTTCAGGCCGAGAGCGAAGGTTTAGACAAAGTATTTCTTGCTGCCGGCGCCGAATGGCGTAGCGCTGGATGCTCGATGTGCTTGGGAATGAATCCAGATCAACTCAAGCCGGGAGAGCGCTCTGCCTCCACCAGTAATCGAAATTTCGAAGGGCGACAAGGCAAAGGCGGAAGAACCCATCTGGTTAGCCCATTGGTAGCCGCGGCCACTGCTATTCGCGGAACACTCTCATCGCCAGCAGATCTTCAGGCAAGTGGCGGTGAACGTTGATGGAGAAATTCATTTCGCATACTGGCTCGGGAGTTCCATTACGTAGAAGCAATGTCGATACCGATCAGATCATCCCGGCTGTCTATCTCAAGCGAGTCACACGATCCGGGTTTGAGGATGGGCTCTTTGCCGCATGGCGAGCAGATTCTGATTTCGTGCTCAATAAGCCCGAATTCAAAGATGGAACGATCTTGGTGGCTGGACCGGATTTTGGAACCGGGTCCTCTCGAGAACACGCAGTTTGGGCGCTACAAAATTATGGATTCAAGGCGGTCATCTCTAGTCGATTCGCCGATATTTTCCGTGGGAATTCACTTAAGGGCGGCCTGCTTACCGTGATCATCGCTCAAGATGAGGTTGAAAAGCTCTGGCAAGCAATCGAGAGCGATCCATCGCTACAGATCACCGTTGATTTGGAGAAGAGAGAAGTTCGCTACGCCAAAGAGGTGATTGGCTTCGAATTGGATGATTACACGCGTTGGCGATTGATGGAGGGCCTTGATGACATTGGTTTGACGCTTCGCCATACCGATCAAGTCGAGGAATTCGAGGGATTACGCGCGAAATACAAGCCAAAAACACTTCCTATTCGTTCGTGACAGAGAAAAAGAAAAGACTCTCAACCTGTTATTGAGGGTTTTTTACGCATAAAAACTGCAGAATTCGCCAGAAGAGGAAAAACAAAAGTACGCGACACACCGAGAAATAAGCGTGGAATAGTGCTTTTTCGTGCGTAGATTTATAAGCACGTTAGGCGAACGCCTAACTTTACGCGTAAATAAGGGGATTATTAGATGAACAAGACCCAGTTCATTGCTTCGTTGGCTCCTCACTTCAACGGAAGCAAGAAAGAGGCAGCGCATGCCGTCGAGATCGTTTTCGACTCGATCACGCGCAACATCCACAAGGGCGAAGATGTCACCATCAACGACTTTGGAAAGTTCAAGAAGGTAGATCGCAAGGCTCGTAAGGGACGCAATCCCTTCACCGGCGAGACCATCATGATCAAGGCGAGCAAGAAAGTTCGCTTCCTCCCAGCGAAAGCTCTCAAGGAAGTAGTTTCCGGCGCTCGCAAGCTCGCTCCTGCTCCCAAGCCAGCCCCCGTCGTCAAGCCAGTAGCCAAGAAAGCGGCAAAGCCTGCGAAGAAGGCTAAGCCAGCAAAGAAGGCTGCAAAGAAGGGTAAGAAGAAGGGCAAGAAGTAGAGAAATTCCTGAGTCGAGGGCCATGCCGCAAGGCGTGGCCCTCACTTTTTTTCAGGGTATTCATTTCCCCGGGTGACTTAGGCTTCTGGCTATGACGGCGTTAGATTCGCGGGTCTCCTACGAACCGCCGCAAGGAAAGCCCTTGGGAACCAACCCGGCTTTTCGATTTGGCGCCGGGGTACTACGGCCACTACTCAATCTGATCATCAAACGAGATTGGCGTGGCGCGGAGAAGTTGCCCCATAGTGGCGCAGCGATTGTTGTGTGTAACCATCTCTCCTATCTCGATCCATTGACCTTCACGCATT
>CAZGMF010000089.1:0-3735 GCA_964526795.1 uncultured Clavibacter sp.
GGAGCAACCAAGGCGGGCGTCCACCGTGATAACCGCAAGCACGTTAACGCAACGGCTTGCAGAGGAAAAGAAAAAATGATCCCCGCTCGAAAGCGCCTTCCACATGATATCCAGATCGAATGGACCCGCGAGGGTCAGCACGGCGAGACTGAGGTTTTCGATATCTACGCCGCCCGCTTGGCACAGGGTGGCTGGCATATCACCCACGCCGATATCATCGATGAGGATGGCGAGCCGGTGACTTTCAACATTATGTCCTTTAGCGAGGATGAAATCGCGGCCATCGAAGCCGCTCTCAACAATGAGGACGTATGAGTATCCTCTTGATTCCATTAGCGTTTTTCATGTATGGCATACTGCGTTTAGCCCTGCGATAGAATAGCCCCGGCGATCCCCAGAAAATGGGGACGCTGCGGGGGCTAGCCCCTGTCCCCTGCCGGTTAAGCAGGGTGGGGCGAATGTTAACCCTCGAACATCGTGTAGGCAGCGGTCCAAACGTGATTGCGCTCACGTTCGCACGTTTCGGAATCCTCGCGCAGGAATCGCCCATCATCGAAAGAATAAATCATGGTACAATACCCGTCCGCGTCAAAGGTGGCGCTGTATTCCCGCCCCTCCAGAATGAAGTTAACGCGCCGCATTAGTGGGCCACCCGCTGTCCCGCCATGTAGAGGTCGGCGGCGGCGAGCACCTCCTCTGCCACCTGATAGGTGATCTCAGCGGCGAGATCCTCCAACTCGCGGGGCGTCATCTGGATCTGGGGCGCGTCGTAACCCCCGGTCGTGGCGCGCAGGTTGAGGATGCGGCAAGCATCATGGTCGATCTCGAAGTAGAGGTTACAGGTCTGTCCACGGCGCTTCCCTGCGATCATGTTCTGCATATTACTTGACCTCCCGATAGGTGTCGATTGCAAAAGCGACCACTCGCCCCACGACCATAGCACAGGTCATGGCAAAAAGCAAATCCCCCAGCGGACCATAACCCATCATGTTACTTGCCCCCGTTGATGTTGGAGAGGATGAACCCGAAAGAAAGGATAATGGCGAGGTTGTACACGATGACCATGTTAGTCCTCCTCGTAGGTGAAAGCGTGAACGGCAACTGCGGCAACACTACCGCACGCAAGGTTGAGCGTCAAGAGAAAAAAGAAGTCCCCCATGTTACTTGCCCGCCATAGGCAGCAGGGTGAGAGAAAGTGCAAGGCAGATCGACACAACCGCTAGACCGATCATTGGCGTCCCTCCTGAGATGCATAATAGCGATTTGGCTGGCGGGCGCAACAACAAAAACGTGGAGGGCAGGGGGGCTAGCCCCTGTTCCCTACGGGTTGCGCAGGGTGGGGTCGAGTGTTAGATCCGCGACAGCCTGCGGGCCGCACCCAAGAACACGAAAGCGGGCGCGAGGCACGCGACAACCTCCAGCCCGAAAACCTTCCAGCCGTCACCGTCCTGCCAAGGCGGGCAGGTAAGGATGCTCGCAATATAACCCGCGAACATGAACACGATGGGGAAGGTAAAAACAAACTTCTGCTCACGGTTCGTCATGCTAGCGTCCCTCCGTAGAAGTAAACCACAGCCAAAGAGTGCCAAGGAAAAGCACCGCACCACCGATTGCAGCGATATCACCACCGTACATTAGAAGCACCCCAGAAGAATGTAAAGAGCAACGAACACGCTCATACCCAGAAACGCCCGCACGAACACCATGAACTCCGAATCATCCATTTAGCACCCCCTCACGATCATGTCAAGGTTTTCGTCCCCCCCGATGCAGTAGCAGTTATCGCCCGTGCAGTTGTGCTTCGGGCACTCGTTCAGGTCGTGCTGCCCCTCGCAAAGTTCGCAGGAGGGCTTGCAGGTCGTGCAGCCGTCCAGATTGCAGATGCAGTTACCGTCGAGATCGGTCAGGGTTTCGGCTTCCGTCGTGTTCGTCATGGTGTAGTTATACACGCGGACCATGAGCGGCGCAAAGAAAAAAACGGTTAGGGCTTGGGGGCTAGCCCCTCCCGCCTAGTGGTTTCCAACAATGTTAATAGGGCAACAGTGTCAGGCTATCCGTGCCGCACGTTGTCTCGATCCCATTGGTAAACTGGACAAGTGCGCACGCATATCCTACCGATAGGATCTCACCCACACCGTAAAGGTGATGGCGCACCGTGTCACCGATCATAAGCAGGGGCGGCATTAGTATTCAATCTCCGATTCAACCTTGCAGCCGGTGCAGGTGATGCTAACAGAACGGATGGCACCAAAATAGGAACCGCTGCCAGCGTATTCACTCACGGTTTCGATATCGACTACCTGCGAAAACGGGGCATTTTCATTTATCTGTTTACAGGCAGGACATTCAAAGGTGATTTTAAGATTAAACATTAGTTCCAATCCTTTGCGTCGTGCTTCATCATGGCCGCGAGGTCGGCGGGCGAGAAGGCGTCGTCGTGGTACAGCGTCCGCAAGGCGTGCGCCATGTCGGGGTTGTCGTGTGCCTCAGCCGTCATGTCCGCGAGGATCTTACGGTCGTGCTCGCGGCTGTCCTCATCCTCCGGCGTCCAACCGGGGATGTAGAAGTCGGCGGTGGCGGCAAGGAACGCTTCCTGCGCGGCACGCAGGTCGGCGCTGGTCTGTTCCGTGTGCGCGGTGTCAAGGCAGGGCTGGCAAGGGGTGTCGTTCTTGCAGTAGCAGGGCATCGTGGCCTCCGTGGTGATCATCATGGGGGGAGTATAGGGGCAGATGGCGTTAGGGTCAAGCAATAAAAACGGGGTACCCTTGGGGGCTAGCCCCTCCTGTCTCCCTGTTCTGAGTGGAGGGGCTTGGCATAGTCCTTGCCTACGACCAGAAAAGGTTTCCCGATTCCGTGTCGTATGCAATAGTGCGATTCTCGAAAGTTTCCGTCTTGATAGCGTTACGCATATCACGCCAGTTTTGACGCATCACGTCGTAATGAGCGACGTTGTGGTTAGGACCGTGGCTGCTATTCAGCCAGTAGTTGTGACGCTGACACAGCGCGTCACGAATGTCCTGCGGGATCGTCTGGGGATCGACGACGAAACGCTTATCCAACTTAAGGATAAACTTGTGAACCGTACCGTTGAACGTCTTAACAGCCATCGCTTCTACTCCATCGCCCCGTCATTGGAGCGTTCGTGCGTTATAGCAGGCCCCATGCCTGCTGTCAACTACTTTCGCAACTGCGCCTTAACTTCGCGCTTCATCGCCGCCATCAGCCGCTTGGCGTTGGGACCGGCCATGTGCATCGTGCCGTTGCCGTCATAGGCCACGATGCCCTCGTAGCCCATAAGACCAGCGCTCACAATGATAATCTTTGCCCTGCGGCCATTCTTGGCATCCGTGACATATTCCTGCGCCATGAGCGGGCGACCATCGCGGTAGATTTCGAGCAGGCTTTCCATCGTGTAGGGCATCCGTCCCTCCGTCGTTGTCATGGTGGTAATATACATGGCGGGGCCGTGTGCAGCAACAAAAAAAACATGGTAGGGTTGGGGGCTAGCCCCTACCCGCTAGGGGTTCTTGCCTAGTACCCGCGCAGGGCGGCAAGCGCCTCGTAGCGGTCGAGCATAGCCTTGATGGTGCTATCCTCGAACATAGGATAAATATCCATCGACTCGTTTTCACGGGCGACCCGTCGCAGCGTGACAAGGTAGCCAACGGCACCGCTGATCTGGATTTCGAGCTTCTTGATTTCGTGCGCCTTTTCCTGCTCAGTCACTTGCACCTC
>CAZGMF010000090.1:0-3723 GCA_964526795.1 uncultured Clavibacter sp.
GGATGGGGAACGACGGGGTGCTGTACCCAGGGTGTATTGATGGGGATAGGAAACCTGGTTACATTCCTGGCGGTTTGGAGCCGCCAATCATCTCGATTGCTTCCGTCGATCCGTCACCGACGAACTTTTGGGCTGTCCAATGGTGGCTTTATCAGCCGAAAACGAACCTCCGCTACTTGATTGACTGTGAGCGGACGAAGTTGACGGCTGAGGAGTTACTCGGTTTTGATACCAGCTCGCGTGAGTACGGCGGAATAATGGAGGTTTGGCAGAGCCGGTCGTTCGAGATGGGCTACCCCATCAGCCACTGGATCGTGGAAGTCAACGCCGCCCAAAGGTTTCTTCTCGCCCACGATTTCGTGCGGAAGTGGCAGGCGCTTCACGGTGTCAACGTCATCCCGCATACGACCTCTCGCAACAAACTAGACGAGAACCTGGGTGTGGAGGCTCTGTTGCCTCCGTTGTGGCGGTCGGGTCAAGTTCGCCTGCCGACGATGCGAGAAAACTGGAAGACGCTCGCGTTGATCGAAGAAATGTCGAGTTGGACCCGGAACAAGAAGAACGGTACCGACTTGGTGATGGCGCACTGGTTCGCCGAGTTGCACATGCCGCAGTTGGCCCCGTTGAAGGCACCGCCCCGCCTGTGGCGTCCGTCGTGGATTTGATGTAGTATCCTGATTGCGCTGTGCGTTCACTAGAAGAAATCGTCGAACTGTACCATCAGCGCAGACTTGCCGCTGGTCCTGTGCATGAGCAGATGCGTCGTGTGCGTGACTTGGCGAACGGTGACGTCGTTGTCCCGTTGAACGAGTTGGACAAGAACGCGAAAACGAACGTCGCAAACCTGCTGGTACAAGGTTTGGATCAGATGTCGATGCGCGTCTCCTCGACGATGCCATCCCCTTACTTCCCTCCGGTGAAGGAGGGTAGTGAGAACGCGAAGAAGATGGCGCGTATGCGCAAGAAGGCGATGCTCGGTTTTTGGGACGAGAACCGGATGAACATGAAGATGCGTCGCCGCGCACGCCACCTTCTTGCATACTCCATGTCACCCGTGTTCTTGAAACCTGATTTCAGGACGTTGACCCCGAAATGGGAAGTACGCAACCCGCTGGACACGTTCCCCGCACCACTGGAAGAAGACGAGGTGGTGCCGGAGAACTGTATCTTCACGTCTCGTGTCACGGCTTCTTGGTTGTTGAGCAACTACGGTGATTTGGTTGGCGGCCAGATGCGTTTCGGCAAAGTCGACTCCGACTCCCGCTACACGTTGCTCGAATACGTTTGCGACGACTCGCTACAACTCATCGTGCTGGGTGCGGAAGACAACCCTGAGCTGAACCCGTCGGAGCGTGCAGGACTTGAAGCGATTTTGTTGGAAGCAATCCCGAACCGCACAGGTATGCCACTCGCCGTCGTACCGCAACGGATCACGCTTGACAAACCTCGCGGCCAGTTCGACGGTGTGCTGGGCATGTATTACACGCGTGCCCGTTTGCAGGCGTTGACCGAAATCGCCATCGAGCGCGGCATCTTCCCCGAAGAATACTTGATCGCGCGACCAGGCGAAAACCCCGAAATCTTGCAGATGGCTGACGGCAAATCAGGCATCTTGGGTGTCGTCAAAGGTGGCGACATCCAACAGTTGCAACTGAATCCTGGCTACAAAACCGACACCGCCCTCGACCGTCTAGAACGCCAAGAACGGCTTGAAGGCGCGATACCTGCCGAGTTCGGCGGCGAGTCCGCAACCAACATCCGCACAGGTCGACGAGGCGAAGCAGTCCTCTCTGCGACGGTGGATTACCGTGTGCAGGAAGCGCAAGAAATCTTCGCCAACTCGCTGCTGCACGAGGACAAGATTGCGATCGCATTGGAGAAAGCGTATTGGGGTGACACGACCAAGACCTTCTTTTTGAGCGGTCGTACGACACAAGGACAGGAAACGTACACACCGAACAAGGTGTGGCAGACCGACTTCCACTACGTCGCGTACTCGGCTGCCGGTTCCGACGTCAACTCGCTCATCATCGGACTCGGACAGCGTTTGGGTGTCGGCCTGATGTCAAAGGAATCGGCACGCGAAGCAGACCCGCTCATTTCCGACCCTGATTTGGAGCATGATCGCATCATCGCCGAAGGCGTCGAAACCGCCCTGCTGCAATCCATACAGCAGCAGGCAGTCAACCCGCAAGGCCCGTATCAACCCGAAGACCTCGCGTATCTGACTAAACTCGTCGTGGAGCAAGATGTCTCATTGTTCGATGCAGTCACCAGAACCGACGAACGGGCAAGGGAACGACAAGCCGCCGCCATGCCTGTGGGTTCACCGGCAACCATGCCGGGACTTGCGATGCCTGGGATGGGTGCCGAAGCCCCCGCCGCACAAGCTGGTCCTCCGCCGTTGGAAGCACTCTTGGCTCAACTGGGGGCCTAAATGAGTGACACCGCATACGATTCGTCGCCCGCGATGATGGCTGCACGCGGACAAACCTATGGGAAGGCGACGCAACAGTTGGAGGCGCAGCGTGCGGTGCCGATGCGCCGCCCACCGACCGACATTCAGGCACGTCAAACCGCACGGCAGGCGCCGCTGCCCGATTTTTTCGGTGAGACGACACGCCCCGAGGAGCCGATCACTGCCGGTGCACCGTTCGGTGCCGGTCCTGGTCCGATGGCGGCAGGGATACCGATGATGCCGACCGCCGCCGATGAAGCAGTGCGCGAACTTCGCGTGATTGCGCAACAATACCGTTCCGACGAGTTGATGGATTTGTTGGATGCGTACGAGTTCCAAGCATGAAATGGGAATCTTTCACTGACGCCACGACGCAAAACAACGTCGTCAAACTGAACGCACAAAAACCGCAGACACCCGTTGCCGAACCCGATCCGTTCATCGCCGAGTCGTTGGCACGGATACAACGCGAAGCAGGATGGTTGGAACCTGACACGAAACTTGCGTTGGCCCGTTCTGGTGCTTCGCAGCAGGCGGTCGACAAGGCCGCAGAACTGGGTGCCCGCAAACTGGTGGACCGCAACGATCCACTTGCCGAAGATCAGGGCGCATTGAAGTCGTTTTGGTTCAGGAAGATTTACCCGAAAATCAAGGCGACGTCACGATGGACGATGGCCGCACTCGACTTCATACCGGAGTACGCGCAAGGTGCGGTCGGACAGTTGTTTGACGACAACGACGACATTGACGGCTGGTTCATTTCCACGAAACTCGGCACCATGTTTGAGGATTCAGACAAGGCCGGACAAGGCTGGTTTTTGGGTGAGGATGCGGCGATAAAGCAAGCAGAACGGGCACGCCGTTACCGTGGGACGATAAACGGTTCGGCGTACACGGTGGGTCGTGGTGCGGCGAACATGATTTTTTTGCCGAACAGCAAACCGTACAACGTGATGTCGGGTGTGATAGATGCTGCGGCACTCATCAAACTTGATCCGACCGCACCCTTGACGAAAGCCATTGGTGCCGTGCGAACTGGCGGATTGGTTGTTCGTGGCAAAGAACTGACGATTTTGGGCAAACCCGTGCTTCGTGGATTTGAGGTTCCGATACAGTCCGCCGAGGAAGCGGCGGCGGTATCTGCAGCTCTGCGTTCCGAATCAGGTTTGACGAACGCGACCGAGGCGTTGAACGGCAGCCAATGGTTGAAGTTCATGGGCCAGAATCGTCGCGCCCGCGCACTCGTGGACCGTCTGTGGTCGAAC
>CAZGMF010000091.1:0-3717 GCA_964526795.1 uncultured Clavibacter sp.
GGCACCAATAACACGGGTACCGATAAGTCTGGGCGCGGCAGCGGATCGAATTCCGGCGCTGCGCCCTATGACTTCGGTGGGCCATGGAAGCCCAGCGATATTGAAGTTGCGCGCCGCGGCGCCAGAAGAAAGCGAAATCAACGTAACTCTTTAATCGCTGCCCTCTCCAGTGCCATCGTTCTTGGGTCCTTAGCGATCATCGTCATTTCTTCACCAGGATGGGCGACATTGCGTGACACATTCTTCGACTGGGCTTATGGGGTTGAAATCCTCCCCAAAGTCATCTTGGGTTTTGGGACCAATGTCGCTCTGACACTTATCGCAGGCACATTGGTTGCTATCAATGGACTAGCGATCGCACTCCTTCGTACCTCTCGCTCCGCCGCTCTAACACCATTTCGGTTCTTAGCGACTGTCTACGTGGATGTCTTCCGTGGCATCCCGATGTTGTTGGTGATCTTGTTAGTGGGATTTGGAATTCCTGCGCTCCAAATCAAAGGCCTCACGAACAACGTTCTTATCTTGGGAACTCTCGCTGTGATTATCACTTATTCGGCATATGTCGCAGAAGTGATCCGAAGTGGAATCTTGACGGTTCACCCCAGTCAACGCGCCGCCGCTCGCTCGCTTGGGTTGAGCCACTTCCAAACCCTTCGCCATGTCGTTCTCCCTCAAGCACTCAAGCGTGTGACACCACCATTACTCAACGATCTCGTCGCTCTCATCAAAGACACTGGGCTGGTCTCGATTCTCGGAGTCACTGATGCCATTCGCGCCGCTCAGATTCAGACTTCCAAAACATTTAATTACACCCCCTATGTCATGGCCGCCCTCATCTTTCTGGCAATCACCATCCCTTTGACTCGCTTCACAGATCGACAGCTGAGAAGTGCGATGGAGCGCGAGAGCGCACAGGTGCAGGCATGAGTAGCGCTCCGGTATTGAGAGTCGATCGACTGCGCAAGAGTTTTGCTAACGAGGTGGTGCTGGAGGACATCTCCTTCTCTGTTCCCGAGCACACCGCAACGGTCTTCATCGGCGCATCGGGAAGTGGAAAGTCGACCTTGTTGCGTTGTATCAATCTTCTCGATCTGATCGATGATGGAACGATTGCGCTCGATGGCGTCGATATCTCTGCTGCGGATACCAATCCAGATCAAATCCGTCAGAAATTAGGAATGGTCTTCCAGGCTTTCAATCTTTTTCCGCATATGTCCGTTCTCGAGAACATAACTCTTGCTCCGATAAAGGTCCAAGGCATCGCGCGAGATCAAGCGATCTCCGAGGCGTTTACTTTGCTCGACAGATTCGGACTTCGCGACAAGGCTGATCAGTATCCAGATCGGCTCAGCGGTGGTCAGCAACAGCGGGTAGCGATCATCCGTTCCCTTGCACGTAAACCTCGACTCCTTCTTCTAGATGAAGTTACAAGCGCCCTTGATCCGGTCTTGGTCAATGAAGTCCTGAGCACTGTTCGAGAACTCAAAAGTGAGGGAATGACAATGATCATCGCCACTCACGAGATGGGATTTGCGCGCCAAGTAGCAAACGAACTCTGTTTCCTTCATCGCGGAAGGATCGTTGAATGGGGGAGCGCGGAAGAAATTCTGGACAAACCACGTTTGAAAGAGACGAAAGATTTCATCACTCGTCTCCATCAGGCAGGTCGACTCTGATGCCACCACATAACATCACCGGAGCTTGGCTGGAGAGCCATGATCCAGCCGAGCGAAAATTCCAGAAGATTGGCGATCTCACTCTCGAATCAGGCGAAGTCCTTCCCGATGTCACGATTGCCTACCAGAGTTGGGGCGAACTTAATTCTGATCGTTCTAATGCCATCCTGATCAACCACGCCCTGACCGGTTGGTCGGATGTTCCTTCCTGGTGGCCCCAGATGGTCGGTCCAGGACTTCCCTTTGATACGACGAAATATTTTGTGATCTGTCCTAATGTCATCGGCGGATGTCAGGGGAGCACCGGGCCATCATCACTGGCGCCCGATGGAAAACGATGGGGTTCGAGGTTTCCTTACCTCACCGTTCGTGACATGGTTGAAGCCGAACTCGCTCTCACGAAGGCATTGGCGATCCCCGGATATCAGATTGCTGTCGGGCCATCTCTAGGCGGCATGCGTTCTTTGGAATGGGCGATTCAATATCCCGACATGATCGGCGCAATCTGCTCGATTGGTTCTTCGGCTGTTGCAACCGGTGATCAGATCGGAACGTGGACTACCGAGATCCATGCCATCAAAGCCGATCGCCATTTCCACGGTGGTGACTATTACGATCAAGAGCGCGGACCGGTTGAAGGTATGGGCATCGCTCGAAAGATCGCGCATCTGACGTATCGCACGGAATATGAGATGGATACGAGATTCGGTCGTGATCTTCAAGGCGATGAGACGGGACGTTATGCGGTCCAGTCCTATCTTGATCATCAGGCTCTCAAGCTCCAACGTCGATTTGATGCGAATACCTACATCGCTCTGGAGTCGGCGATGATCTCCCATGACATTGGCCGCGACAGAGGCGGGGTTGAATCGGCTCTTGCCACGGCCTCAGTACCCATCGTTGTCGTCTCTATCGATACCGATCGACTCTTTCCGCCTCGATTACAAGAGGAGATAGTCAAACTTGCCCCATCCGCCCTGCCTCTGAAGCGGATCTCATCGCCCTTTGGCCACGATGGATTCCTCATTGAGGTCGATTCGGTGGGGGCGATTATTCGAGAAACTCTCCACATTGCCGGCTCGAAACGGGCATAAGAGCGCCATAAAGTGCGTTTCGGCCTGTGGACAATTTATAATATAGCCATAGCCATCTCCCCAATGGCGTGGTTCTCTGGCAGTTCGCCAGAATAAAAACAAAGGATGTTTTGTGCCTGTATCTCGTGCGCCCAAAAAAGCCCCGAAATCCTCTTCTGCTAAGAAGAGTGTGGCGAAAAAAGGCACGAAGAAGGTTGTGAAGAAATCCAAGAGCGGTCCTCGCCTCTTCCCGACAAAAGCTGAACTTGAAGCGATGAAAGCAGCGCGCGAATCCAAATCCGCGCCGAAACAAGATAAAGCCGCTGGCCGTCGACTCTTCCCAACAAAGGCCGAACTTGAAGCGATGAAGGCTGCTGCAAGTGGGGTTGGAGTATCAGCGACATCATCGAGCGGAAAAGTTTCCGGCAAGAAAGTTAGCGAGCGAATCGATGGCGAAGATGTCGAATTGGAAGAAGTTGAATTAGAAGATCTAGAAAAACTTGTCTCTGAAGGTGAAGAGACGATTGAAGGACAACCAGAAGTCCGCGTTGTCAATCTCTCCGAAGAGTCAAAGAAACAAGAAGAGGGCGAGTTCACCCTTAAAGATTCTGAGGAAGATGACGCTCCACCACAGACTGTTCTCACAGCTGGTGCGACTGCAGACCCGGTCAAGGATTATCTCAAGCAGATTGGTCGCGTTGCGCTGTTAAATGCCGAGCTTGAAGTCTCACTTGCGATGCGTATCGAGGCAGGACTTTTCGCAGAAGAGAAATTGAACGGACATGAGAAACTCGAACGCCAACTCAAGCGCGAACTCGAGTGGATCGCCGAAGATGGAAAACGCGCGAAGAACCATCTCTTAGAAGCAAACCTACGTCTCGTTGTCTCGCTTGCTAAGCGCTACACCGGTCGCGGCATGCTCTTCCTTGATCTAATCCAAGAAGGAAACCTCGGTCTTATCCGCGCTG
>CAZGMF010000092.1:0-2524 GCA_964526795.1 uncultured Clavibacter sp.
ACTTGGTGACAAGGGTGGCTGGGAAGCAATGGGAACATTCGACGTCATCAATGCACGTTTGAATGGTTACCAGTACCACATCGATCTGCTCAACGGCCGCGCAAAGTGGACCGATGAGAAGACAATCAACACCTTCAAGCAGATCGGAATGCTTGTTCCATACATGAACAAGAACGTCCTTGATATTTCATGGGAAGGTATGCGCGATCTTCTTCTCCAGAAGAAGTGCGGTGCAATGCTCATGGGTTCATGGTTCGCCAATGACTTCAAGGCACAAAGCCAGGCTGACTATGACGATCTATGGCTCGTTCCGTTCCCAGAAATCAATCCAGAATTCGGTCGCGATTCGATCGATGCTCCTCTGGACGGTATTTGCGTTGCTGCTAATGGTGCAAACCCAGAAGGTGGCGCTGCTCTTGCTGAGTTCTGGGCTAGCGAAGAGGGAATGAAGGCTGCACAGGCTGCAGGTTCAACAGACCTCTATTGCAATACCCGTATGGATACTTCTTCATACGATGCATTTAACAAGCAGAAGCTTGCAGTTGTTGCTGAGGCGAAGCACATTATGTTCTTCCTCGATCGCGATACACGCAACGACTTCGCAACCACAGTCGGCATTGGAATTCAGAACTTCTTGAAGAATCCTGCTGATCTGAACAAGGTTGTAGACAGCCTCCAGGCTTCATGGGAGGCGCTACCAGCTCTTTAATTGAAAGGACTTTCCCCTTTACCTTTCGATTATGTAGTTGGGTATAGTGAAGTATGGCTACGACGGCGGTGAGTGAACGTACTCGCCGCCGTCGAGCATTTTCTGCAGGTGATCGCACAACTTTAAGTTTGTTCGTCGGCGTTCCGACTTTCTTGCACATCGTGATGGTGTGGATCCCGGCGATCCTGACGATTGGATTGTCGTTCACGTATTGGAACGGAATCCAACTTTCGAATATCCGCTGGGCGGGTCTGGCGAATTACCACACGATCTTTACTGCATCGCCACTTTTTTGGGACGCGCTGCGGAACAACTTGTATTGGTTGTTGTGGTTCACATTTCTGGCAACGCCGCTTGGGATCTTGTTGGCGTATCAAATCGATCGACAGATCAAGGGCCACAAGTTCTATGAGTCGATTTATTACTTGCCGGTGGTCTTATCGCTGGCGGTTATCGGAATCATCTGGCAATTCATGCTCGGCCCGAGCGGGTTTGTGCAGGGAGCGCTGGGTTATGGGATTGAGAATGCGATTCCGATCTTTGGAAATTACAAGATCAATACTTATGTGATTCTCTCTATCGCGTCGTGGCGGCATATCGGATATGTGATGCTGCTGTATTTAGCGGGGCTGAAGTCGGTCGATCCATCGCTACGTGAGGCATCGGCGATTGATGGGGCGACGGAGTGGCAGACCTTTAAGAAGGTGGTCTTTCCATCGATGGGGCCGGTCAACACGATCGTCATAGTGATCACGGTGATCGAATCGTTGAGGGCTTTCGACTTGATTTACATTATTTATGGCACGTCGACGGGGTGGCCGATTCTTGGAATGTTGGTCTTCCAGAACATCTATGGCCAATCCGCGTCGATGCTCGGGGCGGCTTATGCCGTGATCTTGTTGCTGCTTTCGATTACGCCGATTGTCTTCTATCTGCGGACGGTCTTTAAGGATGAGCGATGAGTAGCCATATCGTTACTAATAAGAGGTATCGCGACCGCCAGAAGCGGAAGGATTTCTTCATCTCGCTCTTTATCGGGGTGTTTGCCTTTGTCTGGCTCTTCCCGATTCTCTGGACATTCTGGACTTCGCTTCGTCCGTATCAGGACATCATCGAGTCGGGGGTATTTTCTTGGCCGGAGCATCTGAACTTCCATAACTACACCGAAGCGTTCCGGTTGATGAAGATCTGGAAGTACTTGTTTAACTCATTTTTGGTAGCGGTGCCATCGGTCTTCTTGACCCTCTTCTTCGGATCGCTGTTGGCATTCGTGGCAACGCGGTATTCGTTTAAGTGGAATATGCGGTTGTTGTTGATTTTTACGGCGGGAAATCTCTTGCCGGTCCAGCTTGTGTATGCCCCGCTCTTCAAGATGTATATCTGGTTTGGCGATCTGGTCGGCAACCGCAATGCTCTCTATGACACGTATTGGGGATTGGTGCTTATTCACGTGGCATTCCAAGTCGGGTTTGCGACATTCGTTCTCTCGTCTTATATGAAGACCATTCCGAAGGAGATCTCTGAATCGGCGCTGGTGGATGGGGCTTCGGTATTTCGCCACTATTTCAATGTGATTTTGCCGCTGTTGCGGCCGCCGCTGGCAGCGCTATCGGTGTTGATGACGACGTGGATTTATAACGAGTTCTTCTGGGCGTTGGTGTTGATGAAGACCGATGCGAAGCGGCCGATTACAGCGGCTTTGGGTCGTCTTCGTGGGGAGTACATCACGGATTGGAACATGTTGGCGGCGGGGGCCATCATGGCGGCTCTACCAACGTTGATTGTGTTCTTCGTGTTGAAGCGCCAGTTTGTTTC
>CAZGMF010000092.1:2624-3711 GCA_964526795.1 uncultured Clavibacter sp.
AATGAAAGCGATACATATAACGGAGTTCGGCGGCCCGGAAGTTATGAAATATACGGATCTGCCAGATCCGATTCCGGCGGGAAGTCAGGTCGTGCTGGACGTGACGGCGATTGGCGTGAATTATGCCGACACGCATCAGACTGAGAACTCTTATTTATCAAAGCAGACCTTGCCGATGATTCCGGGAATGGAAGTTGTGGGGCGGATGCCGGATGGAACGCGAGTGCTGGCATTGGCCGCTGCGGGTGGATATTGCGAGAAGACTTTGGTCAATCCAAAGACGGTGATTCCAGTTCCTGAAGGTGTCAGCGATGGTGCGGCGCTTTCGATGATGGTGCAAGGAACGACGGCGTATCACATCTTGAAGTCGATGGGACATGTTGTGCCGGGGGAAAGCGTTGTGGTGCATGCAGGCGCTGGCGGTGTGGGAAGTATTGCGATTCAACTTGCGAAGTTGTGGGGTGCATTTGTTATTGCGGTGACTTCATCGGATGAAAAGAAGAAGTTGTGCAAAGAACTGGGTGCAGATGTCGTCGTGGATGCTGGTGCTGCGGATATGAAACAGGCGTTGATCGATGCCAACGGTGGCAAGCCAGTAGATATCGTGTTGGAGATGGTTGGTGGTGCGACATTTGATCAATCGCTAGAAGCCTTGGCGCCATTTGGTCGGATGATTTTTTATGGAATGGCATCGAGGACAGCGCCGAAGATGGTTCATCCTGGAGCTCTGATGCCGAAGTCCCAGACCATTTCTGGATTCTGGCTTGTGAATGCTTTGTCGAAGCGAGAGATGATGCAACAGACTTTCGTCGACTTGTTTGGTTTGATTCTTAGCGGGAAATTGCGACCGATAGTTGGGGCGACGTATCCGCTTTCGCAGGCGCAACAAGCCCATCGCGATATGTTGGCGCGCAGGACCGTCGGCAAGATCGTGCTTGATCCAGCAAAGTAATTGTTAATCGCGGTTTATTTCAACGGATAGCGGATGTAGGAAATCAGGTATCCTTCGCATTCGCTTTTCTTTTGCCCCCCTAGCTCAGTCGGTAGAGTGTTTCCATGGTAAGGAAAAGGTCATCGGTTCGATTCC
>CAZGMF010000093.1:0-3698 GCA_964526795.1 uncultured Clavibacter sp.
ACCGAGTTCTCTGTACGCGGCGTGAATCTCACGTTCATCCAGTCGCGCCCGACTGGTCGCGAACTTGGCCACTATCACTTCATTATCGATGCCGAAGGACATATCAACGACGAAAGAGTCGGAGATGCACTGACCGGTCTGCGCCGCATCTGTGATGATGTTCGTTACCTTGGTTCTTATCCGCGGGCCGATAAAGTTGCGCCCACAACCACTTCTGCTACCGCTGATAGTTCTTTTATCGCAGCGGATACGTGGCTTAAAGAAGTTCGAGCAGGGAAGACGATCTGATGATTGACCCGAAGTTTCTTCGCGAAAATGCCGATCTTGTGCGTTCCTCCCAAAAGGCGCGAGGTGAAAGCGTTGCGTTAGTCGACGATGTTCTCGCCGCCGATGAACGACGACGTGGTGCGATTGTGGAATTCGAAGCGCTCCGCGCCGAACAGAACACTTTGTCGAAGTCCGTTGGCGCGGCCAAAGGTGAAGAGAAAGCCCAAATATTGGAGAAGGCAAAATCCCTTGCTGCCAAAGTCAAAGAAGCCGAGTCAAAGAAGAGCCTTACCGAAGAAGCATTCCGAGAACTTGCTCTGGGCTTATCGAATGTTGTCGATTCGCGCGCACCAATCGGTGGTGAGGCTGATTTCAAAGTAATAGAGGAAGTTGGAACGCCGCGAAAATTTGATTTTGAACCAAAGGATCATGTGGAGTTAGGAAAGATCCTTGGCGCAATCGATGTCGAACGTGGTGCGAAAGTCTCGGGCGCCCGCTTCTACTACTTGACTGGGGTTGGCGCTCTCCTTGAGTTAGCCCTTGTTAATTATGCGATCACGATGGCCGCCAAAGCTGGCTTCATCCCCGTCATCCCGCCTGTACTGGTCAAACCTGCAGCAATGGAGGGAACCGGTTTTCTTGGTCAGGCTGCCGAGAATGTCTTCCACTTAAAAGAAGATGATTTCTACCTTGTTGGAACCAGTGAAGTTCCTCTGGCGGCGTATCACATGGATGAGATTCTTAATGGCGCTGATTTGCCATTGCGATATGCAGGTTATTCACCATGTTTCCGGCGCGAGGCAGGTTCGTACGGAAAAGATACCCGCGGAATCATTCGTGTTCATCAATTCGAAAAAGTAGAGATGTTCTCGTTCTGTGCGCCAGAAGATGCCCCGGCCGAACATCAGCGATTGTTGGAGTGGGAGAAGAGTTTGCTCAATGCGATGGAGATTCCTTATCGCGTGATTGACGTTGCCACGGGTGATCTGGGTTCTAGCGCCAATCGAAAATTCGATTGTGAAGCATGGATTCCCACCCAACAGGCCTATCGTGAGGTGACGAGCACTTCGAATTGCAGCGACTTCCAAGCTCGACGACTCAATGTTCGGGTAAGAACCGATAACGGAACTACCCCTGTTGCAACACTTAATGGCACATTAGTAGCCGTTCCACGCATGATTGTCTCCATTTTGGAAAACCATCAGCAGAGCGATGGTTCGGTCACGGTTCCGAAAGCCCTTCAGCCATTTCTTGGTATGGATCGCTTTCTTCCCGTGTCGAAGTGAGATGTGAATAATTAATTGAGCGAGTACGGAACCAAACGCCCGCGACTTATCGCAACAGATCTTGATGGCACCATCGTTGCGCACTATGGCGTCATTTCAGATCGAACAAAGACAGCCATTACCGCGGCTCATAATGCCGGAGTTGAGATCTTCTATGTGACGGGCAGACCGCCCCGATGGATGCCAGAGATTGCAGCAGCCTTTCCATTTGGCCAAGCGATCTGTGGGAATGGTGCGCTTCATTACGATATCCATAACGAGAAAGTTCTTGAGGAATGGTTGATGCCGAGGGAGCAACAGATTGAGACTGTTAATCGGTTGCGCACGGCAATCCCGCAGATTTCATTCGCAGTTGAGTCACATAGCTATTTCCATCGCGAAAAGGCTTATATCCCCCGATGGGATGCGGGTTTAGATAACGAAGGAGTTCATGACATCACCGAAGTGATGCATGGCCCAGCCTTAAAGATCTTGGCACGCTGCTCACAGCAGGAGTTGAGCTCTGATGAGATGCTTGACATCGCGCTGGGAGAATTAGAAGGTGTTGCGACTGTGACTCACTCCAACTCTCATGATTCGCTTCTTGAGATTAATGCGCATGGAATATCAAAGGGCGCCACTTTGTCGTTGCTGGCCGAACGTATGGGAATCACTTCAGAACAAGTGGTCACATTCGGTGATAACCCCAATGACTTTACAATGCTGAAGTGGGCAGGTCGTTCATGGGCGATGAGAGATGGGCATCCAGATGGCCCGAAATATGCCAAGTCGATTGCTGAACCACATCAAGAAGATGGTGTAGCGAAAGTGATTGAAAAATTGCTGGAGTTGCCAGAATGATCACCCGCGCGGTTCCTCTCTGGCTCGATCTAATGTGCGTCGGTATTGGTGCATTTCAAGGTGCGCTCTTTGCGATTTTCTACAAGAGATTCGACCTTGTCGGAGTTATTGCTGTTGCATTGCTCACCGGTCTTGGCGGCGGAGTCTTGCGCGATGTTCTTCTCGCGTCTGGAAGACCTTCAGGTATGCAGGACAACTACATCATCACAGCAATTATTGGCGCATTGTGTGCCTTGGTAGTTGGGCGTTGGTATCGTCGCTCAGATGGTTTTGTTGTTGTCCTTGATTCGATTGCGATGTCATTGTTCTGTGTCGCCGGAACCTATAAATCATTGAGTCTTGAAACGAGTTCTCTTGTTGCAGTACTTCTAGGAATAATCACTGCAGTCGGTGGCGGAATTCTTCGCGATGTCGTCTGTCGCATCACGCCACAGATATTTACTGGTGGACCGCTCTATGCGACAGCAACTGCAATAGGTGCCACAATCTTTGTTGGACTTGAATCGACATCGCTTAATCTCAATCTCGTCGTCGGTATTAGTGCTCTCTCTATTGTCATCATTCAGATGACGTCAGTGAAATTTCGAATCCATCTCAAACCAGCGTTATCAAGTTTGGATATCGAAGGCGCCGATTTTGAGGAGCCTAAGTAAAGAAGGTAAATTCGACCACGGAGGGCTCGCATAGTGGCCTAGTGCACCGGTCTTGAAAACCGGCAAGGGAAACCTTCGTGGGTTCAAATCCCACGCCCTCCGCCATCTCGCGAATCTTGTTCTGCTCGCTCTTGTGGGCGAACTCATAACGCCTCATATGGCGAAGCCCTCCTCCCAGGTGGAAAATTGCGAAGTCGCTCTGGAAAGAAAGACGTCAGCTTCATCATGAATGGCGAAGGAGGAAAGACTGTGGCAACCGGTGTCTTCTCTGCCACGAGAGCTTCCATTAAAGAGCGAACGCTTCGAACAGATCGATGGTGGTTACAACCCGCGATCACTGTTGCAGTTCTGATTTCCTTCATTATCTATGCGACATTCCGGGCTTTTGAAAAACAGTTCTATTTCGCAGAGCCTCTGATCTCCCCTTTCTATTCCCCATGCCTTTCTGCAGCATGCGTCGAAGGCTCAACCCATTTCGGTACACCAATCGGCACACTCACAATCTTTGGGATGGTTATTTCACCCGCACTCTTTATTTTGATTTTTCCACTCGGATTCAGACTTACCTGTTATTACTATCGCAAGGCTTATTACCGCTCATTCTGGATGTCACCACCAGCATGTGCTGTCGCAGAACCGCACTCGAAATACA
>CAZGMF010000094.1:0-3660 GCA_964526795.1 uncultured Clavibacter sp.
GCACAGGTGCAACGGTCGCGGGCCCAGTTCCGCTACCCACAGAGAAGAACACGTATTGCGTGATTCGTTCTCCACATAAGTACAAGGACAGCCGTGAACACTTCGAGATGCGCACTCATAAGCGCTTGATCGACATCATCGATCCAACTCCGAAGACTGTTGATTCATTGATGCGCCTTGATCTTCCTGCTGGCGTCGATATCGAGATCAAGCTCTAAGGGAGATGGCGAAGAAATGACAACCACCCAATCCAAGGGCAGCGCGATCAAGGGAATCCTTGGCGTCAAGCTCGGTATGACACAGGTCTTCGATGACCAGAACAAAGTCATTCCAGTAACAATCGTCGAGGCAGGTCCTTGCGTCGTTACTGCAATTCGCACTTTGGATAATGATGGCTATGAAGCCGTCCAACTAGCTTTCGGCGCTATCGATCCGCGCCGCGTTACCAAGCCAAAATCAGGCCAATTCGCCAAGGCTGGCGTGACGCCACGTCGCCATGTTGGTGAAATCCGAACAGCAGGCGCTGCGACGTACACCGTCGGACAAGAAGTCAAAGCAGATCTCTTTGCTGCCGGCGAGACTGTCGATGTCCAAGGAACATCCATCGGAAAAGGAACTGCTGGCGTTATGAAGCGCCACAACTTCCGCGGTTTCGGTGATGGCCATGGTGTTGAGAGAAAGCACCGCACTTCGGGTTCGATCGGTAACCGCACCACCCCTGGCCGCGTCTTCAAAGGAAAGCGCATGAGCGGTCGCATGGGTATCGACACTGTCACAGTCCAGAACCTCACTATTCATTCGGTCGATGTTGAGAAGAACTTGATCTTCGTGAAGGGCGCAATCCCTGGCATCACTGGATCGAAAGTTGTCCTTCGCTCTGCATCAAAGAAAGCAAAGAGTGAAGTTATGAAGAAAGTAGGTGCATGATGGCGCTGACTGTTGATATCAAGGATGCGAAGGGTGCAAAGGTTGGAACATTCAATCTCCCTGCAGAACTCTTCGATGTCCAAGTCAATGTTCCATTGATTCACCAAGTCGTTACTGCCCAACTCAACGCTGCACGCCAAGGAACACATAAGGCGAAGAACCGCGGCGAAGTAAGCGGTGGCGGTAAGAAACCTTTTAAGCAAAAGGGAACAGGTCGCGCACGTCAGGGTTCGACTCGTTCACCAAACCAACGTCATGGTGGCGTTGCTCAGGGTCCAGTCCCACGTAAGTACGACGAGCGCACACCAAAGAAGATGGTCAAGGCTGCACTCCGCGGCGTTCTCTCTGATCGCCAACGTAACGAGCGCATCCATGTCGTATCTCAAGTCGTGGCTGATTTCGATTCCAAGGCTGCAATCTCCGCAGTCCGTCAATTCTCCGATCGCACTCGTCTCCTTGTTGTTCTCGCTCATGGCGAAGAAGCAGCATGGCGTTCACTGCGCAACGAGTCTGATCTCCACTTGATCCGTTACGACCAACTCAATGCCTATGACGTTGTCGTCTCTGATGATGTCGTCTTCTCACAGAAGGCGATTACCGAATTTGTCGCAGGACCTGCCCAAGGCAAGTCTGTGACCGCAGTCGGCCGTGAGTCCGAGTTAGCTGGGGTGTCGGCATGAAAGATCATCGCGAAGTCTTGATCGCGCCTGTCGTCTCTGAGAAGTCATACGGCATGCTCGATCAGAACAAATACACATTCATCGTTGCAACAGATGCGAACAAGACAGAGATCAAAATCGCTGTCGAAAAGATCTTCAACGTTCGCGTTCTCAAGGTCAACACAATGAACCGAGACGGTAAGCGCAAGCTCACTCGTTTTGGATACGGCAAGCGAAGCGATACCAAGCGCGCGATTGTTCAAGTCGCTCCTGGGGATCGCATCGACATCTTTGGAGGCCCAGTTTCTTAGTCGGTGACGATTAAGAGATAGGGACTAGAAAAGGGATAACCATGGCACTTCGAAAGTACAAGCCGGTAACGCCGGGCACACGTGGCCGCAGCGTTGCTGACTTCGCTGAGATCACCCGTACGACTCCAGAGAAGTCATTGATCCGTCCGATCAATTCCAAAGGTGGCCGTAACGCCGCTGGTCGTATCACCACACGTCACCAAGGTGGCGGACACAAGCGCGCTTATCGCTTGATTGATTTCTTACGGAACGATAAAGATGGCGTTCCAGCAACAGTGGCGCAGATTGAATATGACCCAAATCGTTCGGCTCGAATTGCACTTCTTCATTTCGCAGATGGCGAGAAGCGTTACATCATCGCTCCTGTTGGCGTTGAACAAGGAACAAAGATCGAGACTGGTCCAGCTGCGGATATCAAGCCTGGCAACAACTTGCCACTTCGCAACATCCCGGTCGGAACCATGATTCACGCGATCGAAACTCGTCCAGGTGGCGGCGCTCGAATCGCTCGCTCTGCTGGCGCAGCAGTTCAGCTCGTTGCAAAAGATGGTCCTTACGCCCAACTCCGTATGCCATCTGGCGAAATCCGCAATGTCGATGTTCGTTGCCGCGCAACAGTCGGCACCGTCGGTAACGCTGAACAATCCAATATCGAATTTGGCAAAGCAGGACGCTCACGTTGGAAGGGCCGTCGCCCAACCGTCCGTGGTGTTGTTATGAACCCTGTTGATCATCCACATGGTGGTGGTGAAGGAAAGACCTCTGGTGGTCGCCATCCTGTATCACCGTGGGGTAAG
Source organism: uncultured Clavibacter sp. (assembly GCA_964526795.1). Lineage (GTDB taxonomy): Bacteria > Actinomycetota > Actinomycetes > Nanopelagicales > Nanopelagicaceae > MAG-120802. The sequence goes on from CAZGMF010000094.1 coordinate 2,695, forward strand.
CCAGAAGTTCGCACTCGTAAGAAGAAGGCGAGCGATCAACTCATTGTCCGTCGACGTCCAAGTAATAAGAGCCGATAAGGAGACCAGACGTGCCTCGTAGTTTAAAGAAGGGTCCATTCGTGGATCATCACCTTGAGAAGAAGGTGGATGAGCAGAACGCGAAGAACACCAAGAATGTCATCAAGACTTGGTCGCGACGCTCAATGATCACTCCTTCCATGATCGGCCACACCATCGCTGTCCATGATGGTCGTAAGCACGTACCGGTGTATGTCACTGAAGCGATGATCGGCCATCGTCTTGGTGAATTCGCACCTACTCGTACTTTCAAGGGCCACGTCAAGCAAGAAGATCGGACGGTGACCCGTGCCGAGTAACGCCACACCTTTGATCGCGAAGGCATCTTTGAATTCCATTCGCGTCACGCCACAGAAAGCTCGACGCGTGGTCAACATGATCCGCGGTCAGCGCGCTGATGAAGCGATTCGCATTGCGAAGTTCTCACCTCAGATCGCTGTTAGCGAAGATCTTTATTCGCTATTGAACTCTGCTGTCGCCAACGCTAAGCAGAAGAATCCAGCGATCCGCGATGCCTCAGAACTCTGGGTCACTGAAGCTCTCGTTGATGAGGGAATCACAATGAAGCGCTATCGCCCACGCGCTCAAGGTCGCGGTTATCAGATCTTGAAGCGTTCTTCACAGATCTCGGTCACGCTCTCCGACGATAAGAACTATCGCCCAATCTCCAAGGCTGAAGCGCGCAAGCGCGCGAAGCTCGCTGCTCAAGTCGCTGCTACAGAAACATCAGAGGTCAGCGAAAAACCGGCGAAGAAGGCACCTGCCAAGAACACTGCGGCGAAGAAAGCGGCGCCAAAGAAGAAATCAGTTGAGAACGAAGGGGAGGCCAAGTAAATGGGTCAAAAAATAAATCCACACGGCTTCCGTCTTGGCGTCACCACTGAATTC
>CAZGMF010000095.1:0-3546 GCA_964526795.1 uncultured Clavibacter sp.
GTATTTTTGAGTTCAAAGTATTGATTTCACAGTAGCCATGGCATCGAAGAACGGAAACAACAAAACCTCGCACGACTCACCCACAACCCAAGTACACGCCGAAAACCCGGAGGAACTGCTCAACCTGCGCTTGCATAAACCCAGCGGTTCTGCGGCGGGAATCACCGGTGTAAAAGTGGCCGTCCAGCACGTGCTCAAGGAGATGAATGTCGCCCGTGGTGCCAAAGCCCTCTTTGCGCTCAACCAAAAAGGCGGTTTCGATTGCCCCAGCTGCGCTTGGCCCGACCCCGACGATGAACGATCTCCCATTGGAGAATACTGTGAAAACGGAGCCAAAGCCGTGGCCGATGAGGCCACCACCAAACGGTTAACAGCGGAATTTTTTGCCAAAAATAGCGTGGCCGATTTGTCTTTGCTCAATGATTACGAGATCGGGAAGAAAGGCCGCATCGCAGAGCCCGTCTACCTCGCAGCAGGTGCATCGCACTATACCCCCATCAGCTGGGACGAAGCCTTTGGCAAAATTGCCAGCCATCTGAACAAACTCAAATCGCCCAATGAGGCGGTGTTTTATACCAGCGGACGCACATCGAACGAAGCCGCGTTTTTGTACCAACTCTTTGCCCGCGAATACGGCACCAACAACCTCCCCGATTGCTCCAACATGTGTCACGAATCCAGTGGTTTGGCCCTCAACGAGAGCGTGGGCATCGGAAAAGGTTCGGTGAAACTCGAGGATTTTTACAAGGCCGAAGCCATCCTAATCATCGGTCAAAACCCCGGCACCAACCACCCCCGCATGCTGAGCGCGTTGCAAAAAGCCAAGGAATGCGGCGCCACCATCATTTCAATCAACCCCCTTCCAGAAACCGGTCTGATTGCATTCTCTGATCCGCAATCGGTGAAAGGTGCGTTGGGAATTAAGGCACGACTCACCGATATTTTCTTGCAGGTGAAGCTCAACGGCGACATGGCTTTGATACAGGCCATCGAAAAATTGTTGCTCGCCGAAGAGGAAAAAGCCCCAGGAACCGTGCTCGATCAGCATTTCATCGCCAACAGCACCCAAGGGTTTGACGCGTGGAAACAGAATATCGAGGCGCAATCGCTGGATGATTTGATTGAACAAACCGGCCTCAGACGCTGGCAAATCGATGAAGCCGTTGCGGCACTCAAAGACAAAACCAAAATCATTGCTTGTTGGGCGATGGGTCTCACCCAGCACAAAAATGCGGTGGATACGATCAAAGAGGTGGTGAATTTGTTGCTCATCAAAGGCAGCATCGCCAAGGAAGGCGCCGGTACTTGCCCGGTCCGCGGCCACTCCAACGTACAAGGCGATCGCACCATGGGCATCTACGAAAAACCGCCCCAAGCTTTCTTGGATCGCATCGAAAAAGCCTTTGGTTTTCACCCGCCACAGGCCCACGGCTACGATGTGGTGGATTGTATACAGGCGATGCACAAAGGCGATGCAAAAGTGTTCTTCGCAATGGGTGGCAACTTCCTATCCGCCAGCCCCGATACCGATTTTACAGCCAAAGCACTGCAGAATTGCGACCTTACCGTGCAGGTTTCTACCAAGTTGAACCGCAGTCATTTGGTAACCGGCAAAGAGGCCATTATCCTACCCTGTTTGGGTCGTTCCGACTCCGATATCATCAACGGCGAACACCAGTTTATCACCTGCGAAAATTCGATGGGCGTAGTGCAGATGTCGAAAGGAAAACTCAAACCCGTGTCCGGCGATTTGCGCAGTGAACCCCAGATTGTCATTGGCCTGGCCAAGGCGACATTGGGCAGCAAGAGTGTGATTCCTTGGGACAAATACGCGACCCATTACGACCACATTCGCGATGCCATTGAGGCGAGTATTCCGGGCTTCGACAACTACAACCAGCGGGCGCGCGAAATGGGCGGATTCTATTTGCCAAACTCAGCCCGCGATGGCAAGTGGAATACGATCACGGGAAAGGCCAACTTCAATGTGGCGACGCCTGTTCCCATCTCTGTGGCAGACGACGAATTGATGATGATGACGATCCGAAGTCACGACCAATTCAATACCACCATATACGGCTTAAACGACCGATACCGTGGGGTGGAGAATGAACGTCGTGTGATTTTCATGAACCCAAAAGACATCAAGAAATTCGGTTTTGAGGCCGGTGATTTGGTGGATTTATACAATTTCCATGGGGGTGTGGAGCGCATTGCACGGAAATTCATCATCATCAGCTTCAACATTCCGTTGGGTTGCGCGGCGACGTATTTCCCTGAGGCCAACATTTTGGTGCCGATTGATTCTGTGGCCGACAAGAGCAACACACCCACCAGCAAGATGGTGGTTTTGAAACTGCGGAAGCACGGGAATTAATCATTTTATTGGTTATTTTACCCGAAATCGAGCTTATTTAACCAATATATTGGTTAAAATGTAAACTGTATTGATGAATCAAAATTCCTTCAGCACCGTTACAGTGCGTTGAACCATCGCGGGCGTGACATCCAAATGGGTCACCAGGCGAATGTGCGTGGGCGACATCGCCGATACCCGAATGTTGTGCGATAGCAACTTCGCCACCACTTCTTGGGCATTCTGAAATCCTGAACCCAAATCACTTTCCTTGCCCGAATTACTGTCCCACGCAGAATCACCAACCGCATCCGAACCACGTTTTCCAGCGACCTCAAAAATCACAATATTGGTTTCAACGGGGAAGATTTCTCCCACCCAAGCACACTGTCGCAACGCATCGGCCAACAGCTTTGCGTGGGCATGATCCTCGGCCAATCGGTTGATGTTGTGTTGCATCGCATAAAGTCCGGCTGCCGCCAAATACCCGGCCTGACGCATCCCGCCGCCCATCACTTTGCGAACCCTTCTCGCCTGTTTGATAAAAGCCGCATCGCCCAAAAGCACACTGCCCACTGGCGCTCCGAGACCCTTGCTTAAACACAACGAAATGCTGTGAAACAATTTGCCGTACGCCCGGGGATCCTCCTGTTTCGCCACGATGGCATTCATCAAACGCGCGCCATCCAAGTGAAGACTGAGACCATGCGCATCGCACAGTGAACGAATTTTTGCGATTTCCGCCAAATCATAACAGCTCCCTCCCCCACGGTTGCAAGTATTTTCGAGACTCACGAGGCGCGTCCTTGCGCGATGCACATCGTCGGGATTGATCATTGGCAAAATCTGTTCGACCGTTATCTGTCCGTAAGAACCCTGCACCAACCGCACTTGCGCTCCAGCATTCTTGGCGATGCCGCCGCCTTCGTAATAATAGACGTGTGAACCGGCCTCGCAAATCACCTCATCGCCGGGTTGGGTGTGCACCTGAATGGCGATTTGGTTGGTCATTGTGCCGGACGGACAAAACAATCCCGCTTCCATCCCAAAAAACTCGGCCACACTGCGTTCGAGGGCATTCACTGAGGCGTCTTCCCCAAAAACATCATCGCCCACGGAAGCCGCAAACATGGCTTGGAGCATGGCTTCGGAGGGCTTGGTAAAGGTATCGGAACGGAATTCTATGGGGG
>CAZGMF010000096.1:0-3501 GCA_964526795.1 uncultured Clavibacter sp.
CGGCACACGCCGCGACAAAAAGTTATGTTGATGCCGCACGTTCTGGCTTGGATGTAAAGCAGTCGGTTCGAGCTGCAACTACTGCGCCAATTAACCTTGCAACTGATCTTGAAGCTGGTGACGTACTTGATACAACTGTCACCCTTGTTGCTGGTGACCGCGTCCTTGTTAAGAACCAAAGCACGGCTTCTGAGAACGGAATCTATGTTGTTCAGGCTTCTGGTGCAGCAGTTCGTGCAACCGACTTTGACTCCAATGCCGAAGTCACCCCCGGAGCGTTTACCTTTGTTGAGGAGGGCACAACTAACGCAGATAGCGGTTGGGTTCTTACTACCAACGGAACCATCAACGTTGGCGTGACCGGACTTGACTGGGCGCTTTTCTCTGTTGCTGGAACAATACTTGCTGGTAATGGTCTTTCCAAAACCGGTAACGTTCTTGATGTCAATGTAGTTGCCGACAGGACTGCTATCACTGGTGACGCTGTTGACATTGCATCAACCTATGTTGGTCAAGCAAGCATTACAACTCTTGGAACAATTACGACTGGTACGTGGAATGCGACTGATGTTGCGGTCACGGCTGGTGGTACTGGGTCGTCTACCGAATCTGGCGCTCGTACTAACCTTGCTTCTGCTGCGTCTGAGGCATCTGGTCGTACTACTTCCACACCGGCTCTTGCTCGTGTTGCCAAACAGGGGTGTGCCGCCAGTGTTGCGGGTGTTTCTACCACCACGGTGACCCATAATTTTGGGACTGCCGACGTTATTGTCCAGATCTACGAAGTTTCTACTGGTGCAACCGTCATTGGTGATGTCACCCGATCAAACGGAAATACGCTGTCGATTGTGCTTTATGGCACCATTGCAGCAAATGACTACACCATCGTAGTTACCGGCTAACACAACATAAGGCCTTGCGGGGCCAATATAGAAAGCGATTGAGGTCGTGGCTCAGAAATTTACAGTACCTATTACTGTCAAACAGTTGACATCAACTGGTTCTGATGCCATTACCGTTTTTGTTGATGCCGATGCCTACGCAAGACTAAAACTTGAAGCGGGTGGACGCATTACGTGGGGGCCGGGGTCTGGGGTTGGCGACACAAATCTTTATCGAGATTCCGCCAATGTACTAAAAACAGACGACACATTTAAAGCCGCTGCCCTTTTTGTCAATGGCATTGAAATTGATCCCACTGGCGCGTTTACCAATCATGTGCTTCAGTACAACGGCAGTAAGTTTGTTTCTGCATCCGTAACATTTGGAGGCGGAGGTGGTGGTGCTACCAATTTAGACGGACTTACTGACGTAGTCATCACTGCCCCAGAAGAATTCCAAACACTTGAGTACGACGGAACCAACTGGGTAAATAAACACTCTTCCGTTGTTTCGTATGTTCGAAACGCTGAGGCAACAACTCTTACCACTGGCACAGTTGTCTACCTGTTTGGAGCCACTGGAGACCACGCAACGGTAAAGAGAGCAGACAAAGCGTCTGATACCACGTCATCAAAGACTGTCGGACTGGTGGGGGCAAACATTGCTGCGTCTCAGAACGGGCCAGTCATCACTCGCGGTTATGTAGACGGAATTGATTTGTCCGTTGGATACTCTCCTGGAGACGTTCTATGGCTTGGTTCAAATGGTACGTTTACCAAAACCAAGGCAACAGCGCCGGACCATCTTGTATTTGTTGGTGTCGTCGTACGTGCAACTAACAACGGTATTGTTTATGTTGCAACACAAAATGGATACGAACTTGATGAATTGCACAACGTAAGTATCCCGTCACCAAATCCGGGTGACGTTTTGACCTACAACGGATCGTTGTGGGTATCTGCTTCTGTCAGTGGAGCTGGTGGTGGAGCATCGGTAACTGTTTCTAATACCGCGCCAGCCAGTCCAAAAATTGGGGATTTGTGGTTTGAATCAGATACTGGTAGAACATATGTTTACTACGACTCGTATTGGGTCGAAGTCGGAGCCGTCGCCTCCAACGACGTGAATTCGCCTAATATGGATGGTGGGCATGCCGCCTCGGTATACGGAGGCATACTCGCCATCACTGGAGGTTCTGCGTAGTGGCTGTGCAAATTCAGTTTCGTAGGGACACGGCGGCGAATTGGACGTCCGCCAATCCCGTTCTCGCTCAAGGCGAACTCGGTCTGGAGACCGATACCGCAAGATACAAAATCGGAAACGGTTCGACCGCATGGGCGAGCCTTTCATATTCATCGTTGCCGTCCAACGCAATCGACACCAACACCATCAACGCCAAAGGCGACCTGTTGGTCGGCACGGCGGACAACACCGTCGCCCGACTCGCCGTCGGTGCCACGGCAAACTTCGTTCTGATGGTCGATTCGTCAACCGCGACTGGTCTAAAATGGGCAGCCATCCCGCCTTCGGGTGGTTTGTCCACTTCAACGGAGGGCGCGATAATGATTATGGATATAGGAGTGTGACATGGCAGTAGGAGACAGAACAGAACAAAGGCTCGGCGGTCCGACACAGTTGGGCACGTCCACCACGACGATTGCGACAGTGGCGGCTTCAAGAGTCGAGGTTATTAAACAGATCATCATCTGCAATACCGACACGGTGGATAGAGCCGTGACGCTTTCCATCGGTTCAGCGGCGACGGCTGCCAACAGGCTTCTTTCGGCGTTGCCGATTGGCGCGAACGATGTGATGGTGTTTGATACCGCGCTTGTATTGACGGCTGGGGAGACTCTCCAGGGTTTGGCGGATGCCGCCAGCGTCGTCAATGTCACGGTTGTCGGGTGGGAAAAAGAGGTCTGATTTAGATGGGTATTGAATCCGTCTATGGAGCCACAAGGCTTCGTCCTCAAACCCTGAGCGTCGATTATCTGCTGGTCGGCGGCGGCGGCGGTGCAGGTTCAGGCGGCGGCAGTGTTGCAGGCGGTGGCGGCGGTGCAGGCGGTTTCGTCACAGGTAGCGGTATCATCGGCAAGACGACGTACACGGTGACCGTAGGCGCAGGTGGCGCGAGCGGCGGCACCTCGACAGGTTCGGGCGGTGATGCAGGTAAGAACGGCACCGCGTCGTCGTTCATCCGTTCGGCAAATGGCGGCGGTTTCGGTGCAGGTTCGCGCGCAACGATTGGTTTCGCTGGTGGCAACGGCGGTTCAGGCGGCGGCGGTGGCGGCACAGGTGGCGCGGGCGGTAGCGGCGTTTCGGGTGAGGGCAACAGCGGCGCCACCGCAGCGCAAGGCGGCGGCGGCGGCGGTTCGGGTGCAGCGTCAACGTCAGGCACCGGCGGTACTGGTACCGCGAACTCGTACACAGGATCGAGCGTCACGTATGCGGCCGGCGGTAATGCGACAGGTAGCGCGGCAGGCGGCGCAAACACCGGCAACGGCGGCCAGTGCAACGGCTCTAACACAGGCGGCGCAGGCGGCGCTGGCGGCTCAGGCATCGTGGTCATCAGATACCTGACTGCTAACGCTTCGGGTTTGACGGTGAGCGCAAGCGGCG
>CAZGMF010000097.1:0-3469 GCA_964526795.1 uncultured Clavibacter sp.
GTCAACCGCTAGGCGAGGGAAATGGGTGAGTCCCTTGCGTCTGCACTTGCTAGCGGGCCCTAGCCAACACCCTCCTGATGCGCTTTGCTATGCCTGTGGGTATCACTGGTACCGGGCCTGGCCTTTCCTGGGGTCAGGCTTTTTTGTCGCTTGCCCTTCTGCGGCTGCGGGCGGTCTTCTCGGCGTTCCATTCCCTGCCCTCTGTGGTACGCAGCCAGCAGCGCTGACACAGCCCGCCCTTGTCGTTGTTGCGCACTTGCTTCCCGCACGTAGGACACGGTGGCAGTTCAGGCAGTAGGCCGGCCTTGCGGTCGCGGTAGCGCTTGGCTCTGGTGGCGTCAGTGTCTGGCATTTGGCTTTGCGCTACTGGTTAGGGCTGCTCAAGTGCTGGTTCGCCCAGTCAAGCAATTCATCTTTGATGTAGATGCCGTTAGTCCAGCCGCGCTCTTCACGGTTGAGATGCGGCACGTATTCAGGCAGTTCGGTGTCGCGGATGGTTTCAAGCCAGCCTCCGCGTTCGTGCAAAGCTTCTTTAACGGCTTTGATGGTTTTGTATTTCATGAATGGAGGTAAATCCCCCCGAGGGGGGCGGGACGGTTGTCAAACGATGTTCCAGCCGTTTGCTTTGCATTCGGCCACCAGTTGGCTGTTGTTCATGGCTTCAAGCTCTTTACGCATCCAGATGGCTTCTTCCTCGGCTGACTCTTCGCAGGAGTAGCTGCAGGTTTCCATCCAGCAATCCATGTATTGCTCAATCAGGTCTTGACGGCGAGCTTTGTTGATGTAGGTGGTGGTCATCGTTGGTTTTGCGGTCGGGGTCGCCCCCGTTGAACTAATAGTAACCCATAAGTGACGACAGGAGCAGGCAGGCGCATCCCAGTTCACAAGTTGTCACACATGGGTTACAGGCAATAAAAAAGCCCCCGGAGGGGCTGGTGATCAAACCGCCAGGCAGCGGATGCAGTGCTGCTCGCTCACCCAAGCGGCCATCCCTTTCGGCAAGGGAAGTGCAGGAGTCGCCAGCTGCCTGACCCACACGTAGCCGACTTGGGGCTCGCGGTGACCCTCAACCACTTCGGCGTACATCACGTCGCCAGGGAACCACTCAGGCATATGGGGCATGTCCACCCACACCTTCATGCCGGGGGTCAGTTCAACGCCGTTCAGGCTTTCCATGTTCAGAGCCGGCTCTGGCCGGTCGAGTGGGGCCGCGCCCCTGATGCATGAACTGTAACCCACAAGTGACGCAGGCCAGGGGTAAGGGATGGCCGCTTCATCACCTGTCACAAATGGGTTACGGGGGTGGCCATAAAAAGGCCCCGGTGGGGGCCGGGGCGATCAGGCGGTCTGGCTGGGCCAGCGCTTAGCAATAGGTGGTTCACCATCCATGGCCTGCAACGCGTACTCCAAGAGGTAGGCGGCCAAGTTGCTGGTACTCCGGCCCTGCTCATCGCTGAGGTTCAACAGGTGCTCATTCACCGAATGGGACACGGTGATAGTGATGCGCTTAGGCCTGCGCGACAGGCGTGCAAGTGAAGCGGTCATGGCGATTCTCGGAAAGTTCCAACTGGCTTAGGGCCGGCTAGTGAACTTCATAAGAGTAGCCTACGCTAGCCAGAGTCAATCACCTGCCGCGCATCTGCTGCTCACTGCAGCGCCTGTTTCGCCTCATCCAGCACCGTCAACGCCAGCCTTAATTGCAGTGCGTAACGATCCAGAAACGGCTGCACAGCCTGGGGCAGCTCATAGAACTCCCGAGCCTCGGCCAAGCAGTCCAGCGCCTGTTGAACGCCTGAACCCAAGGCCTCATACGCCGGGCCCTCATCACCAAGCAAATGCTGCAGGTTGCAGCGGCTGATTTGTTGCCTCCGAATCGTTGAGATCGCAGTCATGGCGCGGATTCACGGGGAATGTGGTGCGTTGCGACCAACAACTGGCAGCTGTTGGCTACAAACCACAGTAGGGTACGGGTCAAGGGGCCGGTGCGAATCGCTCTCTACGCAAGGGTTTCAACAGCCTCTGAAGAGCAGGAATCTGCCCTGGCTGGACAGTTGGATCGGCTGCGTTCTGCAGCTGCCGGGCATGAAACCACGGAATTCATAGATGTGGAGTCCGGCGAGCGCGACGACCGCCAGCAGCTGGAAAAGCTCATGCAGGCCTGTTACCAGGGCCTAATAGATCGGGTCATTTGCACGCGACTTGATCGCCTGAGCCGTTCAGCGGCCAACGGGGCGGAGCTGCTCACGTACTTCAGCGCCCCTGACACCCCAAGCCTTTGGGTGTTAGATGACGCGTTGGACTTGGCCACGGTCAGCGGCCGCATGTGCGCCCTGATGATCATTGCCTGGGCCCAAGCCGAGGTGGACCGCCTGCGAGAAAGGGTGCGCCATGGCTTTGTCTACAAGCGAAAGCAGAACATCCCGCTAGGGCCCAAGGCGCCGTTTGGGTATCGCTTTAACGCTGATCGCACGAATTACGAGCTGAACCCAGACACAACTGAGCGGGCCCGTGAGGTGATCCGGGACTTCATGGAGCACGGTGAGCTGCGATCAATCCTGCGCAAGGTGCAGGGTTATGAGGATTGCCCGTGGACAAGTCCAGCTGGGTTACGTGCTTGGCTGCTCAACCCGACGCTGATGGGGTACCGCGTGTATGGGCATGACGAGGCTTACAGGGATGACAAGGGAAAGCTGAAGCGCCGCCGGCTAAAGCCCGGTGAGTATCAAACGATGATCCCTGGCGCCCACCCGCCACTGATTAGTGAGGTGGAGTTTGCCAAGCTGCGCAGCAAGTGCCTTGAGCACTGCAACCGTCAACGCAGCGGCTTGGTCAAGGGGTACGTGCGTGAGCTGACCATGTTGGTGGTCTGCAGCCATTGCGGGCGGCACCTGGCGTACCAAAAGCACGTGACGTTGGGCTGGGCGTACCTGCGTTGCACTCATTACCCATGCGAGGCCAAAAGGAGGAACAGGCTCAAGGTGTCCACGGTGATGGACGCGATCTGGGCCAAGCTCAAGACCTGCCAGGACGAGCTGCTGGCCTGCGCGATGGTGGGGGCTGGGCGCGATGCGGGGCAGCTGGAGACCGCAGAGCAGCTGAGAAAGCAGATCAAAGATTTGGAGGATCTGCGTGACCCAGAGCTGGCGGAGGTGATTGAGCGCAAGCGGGCCCGGCTAGCGGAGGAGCTAAAGCGGTTTGCCGCTAGGGGGGATCATGCGGTCCCAAGCCATGAGTTGCGGCGTGCGTTGAGCGATGAGGCGTTTTGGGAGATGGCGCGAAATGATCCCAAGATGACCCGCCGGATTTTTGTGGAGCATGTGGAGCGGGTGCTGGTGCGCAATAAGGCTGTTGAGGCTGTGGTGCTGCGCAGTGAGGGCCCTGGCGCCTAGGGATTAGTAGTGGTAGGCTACTGACTAGCCTACTCAAGCCAATGGATCACGACCGCTACAGCTACCCATCGCTATCGGCT
>CAZGMF010000098.1:0-3304 GCA_964526795.1 uncultured Clavibacter sp.
GGCGGCGGCTTGGCTTCTGGCCTCACGCCCGGCGTTCGGTTTGTGCCGCCACGATCCTGCGAGCGCGTGAGCCACGCCACGAGAAACCGCCGCCAGTTGCTTTTGTGGGCCTTCGTCGGGTTGGCCTTAAGCCAGGCGGTGGCCTTGGCCATCTCGGCCGTCAGATCGCACGCCGGGAACGCCTGCCGCCATTCCTGCCGGTCAGCGTCGGTGATCCCCTGCCAGCCTGTGTCAGCGTCCCACCGCACGGCGTCGTGGGGCTGCGAGCGTTTCCGCCGCTTCGGCGGATCGCTCGTAGCAACAGGCGCAGCCTGTATGTCTTTATTCTTCTCTTCTCTTCTCTTCTCTGGTGGCGCATCTGTGGCGCGCGCTGCGCCACGAATGCGCTCCATGCGGTTTTTCCGCAACGCCCGCACTTTGGCGGGCTGGCCGTTGTGCCGGTCGAAGTTGGCAAAACGCACGCCACAGTCGTCGGCAGCCAGCCACCCGGCCGCGATCATGGCGGCGGCGAAGCCCTGGCACCCGGCGAACTCGTCCACCCATTCGGCGTCGAGCCCGGCCGCGAACCCGTCTGCGGTGTGAGCGTCAGCCCACGACCACAGGCGGTGCAGCTTGCCCACCACGGCGTCAGCGTCGAGGCCCGTGGCCCTGCGGATGCGGATCACCGCAGGGTCGGCGGCCAGGTCGATACGCATTTTGATCCACTCACCTGCCATTATGCGTTCCTCCATGCCATTGCGCCGTCGATGTTCAGGGTCTGGAGAACAACCGTCGCCGTAGAAGGCGGCGCATGCGTTCGCTGGTTGCAGGCTGCGAGGGCCTGCTTTTGCTCGTCGGTCAAGTCTGAAACCTTGAGCATCGCCTCAAGCGGCCATATGCGAACTTGGTCAACGCGAGTGCTGAGGACGAACGGATAGTCCACGCCGTCTATCGTTCTTGGCTCTTCAAGTTTTGATATTTCGTTTCCGTAGATTTGCCCAAGCATCTCGTCGACAAAGAACAGCCAGAACGGCATGTTGTGGTTTTGGCTGAACTCCCAATACGTCAAGAAATGGCTGACGTTTACGCCGGTTGCGGGCCACTTGTTCATTCGCGCCTTTGCCTTTACGTCGTATGCAATGCAGTGCTTTTTGTTGCGAATCGCCAGCCCGTCAAATGCGTGGGCGCCCTCTGTAACAGGCTTGCAGACGACATATCCCTTGGCCTCCAAAAAGGGCCGCACAATCTCCTCGCCGATAGCGCCCTTCTTCAGGGCAACTTCAAAACTTCTCACGGTCGTTACCGAAAGTTGACCAGCCTGGACGCTGCTGGCGGCTGAAGAAATCCAATCGCCTGCCTACGGTGATGTCCTCGACGATCTCGTAGAACGACTCAGGCTTGCGGCTGTGTTCACGCCTCGGCTCTCGAAGAATGTCTCTGTGCTTCGTGTTGCTCCACGTTGGCTTGCCCTTGATGCCAACCAAGCAGAACTCGCACTGCATGCGCAGCCACGCCCCCATTCCGATCTTTTCCTTGTCCCAGACCATCGTGGCCTTGTAGGAAAATCCCCAATGCCGCAGCAGTTCGCCTGCATCCCACAGGAACTGATGCGTCGTCCAAAGGAAAAGCACGCAGTCGTTGGCAAACGGCGGCTGCAATTCGAGCAACTGCTGCTGCGTCATCTCTGGGTAGGGGTTCGCAACGCGGCTGCCATCCGGGTCGTATTCGCGGCCATAGGCCCAAGGCGGGTCCATGACAACAACCTCGAAAACTCCGGCCGGAAGCTCGACCTTGCCGCTGGCAATCTCCTCGCGCTGTGCTTCAATCGCCTTGGCTCGTTCAGCCTTTTTTTCGTCTTTGCGGATTTGTTTGTAAGCAGTCGAAATGCCAACCTCTTCATGCTTGCACTGCTCCCAGAGGTCGGGCCGCTTCTCGCGCACCTGCTCTGCCATCGCAACTTGGCCGACCGATGTGTTTGCCGCCTTGGCGATTTCTTTGCGGGTGCTGTGGGGCTCAGTAAAGGTTGTGTCATCTTGTGACAGAACCTTTTTGTTCCCGCGCCCTGTTTTCTTCCCGTCCTCGGTTTTCTTGGCCTTGCCAATGGCAAGTCGGTCCTCTTTGTTGCCGAGTTCAAGCTCAATACGCCATGCAGCAGGAAGGTTTCTACGGCCCGCTTGGTTGTTCCGAATCCAAATGCGGGCGGCCTCGCGCGTCTCAAACCGCATTTCGTGGACATCGAACGGCAGTTCCAGCCGCGTGCAGATCTCGTAACGGTTGTGGCCGTCCAGCAGCGTGAGCGTTCCCTTGCTGGCCCACACCACCAGCGGGTCGCGTGCGCCGCCGTGCTCGACGATGTTCTCTTCGAGTTGCTGCCGTTCCTCTGCGGACAGCGGCGGAATGAGTGCGGCAAACTCGGCGTCGATCTTGATGTCTTCAAAAACCTGCGGCATAGATGCCTCCTTGCGTGATGTGATGTGACTGCCATGCCACTGTGCCTGCGTTGTCAACCGTGTATTGGCCCTGTCACGCCGGGCCGGCGACCGCTTCACCCGGTGGAGGCCAGGCTGCGGCTGCCGTCGTTACTCGCCACGAGCGGCTCGGCGGTGGATGCTGCCGTGAATCGCTGGCAGCAGCTGAGGCAACCACGTGCCTGTGGTGTGTGTCACCATTCCCCGCCGTAGCGGGCCTTCATCCGGTTGATGTACTCGTCCTCGTTGCCCTGCTCGTACGCCAGGCGGGCGTAGTAGTTGCCGGGCTTCACGATCACAGGCGGCTTCGGCGGTGCAGGCTGCTCAAGCACCTTGCCAAGGTCGGGCTCAAACGTGGCCCGCTCTGCGGCCTCGGCGTCGAGCCGCTTGTGGTATTCCTCAACCGTCTCAAAGTCGCGCCGGAAGTTGTCGCTGCGTTCAGCCATTGGCGTGGGCCTCCGCTGCGATTTCTTGGGCGTCGAAGTGCTCCACGTCCGTGTCCTCCGGCTCGACGTGTTCCAGCCGCTGAACGGCGGGCCGAGACTGTGACACACGCACCGTGGGCTGCTGCCTGGCCTGCGTGTAGTCCTGCGCCTCTTCGGCCGTCACTAGGCCACGCAGAATGTCGGGGAACGCATCACGCAGGGCGAAGCCACGGGCACGCAGCTGCAGCATCCGCTTCGGGTACTGCGTCCACGGCCCCTGCTTGCCCCACAGACCGGCCCGCTTGGCGTCCTCCACCGAGAACTCGACACGCACCGGCGACTGCCCGCGCCGCTTTGCCACGCAGACGGCCTTAGGGTTGGGCGTGCCTTCGCCCTCAATCGTCTCGCTGATTTCCTCGCACACAGGCGAGG
>CAZGMF010000099.1:0-3272 GCA_964526795.1 uncultured Clavibacter sp.
GAGAACTCAATAAATTAGTTTATGGTTATATATATAAATTAATAAGTAGCTCAACCAACTTTTGAGAATGCAGTTTTAACGGTAAATCGACAATCTGGTCCGATTGCAAAATAGATAAAGCGACATTGTTTACCGTAGGCTCCTGAACTAAAGCATATTTGTCGACATTCAGAGCGTCAGCAGGCCGGCCGCAAGGAAAGTCGACAATGGCTCAGGAGGGTCAAATAGCGTTTTCTTGCTTTATCGGCAAAACGATCTCTCGCTTCAGACGAGTTGGAAGGGTCCAGAAGTAGAATCTGACAATGTCCGTTCGAGCAATCCGAGGCGCAACCCAGATCGAACGAGACGATGCGGCTCTGATGAAAGAAGCAGTCGTCGAGCTGATGTCAGAAATTCTTCGCAGCAACAATCTTGAGGCGAAAGACCTCATCTCGGTCATCTTCACCGCTACCGCTGATATCACCTCGGATTTCCCGGCTGCTTCGGCTCGAGCGATGGGCTTAGGGGAGGTCCCCCTTTTATGTGCAGTAGAAATTGCGGTGCCCGAGAGCCTGCCACGAACCATCCGAACTCTGGTGCATTGCCAGACTGATCGGGGGATGAGCCAGATCGTGCACGTCTATCTTCGGGGAACATCGGTACTTCGAAAAGATCTCGCACAATGACCATTGCCCAGGTACGCATCGTCGGGACCGGGCTGATCGGCACTTCCATCGCCCTCGGTCTTGCCCAAAAAGGGATAAAGGTCGATCTTGCCGATGCTGATCCTGACAATGAAAAGTTAGCTCGCGACCTGCTCTCCTCATCCCTTGGGAGCGGAAAATCTGACTTTGTTGTCATTGCCACTCCGCCCGGATCAATTTTTGAAACCCTTCAATCCGAATTTGAAACCAATCCCAACGCAAGCTTTATAGATGTTGGCAGTGTTAAGAATGAACTTCTACTGCAAGTTGAGGCATTACCGGTTCTTGCTTCGAGATTTGTGGGAACACATCCCATGGCGGGACGTGAGCGCGGGGGAGCAAAGTCGGGCCAGAGCGATCTCTTTGAAGGTCGGGCTTGGCTCGTAACACCGACGGCACAAAGTCAGAGCGATGTGATTCTCGCGGCAAAGGAGCTCATTGCACTTCTCGGCGCATTCCCGTACGAGATGACCGCCAAAGAACACGATGCCTTGATGGCCTCGATCTCGCATCTCCCACAAGTTGTGAGCACTGCTCTTGCCTCATCGGTCGGCGAAATCTCGCGACTTGATTTATCGGGTCAAGGCTTACGGGACATGGTTCGTCTTGCTGGAAGCGATCCACAATTATGGAGCGACATTCTCTTTGCTAACAAATCTCAGATAAAGGTAGCGCTGGATCATTTTGAGGAGTCGCTTTCCTCATTGCGCGCCGCAATCGAAAACGAAGATCGGAACTTATTGTCATCCATATTTGAAAAGGGTTCCCAGAGCCGATCACGAGTTGCCGGCAAACATGGTGCGCAGCCGAGAAAATATCTACAGCTTCTTGTCGTCATTGAGGATAAGCCGGGGCAGTTGAGTCAACTCTTTGTAGAGAGCGCCGAAGTCAATGCAAATATCGAAGATCTCTCAATCGAGCACTCTCCAGGTCAAGAGACTGGACTTATCACTCTTTCGTTCTCACCCGATGACGCACATCGGGTCATGGCACACCTTCAATCGAAATCTTGGAAGGTGCACCTTGCATGACAATTATTGTCGCAATAGACGGTCCAAGCGGATCAGGAAAGTCATCCACAGCTAAAGCAATAGCCGAACGAGCTCGGTGGAGATATCTGGACACTGGCGCTCTTTATCGTGCTATCACTTGGTTAGCGCTGAAAGAGAATTGTCAGGATGCTGCGGCGATTTTAGCGGCGCTGTCCAAATCACCCATCACTTTTTCTGCTGATCCAAAAAATGCACGGACATATTGCGGCGAGATAGATGTTTCGTCTGCAATACGTGAAGAACAGATCACCTCAGCGGTAAGCAGAATTAGCGCAATGCCGGAAATTCGCTCTGCGCTACTAGGACTGCAGCGAAAGATCATTGCGGCAGCACGTCATGGAATCGTTGTCGAAGGTCGCGATATAGGAACAGTTGTCGCTCCTCACGCCCAAGTGAAGATCTATCTCCAAGCAGATATCGAGGCACGTGCAGAACGGAGAGGGCAGGAGCTTGCAGATCTCTCTCAATCCGGCGGGGATATTCGCGATGTTGCCGCTTCTTTAGCTTCCCGAGACGCGATTGACTCAACGAGGGCCGTTTCACCGTTGCGAAAGGCGGACGACGCCATCGTTGTTGACTCGACAAGTTTGACCCTCAACGAAACCATCGATTACATCTGGAATCTTTTGAAACAGCGCTCACTCCTTGGTCTTCCCATCGTGACAGTGATTGGAAGACCAAACGTTGGAAAGTCCACCTTGGTCAATCGAATCATTGGAGCACGTGAGGCGATCATTGAAGATGTCCCTGGCGTCACACGCGATCGCGTGCGTTATGAAGCAGAATGGAATGGTCGTCGATTCACTTTGGTCGACACCGGAGGATGGGAGCCCACTTCTACGGGGATTGCCTTGAAGATCTCGGAGAATGCCGAGAGCGCGATTGCAGATTCCGATCTCATTCTTTTTGTCGTCGATGCTCAAGCAGGTGCGCAGAGTGAAGAAGAAGCCCTTGTGAATGTCATCCGTAAAAGCGGTAAAGATGCGATGTTAATTGCAAACAAGATTGATAGCGAGAGAGATGAACTTGATGCACATGCTCTCTGGAATCTTGGCTTGGGTGAGCCCTTCTTTGTATCCGCTGCTCACGGACGAGGTAGTGGTGACCTGCTTGATGTCATTGTCAGCCGGTTACCCGAAGTTGGTAGCGCACAAAGAGATGATGGTTTTCGTCGTGTGGCTATCGTCGGACGTCCGAACGTTGGGAAAAGTAGTTTGCTCAACTCCTTTGCCGGAAGTATGCGATCGCTGGTTGATGATGCAGAAGGCACAACCAGAGATCCGATTGACGAGTTAATTGAGATTGATGGCAAGACATGGAGATTCATTGATACTGCTGGAATTCGCCGTCGCGCGCATCAAGCGTCGGGAACGGATTACTACGCGATGCTTCGGACCGAACGTGCGATTGAAAGTGCCGAAGTCATCATCGCCGTCCTTGATTCTGCGGCAACAATCACGGAACAGGATCTGAGGATCATCTCCTTGGCCGAGGAGTCGGGCAAGGCTCTGGTGATTGCTATGAATAAATGGGATCT
>CAZGMF010000100.1:0-3015 GCA_964526795.1 uncultured Clavibacter sp.
TTGCTGTGGCTTGGGAAGTTCTTGAAGGCCAAGGCCGGAGGCTTCGGAGAGTTCATCTTCGATGATCTCGTTGCAGAGATCGATGCATTCATCGCAAATGTAGACGCCAGGACCAGCGATAAGTTTCTTGACTTGTTTCTGGGTCTTACCGCAGAAGGAACACTTAAGAAGATCGCCGCTTTCACCGATGCGAGTCACGAATGCCTACTTTCGTCAGGGAAGGTTCCAATGGTAAATCGGCAAGGTGCGCCGATGTCGGAGTTAGTTGTTCGCCCTGAGAGGAATTACTTCGAGGCCTTGCGGCTGGCAAGAATTTGATCGACTAATCCATATTCGACTGCTTCTGCAGCGGTGAGGATCTTGTCGCGCTCAATATCTTTGCCGATCTCTTCCTTCGACTTTGTCGTGTGCTTTGCGAGCATCTGTTCTAGAAGTTCACGCATGCGCAAAACTTCCTTCGCTTGAATCTCAATATCAGATCCCTGTCCGCCACCTTCGCTGTAAGGCTGATGAATCAGAATGCGTGAGTGCTCAAGGGCAAATCGTTTTCCTTTAGTTCCACCAGCAAGAAGAACCGCAGCAGCTGATGCAGCTTGTCCCAAACAGATTGTCATCACATCAGGGCGGACGAATTGCATCGTGTCATAAATCGCAGTCAATGCGGTGAAAGAACCGCCAGGTGAGTTGATGTACATCATGATGTCGCGATCAGGATCCATCGATTCCAAAGTGAGGAGTTGTGCCATCACATCGTTTGCGACAGTGTCATCAATCCCCTGGCCGAGGAAGATGATGCGCTCTTCGAAAAGTTTCGTGTAAGGATCAAGTCTCTTGTAGCCGTAAGAAGTGCGCTCTTCAATCGTCGGCAGGACGTATCGGTTGGAGAATTCATATTGGGTCATCGCGCAGTTCCTCCGCTTCCTGAAACTTGGCCAGCAGATTTCACGACATGATCAACAAAGCCGTATTCCTTCGCTTCTTGGGCGTTGAACCAACGATCGCGATCAGAATCGGCTGTGATCGTCTCGATCTTCTGGCCAGTATGAAATGCGATGAGCTCAGCCATATTTTTCTTCGTAAATGACATCTGCTCAGCTTGGATCTTGATGTCGGATGCGGTTCCACCGATTCCACCTGATGGTTGGTGCATCATGATTCGAGCATGGGGCAACGAATAGCGTTTGCCTGGCGCACCAGCACAGAGAAGGAATTGGCCCATCGATGCTGCAAGTCCCATCGCAACAGTTGCGACATCGTTCTTGATGTATTGCATCGTGTCGTAGATAGCCATTCCAGCGCTGATCGATCCACCGGGCGAATTGATGTAGAGATAGATGTCTTTCTCAGGATCTTCAGCGGCGAGCAAGAGCATCTGAGCAGCGATCGCGTTCGCCATCGAATCCTCAACGACCGAGCCTAGGAAGATGATTCGCTCCTTGAGAAGTCGGTTATAGACCTGGTCATCAAGGGTCCCGGAGCCTGGCGTTGCTAGGCGTGGGGTGTTGTTCTCCACGTAATCCTCCTCAAGCGGTGTTATTTCACACTCGTTCATTCGTTGTGTATGTAGTGACCCTAACGCCCGAAACCAGCTTTTGCTTCCTCGAACGGAACTTTTTCCTCTTTGTTCGCTCAGGGCAGAGCGAGAGTTATTCGGCTGCGGGAGCCTCGGCAGGTTTGGCTGAGAGTTTGGAGAGGTCGACTGCATTTCCAGAAGCATCGGAGATTTTGACCTTTTCTAATGCAATAGCAAGGGCCTTGGTGCGGGCGACTTCTGCCATCAACGCTGCGATTTGTCCACCTTGGGTAATCTGATTGGCGAATTGTTCTGGGGACATTCCGTAACGAGCGGAGGTACGAATCAGATACTCGGTCAATTCACCTTCCGATACCTGAACCTCTTCAGCCTTAACAATGGCATCAAGCAGGAAATCTGCACGGACAGAACGATGTATTTCTTCTGTGACTTCTTTGCGATGGACATCGTCATCCAATCGCTCTTCTTTCTCTAGATGGCTATTGACTTCATCTTCAACAAGATTTTCAGGCACCGGAATCTCCAGTGAATCCAAGAGATACTTCAAGAGGTTGTCGCGAGCCTGGGCGCCTTGTTCCATTGACTTCACCCTGGTGAGACGTTCACGCAAGTCAGCGCGAAGTTCATCGAGATTCTCAAACTCGCTAGCAAGCTTGGCGAACTCATCATTCAAATCTGGCAGTTCTCGTTTCTTTACCGCTTGGAGAGTCACTTCGACATCACCGATCTCTCCATCTTTCATCCCAACAAGTGGAGCCTGGAAACTCTTCGACTCTCCAGCCTTCATTCCTTCCAGCGCGGTATCAAGGCCGTCAATCATCCGGTTTGTGCCTACTTCGTAGGAGATTCCATTTGCAGTGCCACCTTCGACTTCTTTCCCATCGACACGGGCAACAAGATCGATAGCGACAAAATCGCCGTTTTCGACTTTCTTCTCAACAGTGGTCAAAGTTCCGAATCGGATTCGCAGTGACTCGAGCTGTTCCTCTACATCCTTATCCGCGACCACAACATCATCGACCGAGATAGAGATGGAACCAAAATCTGGAAGAGAAATCTCAGGGCGGACATCAACTTCTACTTCGAACTTCACGAGCTCGTTATCTTTCAATTCCTTGATATCAACGCTGGGGCGACCCACCACGAGCACATCATTTTCACGAGCCGCTTTTGCATAGAACTCAGGCAGCGCGGAGTTGATTGCTTCATCGAGAACAGCGCCTCGGCCAACTCGCTGATCGATCATCTGGCGTGGAACTTTTCCTTTACGAAAACCGGGGATGACGATTCGCTCGGAAAGAGTTTGGTATGCCGCTTTGACATGCGGTTCAAGATCTGCGAAATCAACATCGATAGAGATGCGCACTCGTGTTGGCGATAACGTTTCGACAGCGCTCTTCACGAGACTCCTTATTACTAGTTATTTATTACTGGTCGGGGCGGAGGGACTCGAACCCACGGTCTTCTGCTCCCAAAGCAGA
>CAZGMF010000101.1:0-2996 GCA_964526795.1 uncultured Clavibacter sp.
CCTGATCGAGGATGCGGGCCGTGCGGCGGTGGCGCGAATCGAGCGGGAAGTGGGTGTGTGAAGAGTTGTGACGGTTTAACAGCGCAGGACACGCCGGATTGGTAGGGTCTCGATAAGGGCTGATCATGCCCATGCCTCTCATCCTCACCATGTCTCAAGTCTTTATCCCTGGCACCAACATCAACATCCTCACTAAGGAGGAAGATTTCAAAAAAGTCGACGTTTCCCCTGAGCTTGCCAGATGGTTTCTCAAGCGCAGCAACGGCAATCAGGTTCGGGTTGGCACCAACGGTGGAATTAGACCATCGCACCTGAAGCTGCTTAAAGGCATCATTGCCAGAGGCGAGTGGAAAGCAACTCATCAAGGCGGCGCGGTGGACTGGAATGGCATGCTCTTTGATGGGCACCATCGCCTCACCGCCATCGCTGAGCAAACAGAGACCCTGCCGATGTGGTTCAAGATTGGCTGCGATCCTGCTGAGAACATGGCGGTCGATCAGGGTGCTGTGCGCAGCACCGCAGACACACTGCAAATGGACAAGCGAGAGGCCGAGCTTCTTCGTCTGGCCGGAGTTCTTGCCTATGGATGGAACAAACCGACACCACTGCAGATCGAAGACTTGAACGCGCGGATTCCGCTTGTGCAGAAGCATCGCGTGCTGATCGCAGCTTGCTCGACTTTGAGGCGGTTCTTTACGTGCACGCCATTGCGCCTCGCCGCCTGTGCGCGAATGCTTGAAGGAGCCAGTGAAGACTATGTTTTGCAGCAGTGGCGCGCATTGGTGCTGGCTGACTACGACTCGATGAGCAAGTGTTCAAAGGCGCTGACTAGGCAGTTCATGGACGGCAAGATTCGCTCATCGCACACATACGACGTACTGGCTCGGGGCTTGGTCGTGTTTGACGAAACCAGAAAAGACCTGTCCAAGATTCAAGTCAACGATTCAGTAGATGCGGTCAAAGCGATCAAGACAATTATTCGCGGCCACGCTGTGATTGACTCGCTGATTGCGCAGTGACCCCCACCGACCTCTTGGCCCTGCGCAACCGCGTGCACGACAGCGTGCTGCTCGACTGGCTCGACCTGGAGCAACTGCTCCCGGAGCGGCCCTGCCACATCAAGACCGAGGTGCTGCGCCGCCACTGGCACTGCACTCAGTCCACCGTGAGCCGGCGCATCGGCCGGTTGTGGGAGGCGGGCTTGCTGGACTTCCGCAGCGGTGGCGGCCTGTATCGGATCAAGCGGCTGGGGCCTGTGTGAACAGATGTGACAGCTGGTGGTCGGATGCTAAGCCGCGTCGGTACGGTGGGCACATCGGCAGGCCGAGCGCGCCGCCGATCCCACCGCACTCCACACAATGACCACCCTCACCTGCCTCCTGGCCACCGTGCTGGCCATCCTCACCATTCCGCTGCTGGTGATCTACCTGCTGACCGAGAGCCGGCCGCAGCGGGCCCGACGGTGGCGTCGCGCTGGCCTGACCCAGCAGGCGATCGCCGACCGCCTCGGCGTCAGCCGCACCACCGTTCGGCGGATGCTGGCGGCCTGACCGCGATCAGGCCAGCTCCTTCGGCACCTGGCCGGTCGCCATCATCTGGCTCAGACGCTGCGCACGCTGCCCTACCTGTCGAGCCCACAGCGACTCGAGCATCATCCCCGCCGCCTGCTGGTACTGTCCCGCCTGAATCGCGGCCAGCGTCCGCTTGAACGCCAGCAGGCCCTGCAGGCCCAGGTTGAAGCTCATGTCGAGCAGCACCCGCTGCCGCACCTCCGACAGCTTCGCCACCCACGGCAGCGCCGCCAGCAGCTCACGCTCCTCTCGGCTGATGTCGTTCGACAGCAGCATGGCCGACTCCTCGGCAGTGATGCCGCGGTCCTCCAGGTTGCGGCCCACACCGATGGTGAGCTTCCCGGCGGTGCAGCGGTACGGCCGCAGCCGCTCGCCCTCATGGAGGCGCAGCTGCCGCACCATCGCATTGCGATCGACCATCAGAACCGGCCAGGCTGGTAGGGGAAGGCCTGGCGCAGCAGCTGCAGGGCCAGCTGGGTGATGCTGTTCGGTCGCACCTTCGCCATGCCGATGATCTCGGACACGATGAACAGAGCGAAGCCGATGTACTCGGGCTTGAGGTAATGCTCCATGATCTGAGGAAGAGCGTCAGTCACAGGCTAGCCCTCCTGGTAGACGGACACGAACACCTTGCCAGCGGCGGTGAGGGGCAGCAGTCGATCGCGCAGGTCCTGGTTGTGCATCCGGACGCAGCCGAGCGTGGGGACGAGGGGCTGCTTCGGCTCCCAGGCCCCGGGCCAGCCGCAGGCAGTGCCACCACCATGGATCATGATGCCGGCGCGACCATAGCGCTTCTCCTGTCCCTCGAGCTCGTCAAGGTCGAACGAGTACCAGCCGTAGGCGATGGCGGTGCGGGAGTAGGGCGGGACTGGATCGGCCTCGTAGTCGCGATAGATTGCGCTGACGACGTAGAGGCCAGGGGGAGTGTCGGTGCCGACGCCGGCCCAGTCCGTGTCGGCACCCTGCCCACGAGCGAGGGCGGGGACGTCCCAGAGGAGCTTGCCGGCGGCCGAGAACGCGCGGGCCCGCTCGGTGACGTCGTTAACGATGATGTGGCTGTCGTTGGGACGGAAGCCAAAATCTTGGGGGCGCTTGGTGGGACCGATCATGGGGTGGTGCTGGAGTGAGGGACGGGATGCTCAGGCCCGAACTCTAGGCGCGGCGCGACCATCACCACCACGATGGGCATGATGAGCGATGCGACGACCGCGAGGATGACGCCCTGGGCGATGCGTTGCTCCGCCTGGCTCAACCGCCTGAAGGCCTCGACGATGTCGGCGCGGTTGTTGGCCATCGTGGAGTGGATGGCATCCAGCTTCCCTTCGAGGTTGCCGATCGCGCGCAGGATGTCACCGTGCGTCGTTTCTTCTGACATCAGATCACAGCCTCCAGCTCGATGGTTACGTCGACCAGGCTGCCAGAGTG
>CAZGMF010000102.1:0-2968 GCA_964526795.1 uncultured Clavibacter sp.
AAGGTCGTGGAAACACTGATTGCGCCGAAGATACCGCAGCTGACAAGCGGCTGGCAGGATGGCGGCTATGCAGTCAATACGAACCTGACCTTCCGCGAGGAGTTTGGCTCACCTCCGACGGTGGCGACAGGCGGCACTGCGTCCGCGTCGCTTATCGCGTGGCAGGCCGCGTTTCGCCAGCAGGACTACGCGGCATTTGTGCCAGACAACTATCAAGCGGGATTTGGTTCGGCCAATCAGATAACGGTGAGCAATCGGCCAGCGGCTTACAGCATGGCCAGCGGTCAACATGACTTCATTGGGTTGATATTGAAAGCTGGCAGCGTTCCGGTGGCGGAAATCGAGTACTACGACAAGACCTCACTTGAGCGCACATTTACCGTGTCGGGCAGCAGAAACATCAGCAACTACTTCAACCTTGGGCCGCTTGGACTATACAACCTGACGGACACGCAGACAAGCGATGGGAATGACGGCACTAAGAACTTCCCGCCAGTCGGCAGCACTTACACGGTCACGCTTTACAATGATGACGTGGCAGTAGATAAGGACTTCACCCCAACATACACGATCACTATAGACAACTGCCAACGCTACAACGACCTGCGTGTTTTCTTCCGCAATATGTACGGCGGCGTTGATGGCTACACGTTCACCCGGATGAACAGGCAGCGCGTCGATGTTGACCGCAAGACCTATGGCTACAACGCCAGCGTCTACGGCGATGACGTGTATGATAAGCAGTGGTCGGTGACGTACCGCGACACTTACACGCTGAACAGCGACTGGCTCACCGATGCGGAGTTTACATGGCTGCAAGAGATGATATACGCTCCCGAGTGCTGGATTCAGCTTGGCACGCAGCTCGTGCCGGTGGTAGTCAAGACGGACACCTACAACGTCCGCAAGCGCGTCGTTGACAAGCTGCAGCAGATCAGCGTTGACGTTCAGGTTGGCTATGAAAACACCGCGCTATGAACATAAAGTTTGTATGCTACCCGGACGCCGATAACAAGCTGGCATCAGGTGTCGATCTCGATTTAATGGAGGATTTCGACATTGAGTTGACGTACACGATTCAAGATGCGCAGGACATCACGCGACGCAGCGGAACGTACTCCAAGACGATCACGCTGCCAAGCACCACGCGCAACGACAACGCCTTCAGACACGCTTACAACGTGCAGAGCTTCGTCGGTGGCTTCACTCCTAACAAGCGCATCGACTGCGCAGTGTGGAGCGATGGCGTGCAGATATTCAGCGGATCAATGCAGCTTATGGCTATGAAGGTCACGCGGGGAGTACCGACCTACGAAATTAGCATCTACGGAGAGAGCGTCAGCCTGTTCAGCGTCATGGGAGAGACGCTGCTGGCGTCTACGGCAGGCGTCGACACTTACGACCATGAGTTCAACAACCTTGACGTCATCGTCGCCGGAAACGCCAACAGCGCGACCAGTGGCTACTGCTATGCTTACATCGACGCGGAGGGCAACGCTGATGTCAATGGCACTGTACCAACTGGCACGCTTGCGCCTATCCTAAACCTGTACGGATACATCGCGCCTAACCTTGTGCCGATATACCAGTGGCGGCCGTGCTATTTTGCCAAGATGCTGGTCGACAAAATCTTCGCGCAGCATGGCTACCGCTACGAATCGAACTTCCTATCCAGCAGCGGCAACGTGTTCAGCAAGCTGGTCGTGCCTTGGGCAAATGACTGGGTGCTGACCGCTAACAGCGACATCAGCGGCAACGTAAGCGGGAGTACGACGTTGACAGTTGCGACCGGCGGAACAAACGTAACCTTCCCGACCAACAACACTGCGCCGTTCACTTTATCCAGCGGCATCGTTGTCAGTGCGGACACCTACTTCCGCAACGACGACACTGTCGCGCATGGCATCGAGTTTGATTTTGCCTTCAACACCAGCGGATCGGTTAATACAATCGGTCAGGTTACAATCCAAGTTCTGTTCCAAAACCCCGCAGGGCTTGTCATTCAGCAAGGTCGCATTTACACTGGTGGCACGCAGTCTTTTGGCATTCGAGGGCATCTATACTTGCAGCCGCAACAGAGCTTCTACTTAAAGGCCTTTCGGTCTTCGCAGGCCGTGAATATAACAAACCGTAAGCTAACGATCAGAGGCACGACGATGGGGCGCTTCAACACCATCAGCATGCAGAAGGGTTTACCGATGGACGTGAGGCAGATTGACTTCTTGCAGGACTTGCAGAAGATGTTCAACCTATACTTCTACCAGTCGCCGCAAGACCCGAAGCTGATCTACATTGAGCCGTTCACCAGCTTTTACAGCAGTACGCGGTTGGACTGGTCGCAGAAGTCTGATGAGAACGCGGAGATGACAGTGTTGATGGGCGACCCCAGCAGCAAAAAGCGCTACGTATTTAAGTACGCGGATGGCGGCGACGCACTCGGCAAGCTGTATCAGAGTGAGTTCAAGGAGGGCTATGGCTCGCGGATTTATGACAGCGACAATTACAACAGGAGCGGAGATCAGGTCATTGACCTCAAGGCAAAGACGCTAATTCCTGCGCAGTACACGACGAACCTCATCGCAGGGCGAGGCTTCGACACCGATGGCAACGGCAACCCGCGCAGCTTGCAGCTCGGCTATCGGTTGGCGCTACATAGCGGCTATGTTCAGCCGAACAACACTGGATTTAACCCGACGTTTATGATTTACTTCGGGCAACTGTATTCAAACAGCGTTGCCTCCAGTGTGATCAGCGTTGTGTCGGCTATCAGCTTAGCGACGCACCTGCAGAACCCCTACGACACCAGTGCGAGCGGCAACTTCGACCTGTCGTTTGGCATACCGAGGCGCATCTATTACCGCACTTACGACGTCAGCGGTAACCCGATGAGCTACAACAACAACAACCTATTCAACAACTTTTGGAACGGCTACATCTTTGAGTTGACCAGCAAGCAGGCGATGACCGT
>CAZGMF010000103.1:0-2934 GCA_964526795.1 uncultured Clavibacter sp.
TTGGTAAGGCGCAAGAAGTTTGGGGTTCTGCCCTCCAGAACGTCTTCTTCTGGGTACCACAAGGTAACCCTGCATACGGAAAGATCTGGATCAAGCAATAACGCTTGGTGAAGGATTAGTTCTGTAACGCAGTAAATGAAGTAAGTGCTCTTGGAGCGGGTAGACTCGCTCCAAGAGCATTTTTAATGATGTGACTTATTGCAGATTCACGAGAGGTTGTGATTCCAAGAAGTGCTTATTTTTGCGCTACGTCGTCTTGGAGTATCACTGTTCACTCTTCTCATCGTCTCTTTTGCGGTATATGTCATCTTCTCAATATTGCCCTTTGATCCTGCGGCTCTGACCTGCGGCCAAAAATGCAATGACATCGTTGTCGAAGCCAATCGAGTCCGCCTCGGCTTTGATAAGCCACTTTTAGTTCAGTATTGGCTCTTTCTTCAGGGCATTTTCTTAGGTCGAAATTACGGTGTTGGTCAGGCTGCATTCGTCTGCCCAGCCCCAAGTTTTGGATATTCGTTCAATGAAAATGCATGCGTCACTGACTTGATAAAGACAACCTTGCCAGTGACAGTCACTCTCGCCCTTGGCGCACTTATTCTCTGGCTACTTATCGGGGTCTCCCTGGGCGTCCTGGCAGCCAAATTCCATGGAAGAGCACCCGATACAGCAAGTTCAGTCTTCGTCCTACTAGGAACATCACTTCCAACATTTGTTACTGGGTTGGTGCTCTTACTTTGGATCTCCATTAAATGGAATATCGTTCCTCTGACACTCACGGGTTACGTCTCATTTCTTGATAATCCCGGCGGCGCTTTCGTTTATTTTCTTCTTCCTTGGGTCACTTTGGCTTTCGCGTTTGCGGCTCTCTACACCCGATTCACTAGAGCGGCCGTGCTTGAAACGATGAGTGAAGACTATGTTCGCACTGCTCGGGCAAAGGGTTTGGGCGAGCGGCGGATTCTTTTCAAACACACACTCCGCGCAGTATTGGCTCCCATCACAACCTTGGCCGGACTTGATTTTGCGGGCTTGATTGGTGGAGCAATCATCACCGAAACCATTTTCAATCTTCCCGGTTTAGGTCGTTTGACTCTTAAGTCAGTCAATGAATTCGATCTCTCCGTTGTTGTCGCGACCACTATTTTGGCTGCGGCAGTTGTAATCGTCATGAATCTGATTGTGGACATGCTCTATGCCGTTCTTGATCCAAGAGTTCGAGTCCAATGAGCCAACTCCTCTCGGTCGAAAGCTTGCGCGTCTCCTTTCCCACAGATGATGGCCTTGTCAAAGCTGTTGATGATGTCAGTTTTACCCTCAATGAGGGAGAGACAGTAGCGATTGTCGGTGAATCTGGATCCGGCAAGACCGTCACAAGTCTTTCCATTATGGATCTTCACAATAGGAAAAACGCCCAAGTTTCAGGCTCAATAAAAATCAAAGATGGAAATAGAGAAGTAGACGTCGTTTCAGCATCACAGGCCGAAACGAGAAGTCTTCGTGGCCGAATCGCCTCCATGATTTTCCAAGATCCAATGTCCTCGCTTCACCCCTATTACAAGATCAGCAATCAACTTTGCGAGTCTTACCTCGTCCATAATCCAGGTAAGAAAAAAGACGCCCTTGATAAAGCAATAGCTATGCTCGAGTTAGTTGGCATTCCGCAGCCAGACCGACGAGTCTTCGATTATCCACATCAGTTCTCTGGTGGCATGCGACAGCGCGTCATGATTGCGATGGCGCTGATGAATGATCCAAAAATCTTGATTGCCGATGAACCTACCACTGCACTCGATGTGACAGTCCAAGCTCAAATCCTCACGCTCTTGGCGGATCTGCAGAAGAAATTCAAGATGGGAATAGTGCTGATCACCCACGATCTTGGAGTTGTCGCTCGTGTGTCAGATCGAGTGAATGTGATGTACGCAGGGAGGATTGTCGAGACTGGTTCTGTCGAAGATGTCTTCTATCGTCCGTTAGCTCCCTACACATTGGGACTGCTCAATTCGATTCCTCGAGCGGGGGATAAGAAGAGTGGTCGCCTCAGCGCGATCGCGGGCCAGCCACCCTCGATGATTAATCTTCCTTCAGGTTGCGCCTTTGCACCGCGATGTGAATTTAAGGATCAAGTTACGTCGGGTGCCTGCACCAGCGCTATGCCTGAATTACTTGGGATATCTAATGACCATCGATCTCGTTGTCACGTTGATGAGAAAGAGCGAAAGAAGCTCTTCCCAACTTTGATGGTGAAATCATGACCAGCAAAGAAGTCATCCTTTCAATACGCAACTTAACAAAGCATTTCCCGGTCTCGAAGCGGACTTCTCGGCGAACACATTCGACAGCAGTCAAAGCCGTCGATGGCATAAGTTTTGATCTCTACCGCGGCGAAACCCTGGGACTTGTTGGGGAGTCTGGATGCGGTAAGACAACCGCAGGGCGAACAATCCTCAAATTGATCGAACCCACCTCTGGATCAATCAACTTTGAAGGTCAAGATATTACGAGCTTGAAACCATCTCAGATGCGGCCTTTGCGAAGACAGATGCAGATAATCTTCCAAGATCCTTACTCGGCTTTAAATCCTCGGCAGACGGTAGGAAAGATAATTTCTGCACCATTTGAAATCCAAGAGGTCTCACCGCCAGAAGGTTTGAAGAAAGCCGTTCAAAACTTGATGGATCGCGTTGGTTTGAATCCAGAGCATTACAACCGATATCCGCACGAATTTTCAGGGGGCCAGCGCCAAAGGATTGGAATTGCGCGCGCAATCGCTTTGAAGCCACGACTAGTCGTCGCTGACGAACCCGTGAGCGCTTTGGATGTCTCAATCCAAGCCCAAGTCATCAATCTTCTTGAAGATCTCAACCGCGAGGAGGGAATCAGTTTTGTCTTCATCGCCCATGATTTATCGGTGGTTCAGCACATCTCTGATCG
>CAZGMF010000104.1:0-2712 GCA_964526795.1 uncultured Clavibacter sp.
ACACCGTTGACGGAAGAGTTTACGGTTTACCAATTGGATACATTTCTTCAACTGGTGCGGTTTCTATATCCGCAAACATTGTTGGAATTTCTGTTTCTGGATCCACAACTTCGTCTACAGGAGGATTTGGAAATATTAATATTTCCAACGGATCCATTTCTTCTTCATCTGAATTGTCCATTCAAGGATCTTCTTTATCGCTTGCTTCGACTGGGATAAATTCTAAAATTACGTCATCTTCTCTTGAGCTATCCAATAGTGGCACTGCCACTTCTCCGATTTTGTCATTTTCTGCAAATTCTGGAACTGGGCTATTTTATGGAAATTCTTCATTAAAATTTTCTGTTTCCGGCTCAGAAAAAATGGCATTGTCTTCAACGGGACTTTCTGTTTTGGGAAATATTTCTGCAACAAATTCTGGATCGGTAATTTATATAGGAAACGCTTCAACTTCTGGTTTAGCTGCTGGCACAAGCATGATTACAAATCTAAATGCTCCGACATTTAGTTCTCCTTCTGTTTCAATTACTGGTGGCACCATTGTTGCAAATAATTTAGGGACAGCAGGAACTCAAATTACTGGAGAATGGAACGGCTCAGCTGGCGGTATTGAGGCAAATGCAAAATTAGGAATAGCTATTTCTGGAAAAGAGTATTCTCCGGCTGGATCATCTACGTATACGATTCCTTCGACTCCAATTTTGGGCACTCTTGTTAATAAAAAACAAATTAATTTTATCCCAGGAACAAATACCGATATTACCGCAAGTACGACTGATTCTGCAATAAATATTACAATCACGTCTGGAACTTCAAGTTTTGCTACAGCTGGAAGCACTTCAAACCCTGTATCTACGCCATCGGTACCGGGCGACACATGGAACGAAGGAACTTCTTCTCAGCCAGCAAGAAGAGACCACACTCATTTTCGAGAAAAATTTCCCACTGCGGGCACCGCACTCGGACCAAGTCCTGTTGATTTGTCAACCGTTATTGGAGCAAGTTTAAGTGGGACAAACATCACTGTTGCACGAGGGGACCACACACACAGTTTGCCTTCATATTTTTCTTCAACCGCGATTGGATTAGGCGCAAGTGGCGGAATAATTTCTGCAGAAGCAACTGGATTAGATGTTTACGGAATAGGATCATCAACTTCCGCGACACTTGTCGTAAGAGACACCACAAATGCGTCAAGCGTTGGTGGAAAAATATTTTTCAGCGGCAAAAAATATAATAGCACCACAGCCTATCAAGCATTTGGGTCAATTTATTCTGGCAGATACAGTAATTCAAACGATGGATATGTTTCAATTGCAGCAAATAATACAAGTGGCTCTCTTGTTGATGTGATGCGATTTTACCCAAATGCTTCTGTAGTTATTTCTTCTACATCTGGCGATTTTGTTCAGCAAGCAAATTCCGGTTCATTATTGGTAGAAAATTCAGTCACATCAAAATATTTTTCAGCAAACGGATTTCTTGCGGCAAGTGGTGTCACTTTTGGTGCATCGCGATTTTTAGGAGCGGTGTCTTCAAAACCCACCGCAACCACGAATATTCTTGCTGGTGATTATGTTATTGATACCACAGGCAATATTCATGTGTATAGCAGCGCCAATGGATGGCTGACCGCCGGTATTGTTACGACAAACGCAAACACATGGACTGGAATTCAAAGTTTTGGCAATAATGTTACATACGCATCTCTTGGAACAAACAAAACTTCTGGGTTAAATATTTCCGGATATACAATAACATTATCTGGAAATCAAACCACTTCTCCATCAAATACTGCAAATAGTATTTACATTGGAAAACCAACTTTTTCTGGAGGATTTACGTTAAGCGAGGCAGTCACTGTTGAAGTTGATGGTGCTCCAACTAGAGCAACAAATGGCTCTCTCCCTCTATCTGCTGCATTAAGAATTAAAACATCAGCAATAACATCAGGATCCGCAGAGAGTTCTTCATCTGCTTATGGAATTTTAGTCACACCGCCAACAAAAGCGGCTAGTGTTTTTGGAATAAAATCTCAAACAATAGACGCTACTGGATCTACTTTTGCGTACGGAATTTATTCCGAAGCGCCAACTTCTGCAACAAATAATTACGCTTTGTTTACTTCTGGAAAAACCACATTTTCTGGAACAACGGGGTTTCGGTCAACTGGAACTGGCGCATTTGATATGGTTTTTGCAAATACCGAAAATCTTACTGCAGACCGAACAATAACATTTAAAGTAAATAATTCCGCAAGGACAATAGATCTTGGAGGAAATGTAGCACTTGCTTCTTCGTTAACTACAAGTGGGGCATATGCTCTGACATTTACCACAACTGCCGCAACGAACGTAACATTACCAACGACTGGAACGCTTGCCACACTTGATGGAATGGAGACATTTACCAACAAAACATATGATACCGGCTCAACCGGAAACGTTTTTAAAATTAATGGAACGCAAATAAGCGGAGTTTTAGGATCAGGTTCTGTTATTTTGCAAACAAATCCAACAATAGCTGGTCCAACAATTACGGGCACAACTATTTTGGGTATTGGAGACGGAACTACAAACATAACTGATGCTGCTATTTTTGGCGCTTCTGGTTCTGGACAAAATATTCCGGGAGCAAATATTTCTATTGCCGCAGGGAAAAGCACAGGAAGCGCATCTGGAGGGTATCTTGACTTTCTCACTGCCCCTTCGG
>CAZGMF010000105.1:0-2691 GCA_964526795.1 uncultured Clavibacter sp.
CAAGTAACAAATAACTCATCAAACACTACTGTTATAGCTACAGATTATGTTAGAAACATGAGATCTGATTACCAGTCTATGCCTATGTGGAGAAGTTATTCTGGTTAATAAAAAAAGGCCCCTTTCGGGGCCTTTTCTCACTCGTTTTCAAGTGTTTTCAGATAAGACTCTACATCTACATCCTCATCGGGTTCAGATTTAACCAAACTCTTACGAGTTGGGCGGGCTGAAACCTGATCTTCAATAGTGTCTTCGTCTTCTCCACCAGCACGTAGGTCACCACCAAGAGCGTCTACCAGTTTGGTCTTAAGCTCCGGATAACTCTTGAACTCCTTGGGATTCACAAACTCCTTCAGGGCGTATTGCTTCTTCCACAGAGCCTCAAGCTTGGCGTCATCGCCGTCAAACAGTTCTGAGGCAGCACTAAACTCAGACTTGTCGTAGTTGACGTAACCTTCAACCTTACGAACCTTGAGCTTGAAGTTAGCACCCTTCCAGAAGTCAAACGGATTAACTGCAGTCTCGTCATCAAATTCTGGATTCATCTGCTCTTGGATCTTCTCAAAGATCTTCTTGCCGTATTTGAATAGGAATACCTTGCCCTTGTTCTGAGGAGCTGCTGGATCTTCCACAACCATAATATTGGAAACGTAATTAAGCTTACGCTTACGATCACGAGCAATACGCTTATCGCTTTCAGTACCACTATTCCAAAGCTCAGAGTTTGCCTCACAAACCGGGCACTTCTCACCAAGGGTAGTGGGGCAGTTGTGAATAAACCAGCCGCCCTTACCCTTAAACGCGTGAGAGTACAGCTTGACCCACGGAATGTCTTCACCTTCCACTGCAGGCAGGAATCGAATAACCGCGTAACCGTTACTAGCAGAATCCAACGTAGGACGCCAAAATCGGTCGTCCTTGTAGTCGTTGGTTTTGTTGCTCTTCTCCAGCTCTTCTTGAAGCTTGGAGGCCATTGACGTAGAATTCTTCTTTAGATCTTTAAATCCCATATAATCTCCTATTGTTTGTAAACATACACCCAAATTCTGTAAAGTCAAATTAAATTGGCAATTTTGTTGATTTTGGGAGAAAGTTTAACGTTTCTCCTTCTTCTTGAATTTTTTCAATTATAGGTTTGGAGAGAAATTTTGCTACACTTTCGACCGGAATGTCTTTAGCCTCGCATATGGTTATGATTGCATCCATATACGAGACTTTCCATTCTTCAACGTATTTCTCTATTTGGCGACAAAAGTCGTTTTGTGTTTCATTGTCAAAAAATAACACCATATTATACCTATATATAGATGATTTCAAATACTTTTTCCAAAATTACGGAGAAATAAATGCCAGATATTGACCCAAACATAACCATAGACATTACCGGAAACACTGCTGCTATTGCCACCGATTACGTTACTAGTGGTGTAACTAACACTCACGTACAACTAGTAAAATTGGTTTACGGAAATTCCACCAGTGCAACCCGTGTATCCACCACCACTCCACTACCGGTTCAAATATACGATTCGTCTACTCTAACTGTAACCGGTAGTTTTGCTGGTATTGGAAACATTAAAATAACAAACGGTCTGTCTGGTGCGTCTACTATTCCTCTAGTAGTTTCTGGAACAACCGCATCAGGATACACACCAGTACAAATGAACGGTTACGTTCAAGGTATTACTGCAGGTGTGCCTGTAGGCGTTACTGGTTACGTGTACATTCGTGATGGTGGCAGAGTACAAGGTGTCACCAACGGTTCTCCCATAGCTATAACAGGAGGACGTTATCTTTCGTATAGCACAGACAGCGTAACAGTAACCGGTAGCGTTGCAGTTGTTGGTGGTAGAATACTATTACAAGGTACCGACAGTGTTCGTATATACGGCTCTGACGGATCTACAGGTATACAATCACGCATTTACGATGCTTCTGGAAACAGTATAGGATCTTCTGGTGGTGCTTTAAATGTTAATGTAACCAATGCAGCTTTTGGAATAACCGCCACAGTCACTATTGGAACTTTGGTTGGTGTATCGCAAGCCAATCAAACTGTTCCATTCTTTATCGCTGGTGCAACAGCAGGTCCCGCTGTTCGTGTCCAAGGTACATCCACAGAAGACGTACCAGTATCTTGGAGTTCTGCAAAACCAGTAACAGTAAGCAACAGCGTCAGTATTAATGATATAAATCTACTGTCTAGCATAAACAATCTTCCTGTAGCTGATATCAAAACAAATACAGACAAATTAAACACTATTAATACTCTGTTAAGTGGTACCGGTGTTAACGCAAAAATAGTAAGTTTTGACAGACCTGGAACCGTACACACAGGATCTATAGGAATAACTGCGGGAGTTCCTATAACACCAGCGTCTTACACTCTGAAGACAGGTGTTACAATCAAAGCTGCCTCATCAAACTCTGTAGACGTACTGATCAAAGGAAACGGAACCAATTCAGCGTTTGCGTATCCGTTAAGTCCTGCAGACATTCTTTTCATAGAAACAAACAATTTAAGCAACGTATCATTCTACATTTCAGCAGGTTCAGCATCAATATATTACATAGCAACGTAAAATGAATTTTCGTAATAATAAAAGTTCAAATAAACCAGGAACTTTAACTGTAAAGGGTATACCTTATACTCTGGTAAGATCTGAAATATTTTATTATTTCAAATTTGTT
>CAZGMF010000106.1:0-2665 GCA_964526795.1 uncultured Clavibacter sp.
TGGTAGTTCATGGGGCGTCTCCTTATGCTCTTAATGAATCCGATGCGGCTTTCAATCGATATCCAAGGTCAACATGCAATTGGCTGTCAGCTAACAATCTTTCAGTAATCGCTTCCAACAAGTCAGCCAATTGCAGTTCAGGCCTACTTGCCACCGTGTACAGGCCCATTCGATCAAACATCGAACCAAGCGTCTCAGACAGCTTTCTGCACAACTCGTCTGCTTCTTCCCTGCTCATGCTTCATCCTTTCGTTTCAAAAATTCTGCTTGTTCTTCAGCCGTTGCCTTCTTCCACCACTTCAACAATTGGCTCAGTGGCGTTGGTTTCTTGCGGATGCCGGCGCGAATGGCGGCAGCGTTTACCGATAGCTCGCCAGATTCAACCATCTCCAGAATGTCCTCGTGGTCGCGGGCCAGCCGGCGAAGGACAGCACCGTTACTGTTTGGCTTAACTTCTATAAATTTTATAGAAGTGGCATCTTTCCTCCCCTGCACGCTCTCCTTATTCGCCCGCGCCAGCTCAATGGCATCGCTGACAGACTTAAGGCCAATGGCATCTTGCGGCTCGTTGTGTTTTAGCCAGGCAACTGCCAGTTCAATCTGTGTTGGGTCAAGCTCGTAACCTTCGCGGATCATGTCCTCGGATGACTTGTAACCCAGTTCCGCAAAGACCGACTCGGCTTCTTCGCAAAAATCAATCAGACAGCGGCAGTCATGCTTTAGCCTGCGGCCTAGAAACGACCGCTTTGTAATCAGCAGCAAATGCCATTTATCACGAGGCGTGTTCTCAAACTTGTCAGTGGGCTCACAAGCCCCAGAATTTACCGTAACCATTGCGGCACAACTCCTTCCTTAACAAGCACAGAGATTAGTCCGGTCAGCCATTTGTAATGCTTTTCAAGGGACTCAATGCTTTTTTCGGCAACGCCTAAATCACGCTTCTTCCTTGCGTGAATCCGCTTTTTGATGTCACCTACCAAGGCCTTGTCGATTCTCATCCCGCTTTTCGTGTGCAACTTCAAAACATTGCTTGTCGCTGTAGTGGCTGCGTTTTTTACTGCCTCTTCCCATTGATTGATTAATGAACGCTCGTTAATAACTTGGGCATCTTGAGATCGCAGCATCCTGACGCCTTCAATAGCTCTCGCCCACAACTCGCTTTCTTTGTCATCCAAATCCGCTTTAGTAAACTCTGGTACGTATTTGCAAAGCTGTTGAGCCATGTGCTGAACCTCCACGTCGCCGCTGTCAATGCTTGTGCATTCCACGTTCTTAATTTCAATAAATGGTCGCTCTGGAAGCTCCTGCAGGCCGCCGCTTTCATGCTCTTTGCTTTCAGCGTCAATGTCGTCTTGGTTAGGTGGCAGGTCGTCCATCGCATCCATGATCGCGCCGCCAACGTACTGCTTGACTGCGTAACCGCTTCCAGCATCAAAATTGATATTGCCTTCAACTCCTGGCAAATGCCTTGCCGCCCTGCCGTTTTCCTGATTATTTGTGTTGTTCACGCTAGCGGCGTTTAAGTGAATCACTTCAGAAACGTAGACTGTATCCAGTCCCTCTCCAGCCATCCCAACGTGAACTAGGACGTCGACGGTTGGCCGCGTTTCGTCCGTCGGTGCAAACCGCTTCAAAATCTCACGATTCTTTTCAGGTGTCCGACCGTCATCGCCGGTTCCAACCCACTCGCATACAAGGTCTGGAAACGTTGATCTAATCTGCTCGCAAACCATTTCTGCGTGTGACACGCACATCGCTCCAACGATTGCCTGCAGCGGATAACCAGTCCTCACTCTTTCGGCGATCATTCGTGAAAGAGGATTCGTCACCAATGGGCTAACGTATTTAGGCGACCACCTGAGCTTGCGGTCGTAGATCATTTTTTCGATTACTTTTGGTGAATCGCTCTGAGCCTCAGCCACCAGCTCTTCGGTGGTAAAACTTATGACTTCATTGTCGGCAGTGATAGCGTCAATCTTATAGTTGTAAGAATGTCCACGTAACCGCTTGACCGCTCCTTCCTCAGCTGCATCTCGATACGTGACTTCAATATCAGGAAGACCAAACGCACTGTCTCTATCAGGCCTGTGCGGAGTTGCCGACATGCACAACAAAAACTCTCTCGACAGCGCATTAACAGCCTTGCCAAATGGAAGGTCAATTCCGTAGTGGTGATACTCATCAACCACTAGCATCCATCGACCGCGACCAAGCAACGTCGTCACGTTGTCCATGCCGCGGCTTCCAATTAAAGATTGCACGGTAATGCCAAACACTTGGCAGTGATTATTTTGATGTCTTGCGATAGCCTGAGCGCCAAAGAACCGAATGTCACAAACGTTTTTTGGGCCATCGATGCAGCATTTGGACATAGAGCGTCCGGCTGACTCTTCAAATTGCAAAAGCTGGGCGTCGGTCGGAAAGATCACAAGAAGCCGATTGACTTCACCGAGCGATTGCAAAACCGAGTAAATGGACAGGGCGGTGTAGGTCTTTCCGTATCCAGTCGGCAGTTTTACGTTCAGCCGATTTCCGACTGAGGCCAACGCCTCTATTGCGTTCTGCTGTCCTGGTCGCGGTTTTTGCGTGAACCTCGCGACTTGTGCTTTAATTTGTGGCAGGCTACGCATAGTGCTTGCTCGTTCCATATCGTTGTTTCCCCTTT
>CAZGMF010000107.1:0-2652 GCA_964526795.1 uncultured Clavibacter sp.
AAGGTCGCTCACTAGATCTAACCTTCAAAGAGTTTGAATTGCTTAAGTATCTTGCGCAACATCCAGGGCGAGTTTTTACGCGCGCCCAACTTTTACAAGAGATTTGGGGCTATGACTATTTCGGTGGCACTCGTACCGTTGATGTCCATGTCCGCAGGCTGCGCTCAAAGCTCGGCCCAGAATTCGAAGCAATCATCGGAACCGTCCGGAATGTTGGCTACCGCTTCAACACAAATCGCGATGCTGCGCTCCAAGATGAACGCTCTTGATAACGCGCCATCAAAATCTAGATAAAGAGACCCAAACCAAGATTCTCGAGTTGATTGCTGCTGCAACCGAGCAAGATGGAATTCCCCCGGTTGCAGAACATGTACTTCTTCATCTTCGCCACGGCGGCGATAAAGATGATTTCCATCTAGTTGCCCGAGTTGAAAACGAAGTTATTGGTTATGCCCATCTTGATATGACAGATCAAATTGAAGGGCCAAGTGCGGAGGTCGTGATTGCCCCCGCTCATCGGGGCAAGGGAATCGGCAACGAGATTGTTGTCAGCCTCAAGGAGCTCGCAGGGCAACGACTTCGGCTCTGGTCGCATGGTGACCTGCCAGGGGCCAAGAGCCTCGCCTTGAAGAACGGTTTAACCCACTCCCGAAGCGTCATCCAGATGCGTCGCTCTCTCGTAGACCCAATCCCAGAGATCGACCCTGTAATCCCCATAAGAAGCTTTCTGCCGGGGTTAGACGAGCAATCTTGGCTAGAACTCAATAACGCGGCCTTCAAGGGCCACCCCGAGCAATCCAATTGGAGCCTGCGCGACCTATCAATCCGAAGCCAGGAAAGTTGGTTTGATCCCCGCGGTTTCTTGATCGCAGAAATCGAAGGTGTAATGGCGGGGTTTTGCTGGACCAAGATTCACGGCGGCCATTCGCATAGACATTCCGCCGGTGAAGATGAACATGATCATGATCCAATCGGCGAGATTTACATCATGGGTGTTAATCCTAAGTTTCAAGGCAAGGGAATTGGAAGAGCGGTGACAATCGCAGGACTCAAGCATCTTCGATACGAGGGCATCTTTAGCGCAATGCTCTATGTTGATGCTGATAATCAATCGGCGATCAAACTTTATCGATCTCTCGGATTTACCGAGTGGGGGCGCGATGTTCTCTATCGCTATACGATGACGCGATGATCACGCTTCCAAAAACAGATCTCAATGTGTATCCGCTCTGCCTTGGTGGAAATGTATTCGGCTTTAGCGCTGATGTTAGGAGTTCCGAAGCTGTTCTTGACTACTACTTTGATAATGGTGGAAATTTTGTAGATACCGCTGATATGTACTCGCAATGGGCCCCTGGTCATATTGGAGGAGAATCAGAAACGATTATCGGGAATTGGATGAAGCGACGCGGTAATCGAAGTGAGATGGTAATAGCTTCTAAAGTGGCAAAGCTGGATACGCGTCCGGGGCTCAAGCCTTCTAATATTTTGGCTGCTTGTGATGATTCACTTCACCGCCTACAAACAGATTACATTGATATCTATTACGCCCATCAAGATGATCCCGATACACCAATCGAAGAAACCCTAAGCACCTTTGATTCCCTAATTAAATCAGGCAAGGTCCGCTACATCGCTGCTTCAAATTTCACGCCCGCTCGACTTCAGGAGTCGCTAGATCTCTCACAATCGCTTGGAATCGCTTCATATATCGCTTGCCAAGACCAGTACAACTTGATGGATAGAGATTATGAGAGGAATCTTCGCGATACTGTCGCCAAGAACGGACTCTCGGAGATCCCTTTCTATGGCCTTGCCCGGGGATTTTTAACTGGAAAGTATCGTCCTGGCGTAACAGTTCAATCAGTTCGCGCTACCGGGGTTGGTAACTCGTATGCCAATGAGCGAGGTTGGGCGTTGCTTGAGAAATTGGAATTGATCGCAAAGTCCAAAAACTCAACGCTCGCAGCTGTCGCCCTCGGTTGGCTTCGCCAACAGCCAACAGTTTCAGCACCAATCGCCTCCGCGACCAAGCTAGAACAAATCAAAGAGATTTTGCCGTTGATCACTTTGGATGAATCGGAACTTAAGTCACTTTCAGAGTAATTGGAATAACGTTCTAAAGCTACTGATTGACCAGTTCACTGCACATCGCTCTGAAAGCTACCGAGTGTGCATCAACATCTGCCTCTGTCGTATCTGGCGACATCAGCGCCATATTGTGAAATGGCGTCAGCAAGAATCCATCATTTAGAAGC
Organism: uncultured Clavibacter sp.; assembly: GCA_964526795.1. Lineage (GTDB taxonomy): Bacteria > Actinomycetota > Actinomycetes > Nanopelagicales > Nanopelagicaceae > MAG-120802. The sequence goes on from CAZGMF010000107.1 coordinate 2,259, forward strand.
CTAAGGTGAATGTACTGCTCTAATTCGAAATCACCTGCTGCCGTCGCTTCTCTTCCAGTCTTAGGCGCCTTACCTTGAAACAAATACTCGCCGCGCGCTCCTAATCGATTGCAATGCCAATTTAGCGCAAATTCCCTTATTGCCGAATCAACTCCATCACACCAGCGATTACCAAGGGCGATCATTTTCTTGAAATTCTCATCGGTTAAAACTTCGGTCAAAGTTGCTTTCATCGCCGCAAGGGAAAGTGCATTTCCTGCCAATGTTCCCCCAATTCCCCCCGTATCTATTACTTCCCGCTCTGTTCTAGCGGCAATCTCTTTTGCTACCTCGTGAGTCATTCCAAAGGTGCCAGTTGGAATTCCACCACCAATTGCTTTACCGATAGTCAGCA
>CAZGMF010000108.1:0-2597 GCA_964526795.1 uncultured Clavibacter sp.
GGCGACCAGCGAGCTTGTCACCATCTTGAATCTTTCGCTTCTGTGCGACATAGACTCGAACAACTTGGTTGACGCCAGCAGGAAGGTCATAGCCATCTTCCAGATCAAAGATCTTGACTCCGATGACTTTTCCGCCTTCGCCGTGAGGAACTTTCAATGAGGTGTCGCGAACTTCGCGAGCCTTCTCACCGAAGATTGCACGGAGCAAACGCTCTTCTGGTGTGAGTTCGGTTTCGCCCTTCGGCGTAACTTTTCCGACCAAGATATCGCCGGGAACGACATCCGCGCCGATGCGAACAATGCCGCGCTCATCGAGATCTGCAAGAACCTCTTCCGAGACATTCGGGATATCGCGGGTTATTTCCTCAGCACCGAGTTTGGTGTCACGGGCATCGACTTCGTACTCCTCGATATGAATCGAGGTGAGCACGTCATCTTGGACCAGTCGCTGCGAGAGGATGATCGCATCCTCATAGTTGTGGCCTTCCCATGACATAAATGCCACGAGCAAGTTCTTTCCAAGGGCCATCTCACCGTTCTGGGTGCTTGGACCATCGGCGATGACTTGGCCAGCAGCGATCTTCTCGCCTTCGCTGACGACAACGCGCATGTTCCGTGATGTGCCTTGGTTGGAGCGGATGAACTTCTGAATTGAAGAATCATCATAGGAATCTTCTTCGCCATCGTCGGTCTTGATGACGATGCGATCAGATGCAACTTCGGTAACAACGCCGCCGCGTACTGCGGTGAGAACATCGCCAGCATCGACAGCTGCGCGGTATTCCATACCGGTTCCGACGAATGGAGCCTCAGAACGAAGCAATGGCACTGCTTGGCGCATCATGTTCGCACCCATGAGCGCGCGGTTTGCGTCATCGTGCTCGAGGAAGGGAATCATTGCGGTCGCGACAGAGACCATCTGACGTGGTGAGACATCCATGTAATCAACTTCTTCAGCCATGATGTATTCAACTTCGCCACCGCGACGTCGAACCAACACACGTGCTTCTTCGAAGTGATTGTCTTCAGTCAAAGGTGCGTTTGCCTGAGCGATGATGTGTTCATCTTCTTCATCTGCTGTCAGGTAATCGACTTTGTCAGTGACCTGTCCTTTGATGACTTTGCGATAAGGAGTCTCGACGAATCCAAATGGTGTGATGCGCGCATATGTCGCAAGCGAACCAATCAGACCGATGTTCGGACCTTCTGGAGTTTCGATCGGACACATACGTCCGTAGTGCGATGGATGGACGTCGCGAACTTCGAAGCCAGCGCGATCACGTGAGAGACCGCCAGGACCGAGAGCTGAAAGACGTCGCTTGTGTGTCAGACCCGAGATTGGGTTTGTCTGATCCATGAACTGCGAGAGTTGGGAAGTTCCGAAGAATTCCTTGATCGCTGCAGTAATCGGACGGATGTTGATCAATGTTTGGGGCGTGATCGCTTCGACATCTTGGGTCGTCATACGTTCACGAACAACGCGCTCCATACGAGAGAGACCGACACGGATCTGGTTTTGAATCAATTCGCCGACAGTGCGAAGGCGACGGTTGCCGAAATGGTCAATGTCATCGGTTTCGACGCGGACTTGCTTGCCCAGATCGATCAGTGCTTCGCCTTTATGTAGCGCTACCAAGTAGCGGATTGCGCCCACGATGTCGTCGATAGATAGAAGGTTCTTTCCAAGCTCGAGCTCGATACCGAGTTTCTTATTCAATTTGAAGCGACCGACCTTGGCCAAGTCATAGCGCTTCGGATTGAAATATAGGTTTTCGATGAGGTTTTGAGCAGCTTCTTTCGTGGGTGGCTCACCTGGGCGCATCTTGCGATAGATATCAAGAAGCGCTTCATCTTGTGTCGAGACTGTGTCTTTTGCCAGAGTCTCTTTAATTGAATCGTATTCGCCAAAGTCGTTGAGAATCTGATCGTTGGTCCAACCCAGCGCCTTCAAGAAGACAGTGACGGATTGTTTTCTCTTACGATCAATACGGACGGCAACGAAATCTTTCTTGTCGACTTCAAACTCGAGCCATGCACCACGGCTTGGGATGATCTTCGCCGTGTAGATGTCTTTGTCAGATGTCTTCTCAACTGTGCGCTCGAAATAAACGCCAGGAGAGCGGACGAGCTGTGAGACGACGACGCGCTCAGTACCGTTGATGATGAAGGTTCCGCGCGGAGTCATCAATGGGAAATCGCCCATGAAAACTGTCTGGGACTTGATTTCACCGGTGACGTTATTTGTGAATTCTGCTGTGACGAACAGAGGAGCCGCATAAGTGATGTCGCGCTCTTTGCACTCAGCAATCGAATACTTCGGTGGTTCAAAACGATGATCGCGGAATGACAGCGACATCGATCCTTGGAAGTCTTCGATGGGTGAGATCTCTTCGAAGATCTCCTCTAAACCAGATTGTTTCGGAATTTCTCCGCGTTCTGGTCGTTCATTCTTTCCGATGCGTGAGCGCCATGCATCATTTCCAAGCAACCAATCAAAGCTCTCTACTTGGAGAGCAAGGAGATTTGGTACTTCTTGTGGCTCACGGATCTTGGCGAAAGAAATTCGGGCTGGTGCAGTTGATTTCTGTTTCGCGGCC
>CAZGMF010000109.1:0-2594 GCA_964526795.1 uncultured Clavibacter sp.
CATAGTCTAGCCGATGAACGGTAGAGTCTAGCTGACAAGTGGTACTTGACAGATGAAGAAGACTATGTTGGTGCCTCTAAAGGGTACTACTGAGCTTGCAATCCTCCATAGTTCAGGCATAATGTGCACATGGACAAAGCAATCGCAACGTCAAACAAACCAAGGGGGACTGAAATGATAGACTTCATCAAATCACTGCTACTGGTAAACAAAGTCAAGAAAGCCACATCAACCCGATTCGTGACAGCGTACGGCAGGCATGGCAGAATCAACGGCATAATCATCAAGCGCGGTATCATCAAAAGCGTAATCAGGGTTCCATACCGTGGCGATGTAACAGTATATAACACCAATATCGGATTCATTAAACATGACAGGGTTACAAGCTTCAAGTAAAGTATGCAGTGTATAGTACCTTCAACGAGGGTACTATGCAAAGTAAACTTTATAACGGAGGTTATGATGCTAAAGCTTTCAGTTACATCAAAGCTTGACGGGATTCGATCATGGTCGCTTCAGGCACTAGATACTTGTCCTGGTTCGAAGGCTAGTGATGGTTCGCTTGTTGATGCTTGCAAAGGGTGTTATGCAACTACAGGCAACTACAATTATCCTAATGTCAAAGCACCAAGGCTCCATAACCGTGAAGATTGGCAGCGTGATAGTTGGGTTGATGACATGGTCAAAGCTTTAGACGCTGATAGATACTTTCGCTGGTTTGATAGCGGTGACATGTACGCTTTAGGGTTAGCAGAGAAAATGCTTCAGGTCATGCAGCGTACACCATGGGTTAAACACTGGTTACCGACTAGGATGCACAAATTCACTAAGTTTCAATCAATCATTGACCAGATGGATTTATTGGACAATGTTGTTGTCCGTAGATCTTCGGATTCTATTATCGGTGAAGTATTGGATGCACCATGGTCAAGCACTATTGCAACAAGCTTTGATGCTGCCAATGTCAAAGTCTGCGAAGCATATCAACATGAAGGTAAGTGTAATGGTTGTCGTGCTTGTTGGGATAAATCAGTAAGCACTATTGGCTATATTGCCCATGGTGTTAAGATGTCCAAAGTAATCAAACTAAAGGTAATCTAATGGAAAACTTTAAGATTGTCGGCTATCTAGTCACGTATAAACTATTCTATGATGGCTTAACCCATATGGATAGATTCAATACACTATTCGATGCTGAAGAATGGGCAGACCGTAGTGAGCTTGCAGAGTACGTTATCAACCCCATTGTTGACCTATCAGGGGATTAAATGAAAGATGCCTTGATAGCCATATCAATCATTGCCGTAAACGTTTTTGTGCTATGCCTACTCATAAAGCTTTCATCATGAATAAATCTAGTGATCTTGTATTGTATCTTGGTGGTGGTGTTTTTGGTGTATTGTTTGCCTTCATGCTCTTTATAGGACTAACCCTATGATTAAGACTTATTTTAATGGTAAGCCATGCGAAGTGTTGAAGCATGGTGTTGATGGTGAGGTTTTGATCCGTCATGCATCACCTGATCCGCTATGGCCGTTTCCGTCCTACACATGGGTTAAAGCTAAGCTAATCACTAAGACTAAAGTATCAAAGCGATTAGAGGCTCTACAAGGCGTTGAAGATGCACTCATGTAGGTAGGTGTCACCTTAGCCTAGATCGTCGATTCTAGGCCTGTTTTAATCGATTCTAGAGGGTATTTTATGACTAAAGAACTATTGGATGAGTTGTTGTACTTAATCGAGCTTCAAATTAAGGCTAACATTGCCCTTGCACTTGGCCATGCTGATGCTGCTGACAAGGAAGCAGAAAGGGAACATGTTCAGTACTATCGACTTGTTTCGTTGATTGACTCTATGAAGGATGACTTAAAATGAGATGCATTAGCTGCAATGAAGCCTTAAGCGACTATGAAGCCTCCAGGCGTAGTGTTCGAACACACCAGTACATTGACTTATGCAATGATTGTTTTCGGTATGTCCGTGATGAGATCGCTGCAGTAGGTAATGTACGCTTGATCAATGAAGGAGATGATGACATTGTAAGTAAACGTAACATTGATGAAGAATGACTTGACAACTTTGTTTTTCTCTGATACCCTAAATCTATATAGGCTATGTAGGCTACTTAGGCTATGTACTAAGTATATACTATGTACTTATATTTAATATATACTTAGTACTTAGACTATTTAGCCTATGTACAGTAGGGCTTAACATAAGGATTGTTCGAAATGTACCCTGATGACGAGTTTTTACCTGATGAAGCATTCGATGAGATCACTAAAGGTGAGTATGAAGATATGATGGAGGATCACAACATCAATGATGTGTTAAATCGTTTTGTTCGCTTATGTCAAGAGTATGGTTTTTACTTTATGATGCGTCAGTTAACGAAGGCTTTGAATGCTAAAGGGTTCAACGTATGAGAAAGCTTATACAGCCACGCAAACGCAAGGTTAACCCCTACGTATCCTACCTAGAGAATCATGGCCGCCATGCTACCTTAGAAGACCTCCTAGAGTCATTCCCTGACAAGACTTCCAAGCAGATCAGAGACTCTATGTCAAAGTTAGTTGATAACTACACTGTTGATA
>CAZGMF010000110.1:0-2547 GCA_964526795.1 uncultured Clavibacter sp.
ACGCTAAACGCGCCAAAACGCTTCTTATTCATTCATTTCCTCCATGGAAGTATCTGTAGCGAGGGGCTACAGAGCGCTTATTCTCGCGGCGCGAAATTAGTGAGTCAAAGAAGAATGAAGCACATTTCAGGTGTCTTTTCCGAGGTCACAAGATCGTTATAAATCGCATGAACTTTCACGCGGGACTTTCCGAGCTTTGAACTACTTATGAACCCCAGGGACGGTCTCATCCCAACCGCGAACATCTTCGGGTTTGCGTGGTGCCTTACCTACATAACGAGCAGATGGGCGAATCAATCTTCCGGTTCGCTTCTGTTCCAAGATGTGTGCAGACCAACCAGCAGTTCGCGCGCATGTGAACATCGGAGTAAACATGTGTGAAGGAACTTCTGCGAAATCCAACAGCACGGCAGCCCAGAACTCGACATTTGTTTCCAAAACGCGATCAGGACGACGCTCACGTAACTCAGCGAGTGCAGCTTCCTCTAAGGCCTTCGCGACTTGGTAGCGCGGAGCATTGAGCTCTTCGCAAGTTCTGCGAAGTGTTCGTGATCGAGGATCTTGGGCACGATAGACGCGATGACCAAAACCCATTAGGCGCTCACCTTTGTCCAACAATTCTTTTACATAAGAACGCGCATCGCCGCGTTTTTCAACTTCTTCGATCATATGGAGAACTCGAGACGGAGCGCCTCCATGAAGTGGACCCGACATCGCACCGATGGCGCCAGAGATAGAAGCGGCAACATCAGCACCAGTTGAAGCAATGACACGTGCAGTAAATGTCGAAGCATTCATTCCATGTTCTGCGGCAGAGACAAAATATGCATCAATCGCGCGAACATGCGCCGGGTCTGGTTCTCCGCGCCAACGAATCATCATCCGTTCCACGACCGTGTGCGCTTTATCTACTTCTGCTTGAGAAATTGCAGGAGCTGTTCCGCGAGCGGATTGGGCTACATAGGAAAGAACCATCACTGAAACACGGGCGAGATTGCTTCGCGCTTCTTCATCGCTGATATCAAGAAGTGGCTTCAAGCCCCATGCAGGTGTGAGCATCGCGATTGCGGATTGGACATCAACGCGAACATCGCCGGAGTGAACCGGAATTGGAAATGGTTCTGCCGCAGGAAGACCTGGATTGAATTCATCATCAACAAGAAGGCCCCAGACATTGCCGAAGGAGACTCGGCCAACAAGATCATCGATATCGACGCCGCGATATCGCAGCGCGCTACCTTCCTTATCGGGTTCAGCGATCTCGGATTCAAATGCGATTACGCCCTCAAGTCCGGGCTTAAAGTCATCGGCCATAGTTCGTATTCTGCCCTTCATTGGCCCAGCGTCAAAAGCAGAGAAGTAGCGGGAAGAAAATATTCGACCTTCCTTTCGACGTGACCATCGCTTCAAAGTGACGTTAGATACACCTATGGCCGAACTCGACCGAAATGCAATTTCTCAGATGCGTAAGTCCTATGGCGAGAAAGGACTTTCAGAGCGCGAGATCTCCGCTGATCCCACCGAACAATTCATGGTCTGGTTGGCGGAGGCGGCTGCGAATCCAGTCATCGTTGAACCGAATGCGATGGTTCTCTCCACGATTCACGGCGACGGTCCGATTTCCCGAACTGTGTTGCTTAAAGATGTGACGGCAGATGGCCTTACTTTCTACACCAACTACAACTCCCGCAAATCGCGCGATATCAAAGAAGTATCACGGGTATCACTTCTCTTTCCTTGGTATGCGATGGAGCGCCAAGTCATCATCACCGGAAGTGCCACTCGCGTATCGGCCGCGGATTCAGATTCATACTTCGCATCGCGGCCTTGGTCGAGTCAGATTGGCGCTTGGGCAAGTGCTCAATCTGAATTGCTTGATTCGCGCGAAACCCTGGAGAAGCTTTGGGGCGAGTACTCTGCAAAATATCCCGAAGGAAGTGGGAACTCTGTGCCTCGACCTGAACATTGGGGCGGTTATCTTGTCGTACCAACCTCATTTGAATTTTGGCAAGGGCGCTATTCACGACTCCACGATCGAATCCGATACAACCGTGTTTCAAACGGTTGGGAGATCGAACGACTCTTCCCGTAGGCTCTCGGCACTATGGCAGATATCAAGATTCCAGATTCAATCAAACCGCGCGATGGAAGATTCGGCTGTGGTCCATCGAAGATTCGCGATGAAGCACTTCAGGCTCTCGCCCAATCCGGCCGTACCATTCTTGGCACATCACATCGTCAAAAGCCGGTCAAAAATGTCGTCAATCGTGTTCGCACTGGACTGACCTCTCTCTTCTCACTTCCGGAAGGTTATGAAGTTGTCCTTGGCAATGGTGGATCGACAGCATTCTGGGATATCGCAACCTTCTGTTTGATCGAAAAGAAATCTCAGCACCTCAGCTTTGGCGAGTTCTCCTCCAAGTTCGCCTCTGCCGCAAAAGAGGCGCCATTCTTGGAAGAGCCCAGCGTCATTAAATCCGAACCAGGCTCGCATCCATTGCCACAATTTGAAATTGGAATTGATACCTATGCCCTCACGCACAATGA
>CAZGMF010000111.1:0-2498 GCA_964526795.1 uncultured Clavibacter sp.
CTTGTTCTTGAATGTTGCCTAGACGCTGTTCGACAATCTTCACACGTAGGAGTTTTATACTTCTTGTGTTTCTTGTATCCTCCATAAGTGCCGCAATTTTCATACATTTTTTGACTAGTTTCCATAAGAAAGTGCCTCTGTTATTAACTGATTTACTACAGACTGAGGAGTGTCTAGTACAAATGCTGCATTGTCTGCTACTGAAAAACTTATCAAAAGATTATCGTTTAACTTAGCCATTCCAGTACAGAATTCTATTTTTACATCCATAAAAGCAAATGGGTTACTTAATCCTTTAAAGTTAAATTCTTTGTCCCACACCACCAATCTGTGACGATAAATAGAGTCTTTTTGATTTAAATAATTTCTCCAAAGTTTAACTTCGTGAGTTATAGCAATGTAGAAATCTCCCCAAGCAATAACGTGCGAACCTCCTCTTTGGTCTATAGGAGAGTTAGGAGTTTGTTTTACTATTACTTGTCTAGTTTCTGGTTTTTCTGGGTTGGACCAAACAACCTCTGTGGGCATTGTCCATTTAACAAAATGATAAGGCATATCAATTATTGGCATATAATTTTTATCGCAATAAGACGTATCGTCGCCAGTAGAGGGCATGCGTACGCGAGAGACTTCCTTAGCAGTCCAGTTAGTTTTATCTAAGTCAATCTTGGAATACTCCATACGACCCTGACCATTAGGCGTGGTGTCACGTCGTACACCAATCATGTACAGGTCGCCATCCCATCTCACGACACGAGCATCTTCTAGGCCATGAAACTCCCAAATAGGAGTATGGAGATTGAGCATCTCTACCTGAGTGGAGTTAATTAAGTTGAGGTTGCTGTCAAGGCGGCACATATAGTTAAAGGTGACCAGCCTCTGGTCTTTTTCTGGATGCAGATAGGTTAGTGGACCCCAAGGACTAAAGAATCTCTCGTCCTCTTCTGAAATATAGAGAGTATAATTAACGCATCTGACATTGACCAGAATATCGCCATCGTCGTCGATAAAGATGGAGGGGTTCATAATGCCAGTGTTGTCAGGTAGATTATGGGGGACTATTAGGGGCGCTAAATTTCCGCCCTCAGATACCGATTTATGCACCAAATTCACGGGTACACTTTAACCCACATACCAGCCTTGTACCAATTAACCTAGGTCTACCTTTTCTTGAAGGAGTCGCAGTGCCAACAGTTTATAAAACTTTGGGTCAAAGTAACCCAGCAGCCACAACTTTAACCACTCTCTATACGGTTCCAGCAGCGACCTCTACGGTCGTCTCTACGATTACCATCTGTAATCAATCCTCTTCTGCAGCAACATACCGTATTGCAGTGCGTCCAGCAGGTGCCTCTATTGCTAACCAGCACTACATTGTTTATGGCGCAACTGTAGCGGCCTCAGATACAACGGCCCTAACACTTGGTCTTACTCTAGCAACAACAGATGTCATCAGCGTCTACGCATCAACAGCAACGCTTTCATTTTCAGCATTTGGAAGTGAAATCTCCTAATGTCAATTTCAACAGCCAATCCCACAGTAGCGACGCTCACTAGATATCGCTTTGTAGCAACGGCTGGTCAGACCAGCATCTCTGGCGTTGATGCTAATGGTGCCGTGCTTGCCTACACCGTAGGATTTGAACAGGTCTATCTCAACGGTGTTCTACTAGTACGTGGTCAAGATTACACAGCAACAGATGGAACATCCATTACTGGTCTTACACCAGGTCTACAGGTCGGCGATTCTGTAGAGATACTAACTTTTTCGCCCTTTATAATTGGTATATTTGCAGCAGGTGGTCAGAATGACCAAGTGCTAATATACGACTCTACCCAAACGAATAATGCTCGATGGGGAGATGACTATCAAACTCTAATGATTATGGGAGTCCGTTAATGGCAGTAACAACCAAAGTATTCTTCCGTGGTGCGGCTACAACAACCACAACCACAACCCTTTATACGACAGCCGCAACTGAGACTGCCGTCATCACTAACATAGTTGCCGCAAATACCTCGGCCTCAGCGCAGACAGTAACCATCTCAATCGATGGAACAGCAATCTTATCTGCGGTGTCTGTAGCGGCTAACTCAACAACTGCTATTGATTTGAAAGTGCCACTAATCTCTTCAGGCTCTACTAAGACTATCCAAGGCGGCGCTTCTGCAACTTCTGTCAACCTCTTTATCTCAGGAGTCACGCTATAATGGGAATTCAAACAGTACCTGCCGCTAGTGGTGGTCCAACACTCAAACTTATTAGAAACTCACTTACCACATCAGGCACATTCACAATACCTGCTTTGTATTCAGGTAACAATCTTATCTATTTAGCGGGCGCTGGCGGTGGCGGCGGCGGTTCATTTATTTCGGGTGTAGGCGCAAATCAATGCGGCGGTGGCGCTGGCGGCGGTAGCGTGGGTCATTTGACAATTATCCAAAACTTACCTGCGGGTGATTACCGATTTGTTGCAGGAGCGGGCGGCACTGGTGCT
>CAZGMF010000112.1:0-2492 GCA_964526795.1 uncultured Clavibacter sp.
CAGCCAGTGACCACCTGGTGATGGCATGGCATAACACGTATGGCTTCCCTGCTGTCATTACGAACTGCAGCAATAACTATGGACCCGGTCAATTTCCAGAAAAGTTAATTCCCATGACAATTACCCGTGCGCTTGCGGGCAAGCCAATCACTGTTCATGGAGAAGGAAAAAACATTCGTGATTGGCTACATGTACGTGATCACGTCAAAGCATTGGCCTTGGTGATGGAAGAAGGTGAGTTAGGTCAGCAGTATTGCATTGGCGGCTTTGGTGAACGCACTAATCTTGAAGTTGTGGAAATGATTTGTGAGATTTTGGATGATGTTAAGCCGCGCCCATGCCCTTATTCTGATCTGATTACGCATGTTAAAGATCGCCCTGGAAATGATCTGCGGTATGCGATTGATCCGCGTAAGATCCAAGAACTTGGTTGGCGCCCCAGCTATAGCTTTGAAGAAGGCTTACGTAAAACCGTGTTTAGTTATCTGCCCGGTGTTCGGTTAATTCACTGTTAGTATTGGGTATACCTCATTGTCGTGCAATGGAAAAGCTGCAAGAGTATTATCAGGCTATGACCGAGGGACAACAGTTTCTCGAGAATCATAACCAGCTCTTACAAAGTTTGATGCTTTCCAAAGAAAATGCTGGTAACAATACCTTTACTCAGGACACCCCGGGAATCGGAAATGAGTCTGTCGAACCAGGTTAAGCAATCGGTCAACGAAGCAGCCGGTATGTTGCGTGAAGCATTGGCCTTTGCTGCACGCACCGAACATCCCGTGGTGATTAGCAGCCTGACCGACATCTTGGTACGGCTTGAATCCCTGGAGCAGATGGAAGAGATCATGGATAAGTTTGGCAAACCCCGCGATCTACCGACCTCTCTTGGCTGAGCGTTATTCGGAAGCACAACGCCTTCAGGATTTTTTCTGGAAACTAGAAAGCATGATTCCTAATCCGCCCAGGGATTGGGCAAAGAGTGCTAAACCATGCAAGTGGAAAGCAATTTTGGATGAACGTAAAGCAAAGGAATCAAACTTATAATTAGCAAAGGTAATTACCTATTCATCATGGACAAGAAAAAAGCTGTTCCCCCCAAGGGCAAACCGATGCCTGCGAAAGGTAAAGAAGCAGCCGCCAAAGGCAAAGGTGGTGGCACCGACAAGCAAGCTGCTGCCCGCGACAAGTTTAAAGAAATGATTGCAAAGAAGAAAGAGGCTGCTGCCAAGAAAAAATAAACTATAGTTAACCCGCTCACAATGTCCATGCTCCTGGCGAAGCCGAATGGCCCACCCAAGACAAGGGCAGGAGGGAAGTTAAGTCCCGGCTTGAGCAACCGGGATTTTTTGTTATGCTTTATTTGTAGTCGCTAGGCAAATAGCCTAGAAAGACGCAGGGGTGTACACCATGGATTGCGGTTACATTAAACAAAGCTCACCCATAAAAGCCTGCTTGCCCCACACCAACTTCTAATTTGCTCCTAATTTGAAGTAAATTAGGAGTTCATTAGGAGTTGTAGTGACCACACTCGTAGCCAACGTACCGCCAGTCAAGGTGTGGGTCCGCCGTGAGTACTTGCGTGACCTGCATGACGGCCATGGTGAGTACACCCCTGGCTATTGGGTAACCTGCAAGTCACTGACGGGACGTGCACTTTATTTCGAAACGTATTTAATTGAGTATGGGGCGCTGTATGACAAGCTGCCGATCAGTGCGTTCCTTGCGTGGGACTCCGACCATCCCGACAAACCACAACCACCCACCCCAGATTTAGAGCTGACAGACCTGCAGTTCTGGAACGGGTTTGACCATGGGCTTACGGTCGTTGAAAAGAACCTGATCTACAACATGGAGTTTCAGGTAATGACGCGTAGTGCTGGTGTCATGAAGGGCAGTTACCTATTTACGATTGACAATTACCACCCCCACCGCAATGAACCCGACTTTTACTTTGCTGAGTTCCCTGATGAGCACAAGTCTCATAACATCGTTGCATTGGATAATGGTCAAATTGGTGCTTATCCAAACAACCGTTGTCGCATGTGCGACCCATCGCTAACCAATCACAATCTCAAGACACCAGACTTCAAGGTGTCTACGCGTTACTTCGATGTTGAACACGCACCAGAGTGGGGCAGGCTTGGTGAAACAGACGACTACTTCTGGAAGACACCAAACGAAAAGTAGTTACTGCCCACGAAACCAGCGGCGTTTATTGGAGAACCACTCAGCCAGGGTGACGGGATCTTGGGGACCAGCCAGGTGATCACTGGGATCCGGCTCACCAATATCCATTGCACTACAGAAACCATCCAATGTTTCTTGTTGTGTATCACCTTGGATAGCAGTGCGCCGTGCTTTACGCAACATGGAGTCAACCGTTGGGTTTCTTGACGCCCACTTTTGCAACCAGGCCATATCTTTTAATTCAACTGGCGCACCGTTTGCGATACGTTCACAGATGAATTCAACCCGCAGCCTGGTATTGGTTG
>CAZGMF010000113.1:0-2472 GCA_964526795.1 uncultured Clavibacter sp.
AATCCCACCCCCATATATAGTGGTATGACACCCATGTCGCACCATATATACCCCCTACAAACCAATATTATTATGTGTTATAATAGGCAAAAAGGTGCCCCTGCCCCCTGCGGAGCGGCATTATTCTAAACGTAGATATTCTATTAACCCATATTATATCCCTGTAACTACAGGCATAGATGCTCTAATCCTAATATATCTAATCCTATTACTATGAACATAGTGTACCCTATCCGCGTAACTATGTCAATAGAGTATTCTTTTCGCATAACTACATGATTAGAATGGGGCTATGCCCAAAAGGGCGAAAAAACTCGCACGCCCCTTTTACGGTGATTCAGGGCTAGCCCCGCTCGCCCGAAAAAACCGGCGAGCGGAAACTAGAAAACCCCCCGCCCAAAAAGGCACGGGGGGCAGTTCTAAGAATGGAGTTAAATATTACTTCTTGCCCTTCTTCGCGCCGCCGAGCAGCGTCTGCACATGATCCTTGATGCTCTGCCCGTCCACCGTCATAGCGTGCATAGAAATAACCACCTTCATAACGCCGGGAGTCTTAGCGCAATCGGTGTAAAACTTCATGCCAGCCTCGCTAGGCAGACGGAGGAAAAACCGCATAAGGTTCGTCTTAGCCTCATTGGTCATGCTCTCGTTGACCTTGCCGCTGGTAAGCACCTTATCGCAAAGCGCGGTGTATTCACCCAACTTGTAGCCCTTAAGCCCGTCGAACTTGCCCGCGAGAACATCGTCAACGCTCACAACCTTCTCGATATTCTTAAGATAGTCCTTGGAAGCGATTGCCGCTTCGATACCAACATAGCCGGTGGCGATGTTGTAATACATATCCAGACGCGACTTGTAATCCTCACCGTCCAGCATCTTAGACTTGGTAACGGCATCCGAAAGCCGCTTCCATGAACGGCGCGAGGGGTAAACCTTCCCCGGCTCAAACTCGCCCTTATGCTCAAGGTGCGTGTTATTATCGTTGACGAAATCAACGATCAGCGGGTGAATGTTACCGGCGCGGCCATAATCCAGCCAGTCATTAACGCTAGGCTCAACGTCGAAAGCGGTCCAGCGGTCCAACTCCGCAGGATCCATGTCGTTAACGGCATACTGCGCGCCATGCACGCCACCGTTAACAGCGGCGAAAATGAGCGTATCGGGATGCAGACGGTGACCGTTGATCGTGCGGGAGTCGGTCAACTGGAAAATGCCCTGTCGAACCTCCTGCGTTCCACGGTCAACCTCGTCCAGAAACAGGACAACGGGCTTCTCACAAGCCTCCTTGTACCAATCCGGGGGATTCCAAGCGGTGCGGTTGCCGTCCACAACCGGCAGACCAACCAGATCGCCCTCAGTCATCTGCGAGACACGCCGCTCCACAACCGGCAGACCGCGAGTAGCCGCAAACGAATAAACCAACTCGCTCTTGCCGATACCGTGCCGCCCGCGCAGCATGATAGGATGCTTGGCATCGGCCACAACGCTAACGAACGAACGGAACGTCTTGAAATCAACCGGCATCTGCACTACCCCTTTGCGGTGACGCGCCATGCGTCAACCATGAAAAGCATACTACCCTAAGACGCTGCACCATGCAACATCTTTTTTAGTTCTATCGCTAGAGTGGGCCAGAAGGGCATCCCGCCTAACGAACAGGGGGGGTTATAGCTGCTTTCCCCGCCGAGCGCAAGCCTTTTCTTTTAGCCGGTCGGCGGGGCTAGCCCGCCCTGCCCCTAAAAAATCGGGGCAGGGTTCGGTCATTCCACCATTAGTTAATCTTCTTCTTAATGGGGATAATGCGCTCGTTATTACGGAAATAAGGGTTTTCCGCACCGTTCAGATCGGTCATCCACATACGACGGCATTTCGACGGCTTAGGCGCAGGGGCGCACATATCGGTAAGAATGATATGCCCGTCGAACGTGCCAGCCTTATTGACGTATTCCGTAGGGGCGTCGAAATCCGTTCCACCGTGCATAACGCGGGTTGCCTGCCGCTTCTGCCCCTTCTTCCATTCGTAGATAAGGGTTTCCTCGACGCGAGTATCGAACGGAATAACCGTAAAGGTTGCCAGTTTGGAAAGGCTGTTCAGTTCCCCGAAAAACGCTTCAAGCAGTTCATCGCCAACGCTACCGCTCTGGTCGATAGAAATGGCAATCTTTGCGGTGCGGTTAGACTTCTTGCCGGGATGAATGTACGGGAAACGCTTGTTAATACGCTTCACCGTGCTGGACTTGTGCGAACGCTGGGCGCTGCCAATAAACATACGGAGGACGGCTTTCCAGTCGATAGTGCCATTGATGAACCGCATAATATCGCGGCGAATATCGGCGGGCATATTACCCCAACCGTTGCCACCCTTGTTATTAGCGTCGTTGGCGGCACCCTTCATAATCTCACGCAGCCGCTCGCGGGCCATATCCTTGACTTCCTGCGGCACGTTGCCCTCGCCCCAACCGTCGTGCGAGT
>CAZGMF010000114.1:0-2361 GCA_964526795.1 uncultured Clavibacter sp.
ACACCAGACGGCTGCAGGGCCAGCTGGACGTTCAGCGACAACGAGGACAACACATCCGAGGAAGCACTGGCCGAGGCACTAGGGCACGCACTGCCTGCACTGGGCTACTGCCTCGTGCCGAGCAACGAAGAGGACACAGCCCTGGCGTTTCTGGCTGGCGCTCAGATTGCAGGCCGTGTTGTCGTTGCAGGCGAGGTGGCACCGTGATCTACTTCGGCAGTCTGTTTGCCGGAATCGGTGGCTTTGATCTTGGTTTTGAACGCTGCGGAATGCAGTGCAAATGGCAGGTGGAAATCGATGACTACGCAACCCGAATTCTTGAGCGACACTGGCCAAACGTCCACCGAGAGCGAGACGTGTGCAAGTGCGGCCGACACAACCTTGAGCCAGTCGATGTTATCTGTGGAGGCTTTCCTTGTCAGGATTTATCCTACGCCGGACGAGGAGCAGGACTTGATGGAAATCGAAGCGGGCTCTTCTTTGAAGCCGCTCGCTTGGTTCGCGAATTGCGACCGAGAGCGGTCGTGTTGGAGAACGTGGCAGCGTTGCTTACTAGAGGGCTGGACCGAGTTCTCGGAACGTTGGCCGAGGTCGGGTACGATGCTGAATGGCATTGCATACCGGCTGCCGCCGTTGGTGCGCCGCATATCAGGGACAGGGTTTTTATTCTCGCCTACCGCAACGGCAAACCAACTGGCACCTTCAATGCAAAAGTGGCCGAGTTGTCGGGCGACGTGGGCGACGCCAACCGCTGCGATTGCGACAGGGGGTGCTCCGCAGGACAGCAAGGGGAAGAGAGACCTGAGACTCGACGTAAAAAAGGCAATGTGGCCGACGCCGAATGCGCAAGATCACAAGGCGGGAATGTCACTGGCTCCCAATCGGCAACAATCTTCGCTACCTCGTTCAGTTGCATCAGTGGAGGCAGTGAAACAAACGGAGTGTGGCGGATTGAACCCGACGTGGGTCGAGTGGCTCATGGGGTTCCCTCTCGGGTGGACCGACTTAAATGCCTCGGAAACGCAATAGTACCGCAAGTTGCGGAGGTCGTCGGCAGGATTCTTTTAGAACGGATTGGAGGCGAGGATGATCTATTTCGGAATTGACCCCGGCAAGAGCGGTTCGGTTAGCGCCATTTGGGACGATGGCACGCCTTGGGACGGCCGCAGCTGCCCGCTAGACGGCACAGGCAAGGACGTGGCGGATTGGTTCCACCAGTTCGACTTGTTCCGTGCCAAGGCCGTGCTGGAACACGTCCACAGCTCGCCGCAGATGGGCGTGAAGTCGGCGTTTACGTTCGGCCAGTCGTTTGGCCATGTCTTGGGAATCTTGGACGCCAACGAGGTGCCGTATCTGCTGGTGCGGCCACAGAAGTGGCAGAAGGACATGGGCTGCATGTCTGGCGGCGACAAAAACAGAACGAAGGCCGAGGCACAGCGGCGTTGGCCGTTCATCAAGGTCACGCACCGGATTGCGGACAGTTTGCTGCTGGCCGAATGGGCGCGAACGCATGGATGGAGGGTGTGATGGGAAAACGGTTTACTGAGACGGCAAAGTGGGATGACAGCTGGTTCGTCGAACTGAAGGCTGAGCACAAACTAGCGTGGCTATACTGCTGCGACTGCTGCGATCAGGCTGGCGTTCTGGACCTGTCACCACGGCTGGCCAACTTCCGCATTGGATGCAACGTCGATTGGGACGAATTCGTAAAGGCCTGCGGCGATAGGGTAGCAGCCTTACCGGGTGGAAAGTTGTGGCTGGTTGGGTTCATCGGATTCCAGTACGGGGAGCTGAGCAAGGATTGCAAGGCACACGCACCGGTGTTTCGACTGTGGGAAAGACATCAACTCCAAAGGGTATCCAAAGGCTATCCAAAGGGTATCCATACCCTTAAGGAAAAAGAAAAGGAAAAGGAAGAGGATCTTCTTAAGGAGGGGTGCGGGGAGGAAACGGGCCGGAAGGACCGACCGACGATGGCAGAACTGGCGGCCTATTGTGCCGAGCGTGGCGGTAAGGTTGACCCAGAAGCGTGGATGGACCACTACACAGCTAACGGCTGGCGTGTAGGTAAGAACCCGATGAAGGACTGGAAGTCAGCAGTTCGCCAGTGGGAGCGTAACGACCTACGGCACGGCAACGGCAAGCCCAACGGAAAGCCAGTCACGTTTGGCCAGCAGCGGCAGCAGAACACGTTTGACCTGCTGGCCAAACTGAAGGCCGAAGACGAGGCAGGCGGGCAGGCACGCATTGGACAGGAGGCGGGTAAGTGACATCACGGCACGAACTTGGATTGATGATGGCGGCACTGTACGCGGCGTTCGGCCGCGAGCTGACTCAGGTCGACGTTGACGCCTGGCATTT
>CAZGMF010000115.1:0-2339 GCA_964526795.1 uncultured Clavibacter sp.
ACAGCTTGTCCACATGTCGCCCCGCGAAGTCGCTGGGCTTCAGGCGCTGGCGATGGCCCACGGCGGGTCACTAAGTGTTAACCCTAAGACTGGACTGCCGGAGGCTGGGTTTTTGGATAGTATTCTGCCTGCCGTTGTAGGCGCGGGATTGATGTTTGCCACGGGCGGTGCTTCAGCTGCGGCTATGCCGGGACTGTTTGGGTTGGGCATGCCTGCCACTATCGGGCTTGGGGTTGGCGCTCTTCAGGCTGCGCGTACCGGCAACCTGCAAAAAGGTCTCATGGCCGGACTGGGTGCTTATGGTGGTGCCGGTATGCTGGGCAGTGTTATGGGTGCGGGCACAGGTGCTTTGTCTGCTTCCGCTGCGCCTGCTCAGACTGCAATCCCAACCCCGGCAATGCCGGTTGTTCCTGAGGCTGCGGGGGCCGCATTTACTGTTCCGCCACCGCCTGCGGTTACTGCAAATCCTTTTACGGGGCAGATGATTGGTGCCGACTACGCGTACGGGCCGCAAATTCAAGAGGGTCTGCTTGGGCAGCAAGCGTATGCCAATCGCGTAGCGGAAATGACAGGCTCGGGAGTAGGTTTGGATCCCAGCATGTCTCAGCAAGCAGCGCAGTTGCGGCAAATTGGGGGGCCCGAATCGGTTAAAGCGTTGTATGGAGAATTTCCGCCGCCGCTTACGGTCACTGCGCCTCCCTCCGCAGTCACTGCTGCGTCTCCTGCGGCAATTACTCCCGCGCCGATGATGGACCCGAACATTGTTTCGGAAGCCACGCAGGAACGTCTTTTGGCAGACAAACTTGCTTCTGCAACTCCGGCAGATACGGCCAAAGCAGGGCTTCGTGCAATTGCAGATAAGCCCAGCATATTGTTCAACAAAGGCAATTTGAAATACGGGCTGGCTGCGGCAGCACCGGCGTTATTGGCGCAACCTGAATACAAAGCGCCAGAGCTTGACCGCACACAGTACCGTTACGCCTACACCCCCGGCCCTGCAATGCCGCCAACCCGCATGGGCGATGTGGGTGAGTACACATATTTCCGCCCTTCCTATACCCGGCTGGCTGCTGGCGGACCCGTAGAGGCAATGTCCGCTGCAAACGTCTACGACATGCAAAACGCTCGGGGCGGCGTCTCCGATATGGGCATCGACAACTCTACCGGCATGCAGAAGCTGGCTGAGGGCGGCGCTGCTGGGCTTTCCGGATATGAAGGCTACAAAGGCTACAGCCAGCCAGAACAAGACCAAACCAAAGACATCTACGAACGTGACGATGGTAATTCAGGTGGCATGGCAGATAGAACAGACTCTTCTGTAGCTGCAAATCCAGCCACTACCATAGCAATTGGACAGGCGCTTCAGGGGTATGGTAATTTGGCTTTTGCCCCCGGCGCTGCTATTGCGAGTATGTTGGGACACGGCATGGTTAGTTCTGGCATAAACGCACTGGGCGCTATGGAGGCTCAAGCTGCTACTGATGCATCTAACGCTGCTGCCGCTTCGCAGGCAAATGCTGGTTTGGATTCTGCTGTGGCGGACGGGGAAGCGATGGGGATGGCCCGTGGCGGCATCTCTGACCTTGGCGACTACTCCGATGGTGGCAGACTGCTGCGCGGCCCCGGTGACGGTGTATCGGACAGTATCCCCGCCATGATTGGACGTAAGCAACCCGCACGCCTTGCCGATGGTGAATTTGTTGTTCCGGCTAGGATCGTCTCTGAGTTGGGCAACGGCTCGACTGATGCTGGTGCTCGGAAGCTCTACGCCATGATGGACCGCATCCAGAAGGCTCGTGGCAAAACGGTCGGCAAGGGCAAAGTCGCCAAGAACAGCAAAGCAGAGAAGTATCTGCCAGCATGAACATTCAGCGCGTCGATGTCGGGCATATCCACCAAGTGTGGCCTCTGGTAGAGGGGTACATGACTGCGGCGCTTGAGCATTCCAAAGGTGACTACACGCTTGAGTCGGTTAAGGTTTTGCTTGCTACTGGGCAGTGGCTGCTGCTTGTGGCAGTCGACGATGAAGGCGTTAAGGGTGCTGCCACTGTATCGTTTACCAGCCGCCCACATGACCGGGTGGCGTTTGTGACTTTGATTGGCGGTAAGCTCATCAGTAACGACGATACCTTTGAGCAATTGAAGAATTTGCTGCGGTCACTTGGGGCCACCTGCATTGAAGGCGCAGCGCGGGAGTCGATAGCCAGACTGTGGTCACGCTACGGCTTTGAAGAGAAGTACCGGATTGTTGGAGTAAAGATATGAACTACTCACGCAGACAGCTTGAAGCCTTGGGCGAGACCCTTGGCGAGTGCGTTACCCGTAAAGAAGGCGGGCGC
>CAZGMF010000116.1:0-2277 GCA_964526795.1 uncultured Clavibacter sp.
AGGACGATCAGGGCATTGGAGTGTTGCGATGAGATCCATCGGCGGATTCTACGGGGAGAAAACAGTAGAAATTATCAGTGTGAGATTGTGAATCGCTTCAGAGATTTTGGCGCCCACCAATTCCACTCCCCGAATAGTCGCATCAAGGCTGGAACGAGGATCGCGCGAATTAATGTTGCATCCAGAAGGATTGCAAAAGCGACACCCAACCCGAGCATCTTTATTGATGTCACTCCACCAAGGGCAAATGCATAGAAGACAACAGCCAAGATAAATGCCGCCGCAGTGATGATTCGAGCGGATCTTTGGAGTCCGAATGCGACAGAATCAATATTGGAATGTCCGGCATCGTGTTCCTCTTTGATGCGAGAGAGAAGAAAGAGTTCGTAGTCCATCGATAGTCCAAAAGCGACTATGCATATGAGAACAACGCTACTTGTGTCCAAGGTTCCAGTATTCGTGAAATCACCTACCAAGAAAGTGAATTGGTCTTTGACGAAAATCATGGTCAGTAATCCCATCGTTGCGGCGAGGGAAAGGAAATTGAGCAGAACCGCTTTTATTGGTAGAAGGATCGAACCGGTAAATAGAAAAAGTAGTAAGAGAACTGCCAACGTTATCCAGAGAAAGACTTTTGGCAATTGATGAGCTATTCCGCCTTGCGAATCGGCATAGTCGGCGGCAACTCCACCAATCAGTGTCCCTTCCGGAGAAGCTATGTCACGGATCTGGTGAATAAGAGCTTCGGCCTCAGGGGTTCGTGGCGGCATCGTATGAATGGCGACGAGCCGAACTACACCATTCCTTATCTCCGGATTTCCAACTCGGATGATGCCGTCAACAGTTGAAAGCGCTTGAGCAAATTTCGTTATTTGCTCGCTCTGATCGGAGCCTTGCGTAAAGATAATTTCGATTGGGTTGCTCTCTTGACCAGGAAAGTTAGTTGAGATGAATTGCGAAGATATATATGCGCGGTCATCTCGTGGAAGTACCCGGCTGTCTACCTGGCTGAATTTTGCTGCCGAAAGTGGGGCAACGAAGAAACCAAGAATGAGAAATGAGGTAATAACCACAGGAACCGGACGATGCATGACGAAACGAGCGATTTGGGACCAACGACCTTCATCGTGTGTAACCAAAGCGCTTTTGCGAACTGTGCCTTTATTAACTTTCAATCCGATGATGCCCAGAAGAGCGGGTAAGGGAATCAATGCCGCAACAACTGCCAAGGCAACGACAATCGAACCGGCATAGCCCATAGATTTAAGGAAGTTCAGCGGGAAGAAAGTCAGCGATACCAAAGTAAGAACGACAGTCAGACCAGAGAAGAAGACCGTCCGTCCGGCGGTTTTCATTGTGATGACGATAGATTCATCAATATCGCGACCACGTTGAACTTCTTCGCGAAATCTATTCACAATGAGCAAGGCATAGTCTACGCCGAGTCCTAGGCCGAGCCCGGTCGTCAGATTCAAAGCGAAGATGCTCACATCTGTGATCAAAGTCAGCAGATAGAGCATGAAGAAAGTGCCCAGAATCGATGTAATTCCAATGACCAGAGGCATAGCGGATGCAACCATCGCTCCAAAGACAATGAGAAGAAGTATGAATGTAAGTGGAATGGAGACTGCTTCAGATATCTTTAAATCCTCTTGGATCTTTCCGTTGATGGAATGGGCGAAGATTCCGCCGCCTGCGGCATAAACATCTAGCTTTTCGAATTTGCCGTCGTATTTTTCCTGGAAATAGCCGCCTGCCTTATCTATTGAGGTGAAATCTGTTGACTTCAGGTAGATGAAGAGCAAGCCAGAACGACCATCTTTGCTTCGCAACGTTGGAGCGTTCCCTGCTGACCAATAGGAGAGAACTTTCTCGACAGTGGGTTCTGTCCGCAATTCACTTTCTAAACGACCGATGCTTTCGACAACTTCTTGTGAATTGATATCGCTCGTAGAAGAATGGATTGCAAAGACAATTGAAGGATCGCGGGAATCAAAAGTATTCTTAAGATAATCCCACACCTTTGCTGCATCGCCTTTGGGATTTGAATAGCCACCAGAGTCGAAGCGCGTGAATACTTGTGTGCCAGCAACCCCAGCCGCAAGAGTCACAAGAATTGAGAGTGCAAGAACCTTCTTTTTCGAACGAGTAACGAAGCGTCCAAGAATCTCGAATCGGTTCTTCTTTTTCATAGTGACATACTAGGTCGGTGAGTGAATATCTGCCTTCGATAACTCAAGATGAGATTGATAATGAACCTGATGACAAACGTGAGGA
>CAZGMF010000117.1:0-2209 GCA_964526795.1 uncultured Clavibacter sp.
TACCCTGATTCGTTGGGTTGGGGAATACATTCATCTCCTTAGCACCTTCAATAACATTCACATCTTGTTGAATCATGTTGGTTTGACCAGGTGTGATTGTTACAATGATACTGTTGGAATAAGCACTTGCACAAGGACCATTTACAGTCTTAACTCTGTATGTACCAGCGGTAGTAGCTGTGTAGGTTGGGTTCAATTGACCAGCAAGAGCTGTGTTTGTGGAGTACCACTGATAGTTGAAGTTAGCATTTGGAGCGGTAACAGCCAAAGTTACTGACCCACCAGTTGGTATAGCCACGGGTCCCTGAGCTGCGATTGTAGCAACAGTGGGGACAAGGAAACTATTGATAGTGCTTGTTGCGGACATTTTTCCACAATTGGTTGTGGTGTTAGTTACGGAAACTGAGTAGACACCTGTCTGAGTAGCTGAGAAAGTCTTGAGTGTAGCACCGTTGATAGGTTGACCATTCAAGTACCACTGATAAGCGTAAAGGTTAGGAGTGGCAACTGGAGCAGCTGGACTTGCGGTTAAATTCACTTGTGTTCCAGTACATACACCAGTGAAAGCGGCTGCGGGTTTAGTGTTGATTGTCAGTACAACAGGAGAGGAAACAGTTGAACATCCACCAGCATTTGTGTAACGAACTGTATAAGAACCAGCGAGTGTTGGAGTGTAGGTTGTGTTAACCTGCCCAGCTTGTGCTACACCATTTTTCAACCAAGCAATGGTCATACCAGGAACAGCTTGTGTAGAAAGTGTGGTCGGGGTTGTGATTGTAGTACCTACTTCACAGAAAGTGGTTGGACCATTAGCTGTGATTACGGGTTGTTGTGGGTAAGCCCATACATTGATAACTTTTGTAGCGGTGTTTGTACATCCACTCGCGTTTGTCACAGTAACTGTGTAAGTTGTGGTTTGTGTAGGAGTTACAGTTATTACGTTTGTAGTAGCTCCGTTGCTCCACAAATAGGAAGCCAAGTTTGCAGTAGCCGTTAGAGTAGCAGAAGCTCCTTGACAAATGTTACCAGTTGCTGGAAGTGAAGTAATAGTTACAGTAGGTTTAGCGAGAACAGTTACTACGAACTGTGTGGTTGCTGTGCAACCCGTCGCGTTTGTAACAGTTACTTTGTAAGTTGTATTTGCTGTGGGTGCCACAGTAATAGCATTTCCGGTAGCTGCGGGTGTCCAACTGTATGATACCCCACCAGTAGCTGTCAAGGTTTGTGTAGTGCCAGCACAAATGGGGGATATACCTGTGATTGAGGGAGTTACTGGGTTTACTGTTACAGTTACGCTTGCAGTTGTTTGACAACCGTTAGCACCAGTCACAGTTAGAGTATATGTTGTGTTAGCGTTCAGAGCTGCGGTGGTAAGAGCGTTACGTGTCAGACCTGTGTTCCACAAATATGTACCACCACCGGTAGCGGTCAAAACAGTTGTTCTGCCGGGACAGATAGATGTGTTACCTGTGATAGTTACAACAGGGGAAGCAAGTACAGAAACAACAATCTGAGCAGTTGCGGTACAACCACGTGTGTTTGTAACCGTGACGATATAAGTACCAGCCTGAGTTACTGTGGTTGTCTGTGATGTTCCACCGTTAGACCAAAGATAGGAAGAATATCCAGCTGTTGCTGTCAATGTGGTATTAGCACCGGCACAAGCAACAGCAGACTGTGTGATTGTTACGTTGCCAGTTAGGTAGTTGATAGCACCAGTATAATTTGCGTTCTGAGGATCAAATTCACACCAGCACTTAGTCCAATCACCATTGGAACCAAATGCACCACGGTAAGAAGTTGATTGGAAGAATCCATTTTGTAGTTCAGCATCACTGAAGTCAGCACCTGAAAGAACGGGTGAACCTGTTTGAGGTGTGAAGTTGGGTGATGTAAAATTATAAGGAGAAGTGTACTGAAGATCAGTGGGGTTTGTCAATAGAGTTCCACCACTCGCCAAGAAAATAGTTTGAACTGAAGTAGCTGTGAAGTTAGCTGGTGCAGCGGCCACTGCGTATGGGGTCGCCATACCAGCCATGATATTGTTCTTAAACTTCAAGTCACCGTTCGTGAAGTAGTTACCTGTGTTGATACCGTCAATCAAAAGACCTGTAGGATATCCGGAAAATACAGAGTTAAAAATATCAACCTTGTTACTTCTACGAAGGTGGGCACCTCTACGATAGTTAGCGTTGATTCCAGCTTGGCC
>CAZGMF010000118.1:0-2138 GCA_964526795.1 uncultured Clavibacter sp.
GGACGGTCTCAAAAACCGTATAGTGTCGGTTCGAATCCGACTCGAGGCACATGACAACAACGGCAGCACGAATTCTGGTCGCCGAAGACGAGACCTTGATTCGAATGGATCTTGTCGAAATGTTGCGCGAAGCCGGTTATAACGTTGTCGGTGAAGCAACAAATGGAAGTGAAGCAATTACTCTGGCTGAAGAACTTAAGCCTGATCTCGCGATCCTTGATGTGAAAATGCCGGTACTCGATGGGATTTCTGCAGCCGAGAAGATTATTGGGATTTCTCCAGTTTTGATGCTTACTGCTTTTAGCCAGAGAGATCTCGTAGAACGTGCTCGTGATGCCGGCGCAATGGCATATGTAGTTAAGCCATTCACCATCGAAGATCTCGTGCCCGCGATAGAGATTGCGATAAGTCGGCACGTTCAAATGAAATCCCTTTCTGAGGAAGTCGCCGATCTTCACGAAAGGTTAGAGACGAGGAAGATAATTGATCGAGCAAAAGGAATTCTTATGAAGGCACTCAATCTCTCCGAGCCCGAAGCATTCTCATGGATTCAGCGAACAGCGATGGATCGGCGAATCACAATGAAAGAAGTAGCTGAGGCGGTCATCTCGCCCAGCGCCGCACCCCTTCAATAATCGGAAGCAAGGTGGGAGTCTGCGATAAGACTCGAAAGCTTCCCTCGTTCCAAATCATGAGATAGCCCTTACCTTCTCGTAACGTGAAAGTTACCGGCCCTCACGAAAGAGTCCCTTGTCGTGAGCCACGGGAGAGAGTTAGCCTTCAGCCCTCCCTCATTGAGGAGATCATGATCATGAAAGGTAATAAATGAGTAAAAAGAACAAGCAAGTTCTCGCGATTCTTGCTGTGGCCGCAGTTGCAATCGGTGTCTTCACCGTTCAGCAGCAGTCCGGGAATAGCGGAAACACTTTCACAATCGGCTACCAAGGACCTCTCTCCGGAGGAGAAGCTTCCACAGGTACCGATGAACAGAACGCAGTGAAATATGCGATCCAACTATGGGAAGAACAGAATCCAGGAAAGAAGATCGAACTCGTTTCGATTGATGACCAAGGTGATCCTGCAGTTGCGGGAACTGTCGCCCCAGGCATCGCATCCAAGAAGGAAATTCTCGGAGTCGTAGGCCCTGCATACTCAGGCGCAACGATTGCCTCATTGCCGTTCTATAAGGATGCCGGTTTGGCACTTATCTCACCATCAGCGACTCGCGTATCAATTACAGATCCAGCATCGCCTGATTTCGGTGGACCAATCTTCCATCGCGTCGTGGGCAAGGATGACCTTCAAGGTCCAGCTTTGGCCAAGTTCGCAACTGAAGGTGTCTCGGGTGCAAAGGTCTTTGTATTCGATGACCAATCAGCATACGCGGTACCACTTCGTGGATACGTTGAAGCTGGCCTCAAGACAGTTGCTGGTGCAACTCTTGTTGGCGGCGACTCAGTTCCTAACACCACAACTGATTTCAGTCCGACAATTGCCAAGATCAAGACATCTGGTGCGAACGTAGTTATCTACACTGGTTACTACAGCCAAGCCGCTGTCTTCATCAAGCAGCTACGTGACTCAGGATCCAAGGCAGTCTTTGCCGGCGGAGACGGAGTCTTCAACCAGGAGTTCCCGAAGCTTGCAGGTGCTGCAGCTGAAGGCTCAAGGGTGACCGGTGTTGGTGGCCTTGCTGGCATTAGCGCTGAGATGGAAGCCGACTTCGTCAAGAGGATGGGCGTTTCATCAGGCGTTTACTCGGTTGAATCCTTCGATGCTGCAAATATCCTTCTTTCGGGTATTTCAGCAGGGAATACAACACGCGAAAAGATGCTTGCCTATGTGAAGGCTTACAGCGGCAAGAGCGTCAGCGGAAACACCATTAAGTTCGATGCAAATGGCGACATTTCGTATGGACTTTTTGCTGGTTTCGTAACCAAAGATGGCGTTCTAGTTAATACAGGAATCGTTAAGTAATTAACTAGAGCTAACGTTGAAAACGTTGGTGAGTGCTGTGGCTGACTCAGTTCGAGCGCCAGGGCACTCACCAACTTTCATAACTTCCATGTCGACCAATCTCGAGGAAGTTAACGAAGGAGTGACATGTTTTCAGTGCTGATCAATCAATTCTGGTCACT
>CAZGMF010000119.1:0-2112 GCA_964526795.1 uncultured Clavibacter sp.
GGGGTTCGCGTTCGATTGACGCCATTATCGAGCGCAACCCTCCGGCGATTTTCGATCAGGCCGGGAACCCAATGCAGATAGAGATCGTGATGCGAGTGCGTCGGCACGCCGTCAAGGGCGTTCTGAGCAACGAAGTCAATCGCGGTCTCGATTCGGTTGAGATTCTTCGCCGGGTCGATGATTCAGCGGCGACCCGGTACACGGTCGTCCGCAAATTGGCGGAAGACTCTGGCGTCATTACGTTGGCCCTCAGCGGCAGCGGGGGTGCGTAGTGGCAACGGCAATCAGTGAGCAAATTGTCTCTAAGGTTCAAACGCGGCTGGCAAACATTACGACCAGCGGCGGCTACGAAGTCACCGTCTCTGAAGTCGTGCGGCCGACGAGGTTTGGCGGGTTCCGGCCGCAGCACTTGCAGGTTATCGTCACCCAGGGAACGCTAACCAAAAATCAGGAACTGAGCGTACCTGGCAATCCGCCTGCCACGGCCTACGACATGGAGATCACCATTGCGGGACTACTGATGCCGACCGAGGCAACGCTGACCAAGATTGATACCCTGCGGAACCGGTTTGCGGCCGACTGCATCAAAGCGATCTGCACACCGCAGGCCAGCTGGCACAACTGGGATACGCTCGCCATCGACACCCAGATCGGCGACGTGGACGATGTCACAACGGAGGAGTCCAGCGGTTTCCGGTTTCCGCTGACCGTTACATTTCGCACGACTGAAAACAACCCCTACCAGTCGAGGACGTGATGGCAGTCACGATGAAACTCAGAGCGGACGACCTGCAGAAACTGGGGTCAATGCTGTCGCACATTAAAGGCGGCTTAGAAAAAGCCATTGCCAGGGCGTCTCGCCGCGTTGCCAAGCAGGGCGTCACGTTTATCAGTAGCGAAATTCGCGGCAAAGTGAACATCAAGAAAAAAGACCTTGATCGGAAAGTTCTAACAACCAAGCAGCGTGGAAAGACAGGTCAGGTTATCACGCTCGAGGCAACCAGCCGTTTTCCCTTGAAGTATTTCGGAGCGAAGCAAACCAAGAAGGGCGTCACGTACCAGATCCCAAGCGGAAAAGGCCAGAAGAAGTTGGCCGTCGGTGCGTTCGGACCAAACATTCCAAGGCTCGGCGGCCAAGTATTTCGCAGGGCAGGCAAGAATCGGCTGCCAATCGTGCCGCTGTTTGGCGTGTCGCCTTGGGGCACGTTCATGATCAACAAAATGCTGGAGCCGACACGGCCATACTTGGCTCGCAAATTTGCAGGCCGTGTGATGACCGAGGCCAAAAACCTGATTGAACAGCACGCAAACAAGAAAGGTAAAAAATAACCATGCCACTACTTCGCCGAAAGAGCGTCCTCGCTGCCAAGATCGAAACCACCAGCGGAACTGCCGAAAGCCTCACCGCCTCCGAGGCTGCGTTTAACGTCTTTGACCTGACGATGACGCCGACGATTGCCATGACGCCGCGTCCAAGTCAAGGCAGCTTTTCAAGTCTGCCAGCCGTGCCGGAACTGTACGGCGGCACCTGCACCTTCAGAACCGAAGTCTACGGCACCGGAGCGGGAGGAGTTCCCGGCTGGGCGTCAACTTTCCTGCCTGCCTGCGGCTGGACGAACTCAGCAGGCACCTTCAGCCCGAAAAGCGAAACACCGGGCAGCAACGTCAAGACGCTGACCATTGGAGCTTACATCGACGGCAACCGCCTGCTAATGCGCGGCTGTGCGGGCACGTTCACTATGACCTTTGAGACGGGCAAGATTGCCGTCATCAACTGGACGTTCACCGGCGTCTTCGTTGGCAACTCAGCAGTTGCCCTACTGGCACCGACCTACCCGACAGCACTGCCGCTGCGAGTTGGCAACGCCACCTTTAGCATCGGTGCTTGGTCGCCCTGCTTCCAGTCGATGACCATCGACGCAGGCAACACGGTCGTCCTGCGTGAATGTGCCACCAACACCGACGCCAGCGGCTACGCCGCGGCCATCATCACCGACCGAAGCGTGACCGGAACCATTAACCCAGAAATGGAACTGGACGGCACGAAGGACAACTACGACATCTGGACCAGCATGACCGAGGAAGCCTTGGCGTTTTCCTTGGTTAATGCGA
>CAZGMF010000120.1:0-2112 GCA_964526795.1 uncultured Clavibacter sp.
ACAACCTATTGTATTAGCAAAACAAATAAAAAAGTATTGGGTCACCCCCGTAAAATGGGGCAACCGTGGGCCGTGCAATATCCTACCGGTAGAGTACCAGTATATCCTAAGCGCAATACTATGTCAATAGGGTTATAACATTAGAATATCCTATCCCCATACTTACATCATTAGTATACTCTAAACGCGTACCTATGTCAATAGAAGTTATAAAGATAGAACAGGGAGGGCATAGGGGCTAGCCCGAGCACATAGGGGATTTTTTTCGGGGTAGACGATGGGCCTAGCCCCCGTCCCCACCCCCTTTTTTTCGAGCACTAGAAAACCCCCCGCCCAACTAGGCACGGGGGGCAGTTCTAAGGAGAGAGTTAAAACTTACTTCTTGCCCTTCTTCGCACCGCCAAGCAGGGACGTAACGTGATCCTTAATGCTCTTGCCGTCCACCGTCAGCGTGTGCATCTCAAGGATAAGATCCAGCGCACCAGCGGTCTTGCTCGCATCGGTGTAGAACTTCATGCCAGCCTCGCTAGGCAGACGGAGGAAGAAACGCATAAGGTTATCCTTCTGCGACTTATCCATACCCTTGTTCAACTTACCCGAAGCCATCACCTTATCGACAAGCGCGGTGTATTCGCCCAACTTGTAGCCCTTAAGACCGTCAAACTTGCCAGCGAGAATGTCGTCAACGCTAACGACACGCTCAAGGTTCGTAAGATAGTCCTTCGCGGAAAGCGCCGCCTCGATACCGACATAACCGCTGGCAAGGTTGTAGAAGGTGGTAAGACGCGACTTCCAATCGTCGCCCTCGAAAAGACGCGCCTTCACAACGGTATCGGAAAGACGCTTCCACGACCGGCGGGAGGGATAAACCTTCGACGGCTCAAACTCGCCCTTATGCTCAAGGTGCGACTTTTGATCGTTGATAAAATCCACGATCAGCGGGTGGACGTTACCGGCGCGGCCATAGTCAAGCCAATCCTCGACGGTCGGCTCAACGTCAAAGGCGGTCCAGCGGTCAAGTTCCGCAGGGTCCATATCGTTGACGGCATACTGCGAACCGTGGACGCCACCGTTAACAGCGGCAAAAATGATCGTGTCAGGGTGCAGACGGTGGCCGTTGATCGTGCGGGAGTCGGTCAACTGGAAAATGCCCTGTCGGACCTCCTGCGTTCCACGGTCAACCTCGTCCAGAAAGAGGACGACGGGACGCTCGCACGCATCCTTGAACCAATCGGGAGGGTTCCAAGCGGTGCGGTTGCCCTCAATAACAGGCAGACCCACAAGGTCGCCCTCAGTCATCTGGGAGACACGCCGCTCGACAACCGGCAGACCCTTATCGGCGGCATACTGATAAACCAACTCCGACTTGCCGATACCGTGACGCCCGCGAATCATAACAGGGTGCCGTGCATCAGCGATCAGCGAAACGAACGAACGGAACGTCTTGAAATCGACCGGCATCTTTACTACCCCTTTGCGGTGACGCTCCATGCGTCAACCATGAAAAGCATACTACCCTAAGACGCTGCCCCATGCAACATCTTTTTTAGTTCTATCGTTAGAGCAGGTCGGTGGTGCATCCCGCCTAGCGAACAGGTAGGGTTATACTCCAAACTCCCCCCCGATTGCAAGGGTCAAAAACAGGTAGGCCGAGGGGGCTAGCCCCTCCACCCCCCACGTTTCCGCAGGGGGCAGACGGGCATTCGGCCATTAGTTATTAATCTTCTTCTTAATGGGGATAATACGCTCACCATTACGGAAATACGGGTTTTCCGCACCATTAAGATCAGTCATCCACATACGACGGCACTTCGACGGCTTAGGCGCAGGGGCGCACATATCGGTAAGAACAATATGCCCGTCAAACTTTCCAGCCTTATTAACGTATTCCGTAGGGGCGTCAAAATCCGTTCCACCGTGCATAACGCGGGTTGCCTTGTGACGCTGCCCCTTCTTCCACTCATACACAAGGGTCGGCTCAACGCGAGTATCGAACGGCACAACCGTAAAGGTTGCCAGTTTGGAAAGGCTGTTCAGTTCCCCGAAGAACGCTTCAAGCAGTTCGTCCGACACGCTGCCGCTCTGGTCAATAGAGATAGCGATATTAGCGGC
>CAZGMF010000121.1:0-2108 GCA_964526795.1 uncultured Clavibacter sp.
GTAGCATTAAGGTTGCTAACGCTGCGGCTCTTGCTGTCAGCCATTAGACCTTCCTTACTCTGTAGGAGTTTCTTCTACTGCGATATCTTTGAGATGTTGAGCGTACTCTTCATCGTTCATTGGGCGAATTGTTTCCTCACCCGTTGAACAGTCTATAATACAAACATTAGGTCTCATTAGTTGCTCCCATAAATAATGATAGTTCCACCAGTATAATTACTACCATTGTTTGTATATACGTCTATACGATTTATTTGAGTAGCAGACAAATAAGTTCCACTAATATTTGTCGCTACATCGCTACCGCTATTTACAGCATATCCTAAAATTCTAGGATAAATGCTTGCGCTTTCAATAATTAGGTCAGCCGTATATGACGAGGCACTAGTTGTCGGCAATCTAAGTTGTCCCTGCGGAGGTATACCCGCAGTAGTACCGCTTGCTGCAGTTGTTAAATAACTATAAACATAATTGCTTCCAGCATCATTGTTAAATCGCACACAGTCTTGAGTAGTATTGTGAGTTACCTGATTCATAATAATTCTGTAAAAAGAATATGCTGCAAGAGAGGAAAAAGTGTAAGTTGCAGCACTACTATTTCCAGTAGCCGTTCCTAACTGCACCCAGTTTCTAGTTGTAGATACTGTTGCGGGTGGATAAATATCAAGAGGCATTAGGCAATCTCCACTCCGCTTATATGGAAGTTAACAGCAGTGTTGCTGGCTCCACCTTGGATTGTTTGAGTCGCTGTGAGCACCTGCTTCATTGAGAAGGATGCGATTGAGTTTGCTGCGATAGATGTGCCAGCAGCAATCTTGACACCATTAAGCGCCAAATCAAAAGTGTATGCTGCAGCGCCAGTATTGGTTACAACGACATCAGTGACCACAGCAGTTGTTGATGCAGGTACTGTGTATAGCGTTGTAGTAAGTGTTGTTGTTGCGGCGCCCCTAAAGAGTGCCTTTGAAGTCGTAATAGCCATTAGTTACTACTACCTTTCTTTGTTATTTAGTATCCATAACGTCATCTGTTGTGGCGTTCTGGATGTCTTGGGCGTTAACTCCTAGGTCTGCTACATCTCTGGCTCTTGTCATTTAACTTCCTTACTCTATTGCTTTAGTTGAATCTACAATTTCACCTTGAATAGTAGTTTCATTATTAGACTCTATTGGTCGAGTAAATGTTTTTGTTTCAGGGTTGTAAACTCCGTTTAGGCACGCTGGATTTTCTTCTGTGTACAAAATTGCATCTGGAAACCAATCTTTAGCAAGTTCAGGTTCAATTGCAATTATGTTGAGCACTTTGTTGTTACTATCTAAAATAGCATACTTTGCCATTGTGTCTCCTTTTAGTAAAGAACAATACAGAAGCCGTCGCCGCCAGTGCCGCCAGTTCTAGCCGTCGCAGTATTGTTACCTGCTCCACCAGCACCGCCACCACCACCGCCGTTCGTTCCATTTGAGCCATTTGAGCCAGTAGGAGAAGCGTTAGTACCACCAGCGCCGCCGTTTCCGCCAGTTACGGTAAATGAGGTTGTTCCATCATTGACTAACACATAACCTGTGGCAGTACCACCAGCGCCAGCAGTCGTACCGCCACCACCGCCACCGCCTGAACCTGAACCGCCGTAACCTGCCGCACCAGCGCCGCCAGTATTAGTAGTGCCATTTCCGCCTGCTGGAATAGCATTGCTCAGACCAAATCCTTGAGTAGTGCCACCACCGCCGCCGCCATTACTTGCAGAGTTTCCTGAAGTTCCATGGTACCAACCCGAAGGGGAGACGTACGATAAAAGTTGACCGCCATAAGTGTTAGATGGATTATATGCCGCACTTGCAATTCCAACATTGCCTACTCCACCGCCTGATACAGATGTGACATGACCGCAAAAATTTACTATAGCGTTAGTTTGCGGAGCCCATTGGGGGGAACTTGGGCTCCCGTAATTGGCAGTAGAAGTGCCAACCGCACCGCCAGAACCGCCCATTGCAAAATAGGTTATACCCGTTCCCATTATTGCGCTGGTTCCGCCGATATTACCAGCGGCAGCAGAAGCACCAGTGCCGCCCGCTCCTGCAACAAATCGGTAATCACCCGCAGGTAAGTTT
>CAZGMF010000122.1:0-2090 GCA_964526795.1 uncultured Clavibacter sp.
AGGTGGAAGAGGTGGTCAAGGAGCAGTCATAGTTTATGCGTGGTGATGAAATGTGCTCTTCTACTGAAACAAAACAAGAAGTGAAAGACGAAACCGCGCAGGAACTCGTGACGGCCAACATTTATTTTCCGACGTTTATATACCAGATCGAAAAACCCGAGTTTCTTGAAGCCGTAAACCGTGTTGCAGAGGAAGCCCTTACCGAAGTGCGCAAGGAAAAGCCGCTGCATGAAATCTATCCCGTACACATGACCAACAACCTTTATGACGTGCCCGACATCTTGCCATTCCAATATTACGTCGGTGGCACCGCTTACAACCTCTTGGTTGAACAAGGTTATGACTTACAGGATTTTGAAACGTACTTTTCTGAGATGTGGTGCCAAGAGCATTACAAGCACTCGGGTATGGAACAGCATGTTCACGGCGGCGGATCGCAATTCGTTGGCTTCTACTTCTTGAGCGCCCCAGAAAATTCTTCGCGGGTCGTATTTCACGATCCACGCCCCGGCAAAGTGCAGGTCGATTGGCGTCAGCAGGACATGTCTAAAATTACTTCAGCAAGTTCAACAATCAATTTCGTTCCAAGGCCGGGGCTTTTGGTCTTCACCAATGCGTGGCTGCCGCATTCCTTCTCCCGCCATGAAGCTGACGAGCCAATCCGGTTTATTCACTTCAACATAGGACTGCGCCCATACTTCAACATGAATGCCACCTGCTCAACCGCCGAGGTGGTATGAAGTATTCCATCAGGTTCAACAAGTCCCGAGGTCAACCGGGGCGAGGTACGATGGAGCATGTGTGGAGAGTGTTTGAAGGGGAGAAGGAGTACCTCGTGAAGCATTTTCGGTTAGAGGTGCCTAGCCACAGCGAGCAGGCAGGACAAGACTGGAACGTCACCTGCAATGGCAAGATGGTACTGGATCGAGAGACATCAACAGCAGTGATTACACCGGAGTGAGACACCGTGGACTACCAAACTTTATTTAACCTCGCCATCACGGTAGCCGCGTTTTTCGGTGGCTGGACACTGAATAGAATCTACACGGCGATTGACAGGCTCGACAAAGATGTCCGCGACATGCCGCATGTTTATGTGGCCAAGGACGACTACCGGGAAGACCTGCGAGAGATTAAAGAGCTGCTCGGTGCCATCTTCAAGCGACTCGAAAACAAGGCGGATAAGTCATGAGTGACGAACTGCAACCACAGCATGAGACAGCCAAAGAGGTCGCGGGTAAGGCCATTGGCCGGTACGGCCTCGCCTACATTACTGCCATCGTCCTGATCGGTGTCGGCTCGTCATATTTCCTTTCCGAGTCCGCCATCACTGCCGTGATGACCATGGTCGGCGGTGCTTTGGTCGCGTTGATTAACATGATGAACGGCATCGCCGGGACTCAGGAAAAGCCAGAAAAGCCTGAGTTTGAAGTTATACAGCATCTGATCGCTAAACTCGCAGAGAAGGAACCCCCGATGCGCGTCGATGTAGAAGACGGCAAAGTCACTGTGCGCAAAGGCGAAGATGTGACCACGATGATGAGGTCTGAGTAGGTGTCGTGCTTGATCCCGTCACAGCGTTCGCTACTGCCTCCGCAGCGTTTAACTTCATTAAGCGGGCGGTCGATGCTGGGCGTGAAATCGAAGACGTAGGGACGCAGCTAGGCACATGGTTCAATGCCTGTGCCGACCTGAAACAGGCAGAGGAAGAATCGAGAGACCCGCCGCTTTTCAAGAAGCTCTTGTACAAAGGTAGTGTTGAGCAGGAAGCCCTCGAAAACCTGATGCGGCGGAGGAAGATTGAACAGCAGGAGAAGGAACTCCGCGAGCTGATTGTGTGGCGGTTCGGCGTTGACGCCTACCGTGGCATGATGGAAGAACGTAAACAAATAAGAGATAGCCGAGAGCGCCAAGTGGCTGCACAAGCTCGGCACCGAAAGAAGTACGCGCAAAACGTTATCTTGATTCTGCTGGTGGTTGCGACCCTGTCTATACCGCTAGCATTCGCAGCTTGGCTTATTGGGAGAACTGACTGATGCTGACCCTACTCTCTACACTTGCCAGTTTCTTGAGCGGCGGCTTGCCGAAGC
>CAZGMF010000123.1:0-2081 GCA_964526795.1 uncultured Clavibacter sp.
TACCTCGAGCAGACCTAAAGATGGGCCTCACGAGTATTGGTGACATTGCTGTTCTCTACGAAAAGATTGAACAGCTGGAGAAGGATTTAGTTGCCACCGAGGAATCGCTGCAGCGTCAGATCTGTGAACTGCAAGAAATCCTTTTTGAGGGCGACATTCTCAACGAGCTGGACGAGTCCTGGGAGATTGTCCGTAAGAAACGAGATTATCTGCTGAAGTCAACCGATTGGATTATGACACCAGGTTCGACACTGGATCAATCCGCGTGGGCTGCATACCGTCAGGTGCTGCGAGATCTGCCTCAGACTTACTTTAAAACCGGTTTGAAATCGATCCGCTGGCCTAAGCGTCCGGCAGTGTCAGGTCCTAATACAATAGTAAGTAAGAAGTAGAAAAAACATGGCTTACCTGGGCAACAGTCCTGTACTTTCTCAGCAAGAGTACCGCAACATTGATAACATCAGCGGCAGTTTTAACGGGGTTACGACCTCGTTCCCGCTGCGAGTCAATGGTGTTGCTCCGGTTCCAGCCCCTCAATCTTCTAACCAGTGTTTGATTTCGGTTAATGGTGTTGTCCAGAAACCGGACGATAGCGGGGCATCAGGTTTCCGTATTAGTGGGGGCAATATTATTTTCAGTGCTGCTCCCACTGGCGGTCAAAGCTTTTTTGGCGTTATTTTGGCCGGTGCCGACTATATTTATGCAGGTGAAAATTTCCCTGATGGTACTGTTACTGCGCCATCTATTACTTTTAAACAGGATTTAGGAACTGGCTTCTATCGTAATGGCGCCGGTGAAGTTAGGTTCACTTCGAGTGGTACGAACGCTGCAATTTTAAACTCGAGTAGCTTAACGGCTCCCAGCTTTATCCCAACGAGCAGCACTGCTCCTACCAATGGGGTTTATCTATCTGCCGCAAACACCGTAGCCATCAGCACTGGTGGGTCTGGGAGGTTATTCGTCAACAGCAATGGTGATATTGGCTTAGGAACAAATAGTCCAGATGTTTTTGGGCGTTTTTATACAAGAAACATTGGATTGTCTTCGTCTGGTTCAACGGCCATCCAAATTAATTCAGCAACGGGCTCCAGTGCAATCATTGATTTTGGCGTCAACGCAGCTAGGACCGGAGGCATCACAAGCAATGTAAACCAAACGAACATTTCCACCTTAACTGCTACCCCGCTTGTTTTTGATACCAATGGCGTTGAACGCCTCCGCATCACCTCGGCAGGGCTCGTTGGCATAGGGTCCAGTAGCCCCAGCCAACGCTTAACTGTTGCTGGAAACATCCTTACCACAAGCGCAGCAGGAACCGATAGCTTTGTAAACGTAAGTACAACGGGTGTTCAAAACACCTATCTAGGCTTTAATAATTCTGGCTCAACAAACTCCAACTTAGTCCTTAATAATTACAGCTACGTTGGAGCGGGCAACGCATACGGCCTGCAACTGTTAGCAAACGGAGCGCCTGCAGTAACTATTGATGCGTCACAGCGAGTAGGGATTGGCACTACGACAGCTAGCCGCCCACTTGTCGTATTTAATGACAGCGTTGCTGCGCTTTCTCTCAACAACACGACCACTGGAACAGCGGGTGGCGATGGATTCCAGCTTCAGCTTGTTGGCAGTGATGGGTATGTATTTAATTACGAAAACGCCCCAATAATTTTTGGTACCAATAGCACCGAACGCGCCCGCATCGACAGCTCCGGCAGGCTCTTAGTGGGCACGTCTACTAGCCGTAGCTGGAGTGGTATCAGCTCTCAATTTCAGATTGAAAACACTGGAGCTGGCTCAATCGCAAGTCAGTCAATCATCGCCAACACTGCTGATACGTTGGGCGGATTCTTGCTTTTAGGTAAAAGCCGTGGCACTTCACTTGGTTCTAACACCGTAGTTCAGAACAACGACATCATCGGAAAGATTACTTTCTCTGGTGCAGATGGATCTGCGTTGATTCAAGGTGCAGCAATCGCCGCCGAGGTGGACGGCACACCTGGCGCTAATGACATGCCGGGGCGCCTAGTGTTTTCGACTACGGCGGATGGGGCGTCTTCTCCGACGGAGCGCGTCAGGTT
>CAZGMF010000124.1:0-2074 GCA_964526795.1 uncultured Clavibacter sp.
GCCAACTTCCGCTACGTTCCGAACATTGATTCCCTAGACGATTCTCAACTTGAGTCGCATGGGTATTACAGGGGTTATCCGTGTCCCCACCGCCATCGCATCAGGGATCGTCAAAGCCACTGGTGTTATCACTGCGCCATCAAGATCAAATCCAATATTTGTGGATTTAATCTCAACTTCATACATCCGTACTACAACTATAAATACGAAGAACTGTGGAAGAAAATTACAGTTCGTGATCCAGGTGAATGCTGGGACCTGGACTTACCAGGCTCTCGTTCACCACGGCGGATTGCCTTCCCTTCCTACCGCGCTTTTTACACAGGGCGAGCATCGGAGAATGTGACACCACACAAGGCGATTTACCAGTGTGCGTGGGGGGATGTGGGGTCGTTGAACGTGAGTCGGGTCTGCGGGAATCCTTGGTGTGGCAACCCTTTGCACATGGTGACTAGCTGGCAGCTGGGGATGCCGCCATCGGAAGTACATCCGTTTACTTTGGAATTTAAGCCGGAGCTTTTAATGTTGCTAAGCAAAGCAAAGCAAATGGGAAGAGAGCAAGAATTAATTGAGCGTTACTATCGTCAAACCATACGCCATCCGCTATACGCGCCAGAGCCACCTGATTATGACGAGGGGTAAATACGCCGCGATTACAATAAGAAAAAAGAAACAAATCAAATAATGTCGCGTGGTGCAGCTTTAGCTCAATCTCAGCGCAGCATATCCAATCCATTGGTATTGGGTACTTTTTCTACGTTGTCGCTGCGCTATTTGAGGGGTCGTCTTGGTCCTCAAAATAAAGTCGTTGGTCGTGCAGATACAAATACGCAATCCAACGGTGGCTTTGGCGGCGGTACATATAATCATTGGTTCCAAATCAACCTAGCGAAAGACGCCTGGATCATTGCAAAGAAAGGGCCCCCGCGCCCTAATTACATTCAGGTTTCCGCCTACGATCTCAACCACACACCGATCCAAGGACGTGCCATCTTTGAAGCCGATTCAATTGAAGATGGCTTGAAGAACAATGGCGAGGTGTACATCCCGTATTTAGATACGGTGATGCAGGCTCAGTCTGATTTATACAACACCTATTCAAGAACCAGGCTTGATCACGGGGATGAACGGTACTATCCCCTGGCTGCTGGTAGTTATTTGCTTTGTGTTTCAACAACGCGCAACGAGCCTCTTGACTACGAGCTTGGCGTTGTCATTGAATTTCCGCCAACGGAAATGTTCATTGCCCTTGAGGATGAAGACTATCCGTCTTTATTTCTCCAGGAAACTGCCATTGACTATGCACGCACCGTAGATATTGAATCACCGGTTACAGTCAATACAATTATTTCATCTAGCGTTAATCAACCTAATGGTTTCACGGAAA
This sequence comes from uncultured Clavibacter sp., assembly GCA_964526795.1. Lineage (GTDB taxonomy): Bacteria > Actinomycetota > Actinomycetes > Nanopelagicales > Nanopelagicaceae > MAG-120802. The sequence goes on from CAZGMF010000124.1 coordinate 1,388, forward strand.
ATCTTTGCGTAATTAACCCTGGAATTACCGTGACTGTTTTGGAGAATTCCACCTGGTTAATTGGCAGCATTATTCCATCTTCTCAAGAGCCTGAATATGCGGTGCTTGCAGAACCAGGCAGTGACGAGTATTTTAATACTATCCACGATCATTCCTATTCGGAGTGGCGGGATGCATGGAACAGCCAACATCAAGACACTGATCGCTTCCCGGAACTCTTTGCTTCTTTAACAAACAGGTTATGATCAACTCCATTAAAAAATTGATCAAACGTTTATTTAAACGTCAATCAACACGTCAATCTTTAGAGTGTTATTGCAAGGAGCAGCCCTGGGCGCCAAGCTGTCGCGTTTATGAAGAGTAATGGGTAGTGAAAACATACAGACCACAACGCGCAAAGAAGATTGGGATGATTTCTTTGCCGGATGGGATGATCCTCAAGATGCGCTTGAAGCCGTGGATTCGTACGAAGAAAGGGTGCGTGTGGCTTGCGAGCTTAGCGGTCGCCAGATCAAAAAGACAATTAAACGACTGGATGAATCAAAGAAAGAAACGGTCCGTGTCACGGTTGAATTCGAGTTTGACCGGTAGGTTTGGCCCCAGGACACAGGCGATTGCAATCCGTCAAGTGCGTCAATGGATGGAGGAAATACCGGAGGGTGACTCTATTTGTATGCGTTGTGAATC
>CAZGMF010000125.1:0-2068 GCA_964526795.1 uncultured Clavibacter sp.
GGTCCAGGCACAGGTCCCATGCGCGGTCGGCATCGGTGGTGGTGTTCTCCCAGGGGGCGGAGGGGCAGATCACGTTGAGGCGGGTCATGGGTCGTTTCGTTTGTCCCCTTATGATAAACCCCCCACGCGACGGATCGGGCAGGGGGTGTGCGGTTGTCAGAGTGTCACCAGATCACGGGGTTGCCCTGATGATCGGTTACAGTGCCCTGCTGATCATCCTGGGCAATTGATTCAAGAATCCGCAGGATATCATCACCGTTGTTACCTTGACGGAGCAGAGAAATGGCAAGCGATTGAGTCATTGGAATCAGTTGAATTTGGGGGAAAGAACTTTAAAAATCACCACCTTACGATTGAAGGGGTGAAGAGTGAAATTGAGAAGGCGAAGCATTACTAACTCAGGCAGCGATTAGTACATCATTCTCCCAACGGGAAGCAAACAGAATTTCATCATAGATGCGGTCGGCAATCTGTTCAACGTAGCGTTGCTCATCTGCCTTCAGGATTGCAGCTTTGCACTGAGCGGCGACTTCATCCAGGGTGTAGAGTGCTTTGCAGTTGTAACGCATTTGGGTTCGGTTGATTGAACTGAGAGTATTGTAAGGGATCAGAGAGGGGTCTGGGGGGTGGAGTGTGCCACCCCTTTGACTGTCCTATGCCATCCGCATCCCTGAGAAGAACGGAATGGGTTGTCCGTTGTAGTTAACGAACCACTGGAAGTTCTTCTGAAAGACACACTCACCAGGGATTCCATGCTCAGAGAGAATTGCATTCAGACGCGATTTGGTGGTGGCAGACTGACGCCCACCATCAAACAATTCGATCCAGGTTTCACCAATTCGGGCGATCAGATTGCCGTGCAGGTAGACATCAGAAACGTTCGAACATGCAACGACTTCAGTGTTATCCAGTTTGAAATCTTTGCTGGCAGTGATAGCAGCGTTCATCAGACGTTCGATCTTACGCATGGTTGGATGTCTCAGGAACAAACGTAGTATGGCACGGATTGGGGGGTTCCACAAGGGGGGTTGTGCCACTTGTTCAACTGGCACACTGAAACCGTTGGTTGTTGAAGTTAGCATTAGAAAAGACCTCACGATTGACCAGTTTGAACATACCGAACTCATTGGTCATCACATAACCTTCTGCATCGATTCTGTTGCCGTAGAGGTATGCTGCAGGACCATCATTACGGCAGAGAAAGAGACAATCATCTTTGATCGACTTCACCAACGCCCACAGACGCAGGAGGTTAGCATCACAATCAAAGTCCTCAGGATTGATCTCTTCACCCGCACGAATGCAGGCGTTGATTTGTTGTTTGATCTTTGCCGCTTGTTTGACACTTACAAACTCACAGGCAGTAGACATTTGACGGGCAAAGTTGCAGACTTCTTTGACATCATCAAAGCAGCAGGGATTGCCACTCCGACTCCAAGGATCGTGCTGAATGTATGCTTGAGGTTGCACAAATTTCACGGTGTCAGTATCATTCCAAACGGAACGATCAGGCATCGCAACAGCATCACGAAGATCGCTCGCAGCATAGTAACAAGTGTGCGGCGCGATGATGATACGTTGCTCTACTACATCTGGGAACTGGTAGGTGAGAGTGTTGGGGGTGTATTCAGTAGATCCACCAAACCCGATAAAGTCGCCTTGATAAATGGTGTTTGTAAAAGGAAGGCAATCAAAACAAGCGTGAAGAATTTCTGCAACTTGTCCGTCATGATTCTGATCGATTTCATCATGCGATTCGTTGATCTTGATTTTAACTTTGTTGAACACACTTTTGGTGCCCACGAAGAAGTTGCCCGTGGCAGGATTGCGACCCCAGACAATAGCAGGGGCACCGTCAATCTTAACGCTCAGAGTGCCAGGATTCACGAACCAATCAAGAACAGAAAGGTCACCCGTCAGGATGGTATCTTCGGGGTGTTCGAGGTGTGTGTTTTTCATGCTGTTAGTATGGCACGGAATCGGGGGGAGCACAAGGGGGTGTGTGCCAGTTCCTCAACTGTCACTCCTCCAGCAGTTCTGGATAGTATTCTTCAACCTCTGCAATCAG
>CAZGMF010000126.1:0-2031 GCA_964526795.1 uncultured Clavibacter sp.
GTATATTGTGCCCGAGCACTCGTATCATTGATAATAATCGCCATAATGACCTCCAGTTACATGAGTTGGCACAAGTGCAAATGCCCTCAATGCACTTTATTGAAAGACTTCCTCTAAAGATTTACGCGCCATTGCTCTGAAAGAATTAGGGATCCAGAACAGATTATTCAGGGGAACAGAGTTTACAATTACCCGTGCCTTATCCCGTGGCGCTCCCTCATTAAACGCCTTGTAAATGTCTATTGCCTTCGAGAAACTGGGTCCGGCAAGTTCACCAATGGCATCATAGCCATCGTTCTCTTGCCCAAACTTTGGCTTCATTCCGAGCGTCGGCCTAATCCCGATTGTATTCTGTGATGCCGTTTCAGCCATGAAGTTAAGATCGCCATAGAGAGCGGCAATGCCCGATGACTCAAAGGCTGAAAGAAGTTTTTCTTTCTGATCTTGTTTCTTCCAGACAGCATCAGGGGTTTTGATCGCATTACCAAGATAGGCTATGCCATACATACCAAGCATACCAGCCATGACACTTGCATCTCGGCCCTGCAAAGCAGACAAGACAACCTTGTTATTTGCGCCAAACGACCATGCCTTTAACTGGAATGGCAATGAAAGCATAACGGATTCTTTGCGGGTTGCGCCTTTACCAATCATACCCATCATGATTGAGGGCTTATCAGCTGCACTGGGAGTGACAATTGTTCGCCGCTGAATAGCCTCGATAGCATTAAAGAATTTTGTAACAGATACTTTGTCAGTCCATTCCATAGTATTGGCAAGAAGCAATCCTTTGTCACGCTGGATTGGTTGCTCGGCAATACGAATAGCGTCATCTACGCTGATGCCATAGCTGGCAAGGAACTCAATATCCTTTGCGCTTGCTGTTCCTGCTTTGACTGCGAGTGCCCGACGACCGACCATTTCGGCAGCGACAAGGCCAGTATAGTTTTTAAGGAAGTGTGTAAGAACGCCTACGCCATTCAAAAGATAGAATGGCGCTCCGGCAAAATAAGAAAGTGGACGCTCGACAGATTCGACGGCACGACCATATTTGCTCATCGAGCCAAAGGTATCAGGACCGCTATCGACAAAGCGGCGATGGGTCATACCAAGAGCAAGTTCCCAATATCCAGATGTGTTCTTTCGAAGTTCATTAGTCATACCGGAGATAACATCGTTATTACCGAAGGACTTCAGGATGTAGTCAAAGTTTTCCTGAACCCCAAGAACCCACATAGGTCTTACGACCTCTGCAAGATTGGCAAAGATAGCACGGCCCATCGATGTCAATGTAAACCAAGAGCGAAGAATGTTTGCTTCCTTGGCTCCAATTTGCTCAGGAGAGTGAACGCGACCAAGGATTGCATCTCTCACATTGCGGATGTCGCCTTCGATGTTGGCAACATCAGATAATGATTTGCCTTCACGGATTGCCTGAATTGATGCGCGATTAATTGAAAGCTCACCAAGCGGCGTATCAAAGGCACGGGTATATTCAATGCCAAGACCCGCCTTACGAGCATACTCACGCATAACACCCACAAGATCAGTATCAATAAACTCAGTGATCAATTCTGTAGGAATGTCGATTTGACGAGAGCGTGTAAAGAAAGCACGACCATCGCCACTAAGCGCTTTGATTGACTTGTCAGCGTCTTCAGCCATGTTCCCACGCTTTAAGATATTATCAATCGCAGCATCGACACGGGCACGGACAGCTTCTTCTACCCCTGAATATCCTAAATTACGAGCGGTATTGGTAAAGTGATTGATAAGAATGTTACGAAGTTTTTCTTCATTCTTGACAACAGCGCCAACATCCCACCGATGAGGGAAGTAAAACTGTATTGGCTGACCAAGTGGAAGATTCTCATTGATTGCGATTTCTTTTTTCAAAGCCTTCTGATGTTCAAGAAGTTTTGTCAAAAGAGCATTTTGCTTTGCGGTTCTACCTTGAGTTTGATTAAGTTGCTCAATCTCGCGGGTAACATTGTCAAGTTCACCAGTAAGGCGAAGACCAAAGATTTCATT
>CAZGMF010000127.1:0-2026 GCA_964526795.1 uncultured Clavibacter sp.
AGACTAATAATTAAGATTCGCGGGATGAGCCATAGTCAGCTAACTCTTAGGGGATATTAAAATGACAATAATTATAATAATCTTATCAGCTATAGTTCTATGGCTAGTATTTGAGATTGCACTGCTATGTAAAGAGATAGATAATAGTGATACAGATTAATTAATCTGATTCGTCAGATGGGCTACAGTCAGCTAACTTAAAGGAGAGAGTGATGGAAGACCTTACAAAAGTAGAATTTATGGCAGATTTCTTTTGTTCAGAATTAGCAGCGGAAGTATATAAGAATGCTTCTAGAGAAGTGCCCACTGTTGATAGGGCTGCTTATTTAGTTGCTTTTTGTGAAAAGTTATGGCAAGAGATAGAAAATAATATTGATAATGGTGGCAATTATGAGATGGATTTGTAACACCTTTCTTAATAAGAGTTGCCCAGTCAGCGGTAGTCAGCTAACTATTAAAAAAAATTAACCCCGGCTTTTGGCCGGGGTTTTTTATTATGGTTCTTGTGGAGTCTCTGGATCATCAATAACCACTGTGTCTTCCTCGCTATCTGGAGGCGCTGGAGGCGGCTCAGGATCGGGCGTTGGCTCAGGTAGAGGTTCTGGCTCAGGAGCGTTGTCAGGAACCTCGTCCAGTAGCTCCAATTTCACTGCTCCCGGCATTCTTGGACGAATAGTGTCCCTTGTGCTAAAGATATACGGAACGCTCCAATCACTAACATTGCCAGCGTCATCAGTGTCGCGAACAGCGATTTGAACAACCACACCCTCATTGATTGGCGGCAAATCAACACTTTCAGTGTTTGCCGGAACAACAAGAACGCTAGTAACCCCATCAACGGAATAAGACACTTCGCGCGAAACAACATCACTTGCGCCAAGCTCACCTAAATATACTCTATATACTAAACCCATTTCTCTCTCCTTAATCAAGTAAACCCTGATTCTTTTTCTTGAATAGCAAAAGAAGAAAATTCTTATAAATCTTCTTATCTTTGCTAATATTAGTTTTAAATTCATAGAGTGATCCCCCGGATCACATTTTACCGGACTTAACTAGTATCTTCAATTTTCCCTACTGTGCTTCTCTTTTAGAAGTCTTGTTATAACTTCTAATCTTCAATTCTTTTATAAGATTACTTCGTATTTCTTTTCTTTTATCTCAGAAACTCTAATGGTTTCTTCGATGAAAAGAATTACTACGTAATAATCCATTACTGATAGTTTCTATCAGCCATCGCAAACTCAGAATCAAACTCTTCTCGTCTTCTCTCTACTACGTCGAAGACGTTCATCGTTTTCATCTTCGTTTCTACGATGATTATATACCTAAAACCCGAAAAAGGCAACAAAAATCCAAGCTATTTTGGTGAGATTTTCCAAAATTTTCCGCTTTATCGGGGATTCCACAGCTATTTAGGAGGGCTGGGCAAAATATAACAATTACTCAAGATTTTACCTTGGCTACAAAATTTTAAAATTATTTTTTCTGTTGACAAACAACAGTTCCGATGCTATAATACTTTAGACTTGCTAATCTCTCAAGAGAGCTGTCATGTTAAGGGCGCGGCTAGACCTGTCATGTTAAGCTAGCATAAGATCCACTCATCTATAATAATATACACAAAAAATGTGTATAATATAGTGCATAAAGGAGAATTTTTATGGTAATTACTGAAAAAAAGCCCAAAAAAGTGTCAGGAGAAGCCGAAATGACTCTAAAAGAGGCAAATATACGCTATAATCTTCTTAATATTTTAACGGAGCCTAGAAATTGTGCAAAAACTGACATACATTTGTATAAAAATGGGGCAGGTAGAGTAAATTTTTGGTGTAAAACTGAAAATGTGTCCGAAAATGGACTAAATTTATTTAATTATGATATAATTTCGTACTATTTTACTACCTATAATAATGAATTAAAGGTATATAATGAAGAAAAAATGGTAGGAATGCTTAAAATTTAAACATTATAATTTACGCTAATAGTTTCATATATTACTGAATAGTTATATTGTAGTGGACCT
>CAZGMF010000128.1:0-1998 GCA_964526795.1 uncultured Clavibacter sp.
TCTGGTTGATGCCTGCTAACAAGGATTTCGAACCGATCAACGGAGACAACTGCGAAATTCTCGGCAAGGTCACTGCCGTTCTCCGCTCACTTCGCTAGTAGACCAACGACTCTCTCTTAGTTACTGAATAACTGCTGCGGCTCCCGCTGGTGGCGTCGTTTCAAATATCTCAATATCCCAGAGCTTAGCTAGGGGCAGGGTTCGAATACTTGCCTCAGCTTCTACTTCGCTTTCAGCGTTGGCCTCTAAAAAGACCGTCCGCTTGAGCATCGCAACTTTTATCTCGCCGATCAGCCCTTTGTTCTTGAGAATCTCAGCCTGTAGTTGTTCTGCCGGAATGAGATCTCTGATTTGTTCAGGCGTAACCCCGTTCATAAATTTCGCAATTACCATAAAAGTCTTCAAGTCCGGCTCCTATCGCTTCAACTCGAGTACATGAGTTGTAATTGCGATCAGGAGGATGACGAGCGCTGGCGCAAGTTCCGCGAATGCGTGATGTTTACGCAAATGGCTAATTACTGCTCCAGCAAAATAAAGCGAGAGGCAGAAAGATGCCAGAATCCCCAGTGGGGGAAACCAAATACCCGCCAGAAGCCCTGCTCCTCCGGCTATTTCAAGAGCTGCCAAGATCGGGATTTGGTGATGTTTCACTCCGACCCGAGCCATGCTTGCCATGACATCGGGAACCTTCGCAAGCTTGGCTCCGCCAGATCCAACCGATGCAACGGTCAATAAAGATCCAAAAATTACCAACGCTAACTTCATTTACGCCGCTCTCTTTCTCGCTGCAATCTTTGCCTCATCGATTGATCGTGCTTTTTCTTCGATTAGGAAGTCCATTCCGGGAGCGACTCCCGCCAAGGTGAATTCCGCGAGGATCATCTCGACATCGACTGCGCCCAGAGCTCGTGCTACGTGTTCGAGGTATCCGGTTGCATGATCCCAACCCGACTTCGGAGTTCCAACTTTATAAGAGCCACCTTGCGCGACGACGAAAGTCACTTTCTTTCCCTTTAATCCCTGATTGGAATCATCGAGAACGCCAGTCACAACAATCTGATCAATGTATGACTTGAGAACAGAAGGAATGGACCAATTCCATAACGGAGTCGAGACCAAGATTTCGTCAACTTGAGTCAATTCTTTGATCAAATCCATACGAAAGGCAAGTTTCTCTTTCATCGATGGGCTTTGCTCATGCTCCGGAACATAGTTGGCGTAAATCGCTTCTCCGTCGAGATGTGGAATAGGCGAATTAACGAGATCTCGTTCTGTGATGACGCCACCGGGATGGGCCAATTTCCAAACGTTGAGATATTCCTTTGCAACGTTTCGAGATGTGGAGTAGTCGCCGGTGGGACTCACCGATATGTAAAGCAAACTGTTCGAATTACTTGTCATGTCAATAAACTAACTCAATGTACTTGATATGTCAACTAACCTGTATACTCTCCCTATGGCTGCGGAAACTTCAACCGATTTGAATCAAAGCGCTTGGCGGGCATTTCACAAGATTCGAATTACTCTCTTGCCACCATTAATCAGACATCTCAGCGACGAGTGCGGAATGAGCGAGGCCGAGTATCAGGTGTACATGGGTCTGTCCGCCTCCGAAAATGGGAAAATGAAGCCTTCTCAGCTTGCAGAGGAATTGGGCTGGGATATTGCCCGACTTTCACACCAGGTTTCCCGAATGGAGGCAAAGGGCCTTCTGGCAAAGCAGCAATGTCCTTTCGATGCTCGAAGTTGCTGGATTGGTGCCACAAGAAAAGGCAAGTCAGCCTTCGATAGGGCTCGGCCAATCCAAACCCGCGAAGTTGAGCGCCTTTTTGCCAATGCACTTACAAATGACCAGAAGCGCTCGCTCATTGAGATTTCAGAGGTCATCGAAAAGCATGTTCGGATGTCAGTCTCACCTTAAGAATTCACTGCACGGACTCGTTGCGCTCTGATTCGATTAGGGAATGAAACTTCACAAGCCCACTCTTGATGAACTTC
>CAZGMF010000129.1:0-1997 GCA_964526795.1 uncultured Clavibacter sp.
AGGGCCAGCGGCGGGCCGGCGACAATCGCGCAGGCGACTTGGTGGACTGTCATAGGGGCGTCTCCTGATTTGCCCCTAAACGCTAATCTAAAAGATTTATAGTGTCAATCTTGCATCATAAATGTTTTAGGTTATAGCATTAACGAAATTAGTTTGACGGGGCCGACCCGTTCTTGCTACGTTCTTTTTTTGGAAGGGAGACGAAGATGCTGGACCGCGACCTTAGAATGGCAGCTATGGCGCTTGCTACGCAGCTGCCTGACGACGAAGCCACGGCGCGCAAAGTCTATGCACTGCTAGGAGAGCTTATTGATGTTTGGATTTTTGTAGACAGGCCGGGTCAGGCGTTTGAACTGCCGAGCAGACCTTCGGGCAATATTCTTAGCTCAGTGGCTAGCCCTAACGGCAATCCCGAGGTCTTGCCGAGGTAAATGTAGTCCAGCGTAGCCCCGGTGAGAATACAGACCTTAACGGCGTGTTCCACCGGGATTATCTGCTTTCCCGTTTCCCAATGATTATACGCGCCGGGTTTAACGTCTAACAAAGGCGCAAATGTATTCTGATGCTTGTGCCCGTAGGCTTTCCGCAAAAGACTTAGCCGCACGCCGACAGATTTTGGGCTTAACTCGCTACTCATTCCCCTTAACTAATCGTTAACCGGCCGGAACGCCACAAAAAAATATTGTTAATAAGTCTAGCGCTGAGAGATTTGACAACTCTAAAAGTTTTATATCTAATAGCGTTATGACCCGGCAAATCACCAAAACGGCAGACCTCATCGACGTTCTCGGCGGGACCAAAGCCATTTGCGACTTGCTGAACGTTGGGCAGCAGGCCGTCTCGCACTGGCGCGTTCATGACCGCCTGCCCGCTCACACATACCCGGTAATTCAAACTGAGCTGATGAAGCGCGGCCTGTCGGCGGATTTGAGCGTGTGGCGCTGGGACCGTCGCAACAAGAAGAAGGCGGCCAACGAATAACGAATGCCTCGCCGGCGGGCTTATGCCGGTTCCTCCCTGACTAGCCTCGGCCCAATGGCTGAGCCTCCCGCAAAGCGGTTGGGCCGGGGTCTTTTAGAAGGAAATGCAGTGGACGTTTTCGACCGGCACATCTCTGACGAAGTCACGCTCCGGCTGCCGATTTGCCCGGGCGTGAATGCGCTTTACCGCGCCTTTGTCCGGCCGGGCGCGAAATACGCCACGAGCATCAAGAGCGAAGCCTATCGCCGTTGGATTAAGGACGCTGGCGCTCAGCTTGAGGGTCAGTCGCCGGCCTGCGTCCCGGGGCTGTTTGAATTCGAGATGTCAGTCCCGGCCAAAGCGCGCGGCGACCTCGACGGGTTTCTGAAAGCCAGCCTCGACCTGCTGGAAGCGCACGGCGTCATTGAGAACGACAAACACTGTCAGCGGATAGAGGTCTGGCGGTCGGTTGAAGAGCAAGAAGCTATGGTTCTGTCAGTGAGGAAGCGTAATGTTGAGTAACTACCACGAAGAATTTCTGGCTCGCCGCGCCCGCATGTCCGCGCCGCTCGGCTCGATGCCTAAGACGACGGTCGTCAAGAACCGCATTCCGAACTATCGGAACCTTGTGCCCGAGGAGCTGGTGCGCCCTCCGGTGAAGAAGCCGACGTTCCTCATGCTGCTAGACGCAGTCTGTGAAGAGGCTGGCGTCACTGAGGAAGAGATTTTTTCCGACACGCGGGCTGTGCGGGTGTTTTCGTCCCGGCATATCCTCTTCTACCTCTGCCGGCGGCTGCTCGAAACCAGCTATCCCGCCATCGGCCTGAGATTAAACCGCGACCACACGACCGTTCTCTACGGCGTCAGGCGCGTCACCCGTCTCATTGAGACGGACCCTTTCTTTGCTCAACTCGTCAATCGCTGCCTGTCGCGGGCGTATCTGAAGGTAGGCCACGCCTACTGGGGGGCCTGATGGCGCGGGTATCGCTGCAAACACAGCTGGCTTCAATGGACGCGGTGATTGAACTCCTGCGCCG
>CAZGMF010000130.1:0-1948 GCA_964526795.1 uncultured Clavibacter sp.
ACCGCGCGCTGCTGTCTGCCGTTCGTGGAGCGATGAGGTAGCACGATGGCGCAGATCTTCCCTGCTACGGACTCGTTTGCAACCAATGGAGTACAGCCGAACTCTCCGAACAGCGCGGGAGTCTATGAATTTCATACCGGATACCTGCGAGCACGGCCCCCGACCTTTAGCACGACCATCAGTGCAAATACCTATAGCTGGAGTCCTTCCAGCTTCAATCTTGTCGATGCTTATTCGACAAGCTCAACGTCTGGCCGTGTAGCCAGTCTGTGCGAACTTTCTGTCGCATCTCCGAATTTCACAAGTCCATCCCGCACGAGCACTGGGATGTTTTTGTGGAGGCAGTACTTTGACGATGACTGCGTCGTTTCCGCGCTGTTCTCTCATCGTGTTCTGAGCGGTGCTCAAACATCACGAGGCTTCAAAACAGCCGGTGTCGTGGCGCGTTACAGCGCACCTTCAATCGCTGGAGCATCAGGTAGCGGATACTTCCTGGACGGCAACGGCTACGCATTCGTCCTGATGTCCGATCCAGTCAATGGGGACGCTCACCGCTTCCTGCTTCTGAGATTCAACGGAGCATCGGTCACGGTGCTGGCATCAGCTAGCGCATCCAGCAGTCTTTCTGGGTTCACAAGATCTTCTCTGCTGGCCGGAATCACGTTGAAGCTGTCCGCTCAGACTGTGGCCGGCAACGTCGAGCTGACGTGCAGTGCTAAAAGATCCAGCACCGCGTCGGCCTTCGTGACTGTACTCAGCGCGACCGATAGCTCTGGAAGCAAAGTAACGGCAAATGGGCGCGCCGGCTTCATCATGGGCGGCTACGACGATCTGGCGCTGAATCCGCTGGCCGGAGAACAGAACAGCTACAGCACAACGCTCTGCCACTGGTTCCAAATCTACGACACCGCTACAAGCTCATACCATATGAGAGATGAGTGGCAGCGGTACGAGATGCTCGGCAGAACTTCATCAACGCCGACTGTCACTGGGCCATGGGTCGATGCTAACGGCGCGTCTGGTCTTTACGCATCCGGTCTCGCTGGAAGAAATCTAGCGAGCCTCTATCAAAGCCAAGACGGGTATGCGAGCACTAGTACTTCGCGCAACGTATGGTCAATCAATGGTAGCAACGTCGCTATCAATAACAGCACGTCTGGGGCATTCGTTGCCCACAACGTATACCGATGCAAAAACTTCTACGCATCCGATAGGTCGCTCGACATCAAATTTGAGAATGCGGTTGCGGTTCAAACCGTATGGATCTTCGCGCGAGCAAGCGTCGAAAGTTCTGCAACACCCCCGATACATCTGAACGGCGCTCGATCTGCTGTTAGCTGCTACAAGCTGCGTATGCAGATCGGAAGTACGGCCGGTGGAAATTTGACACGACTCTTCATAGATGACATCTCGTCATCTGGAGGTGTTCAAACAATCGCACAGATGCCGTCGGCGATAGCTCTGGGCACGGGAATATTCACTGGCCTATCTCTCTCGAATTTCTTCACGCTCAGGTTCAAGGTCTACAACGATCCAAACACGAACCCTCCGCAGGATGCGAACGTGAAGATGGCCGTCTACATCAACGGCACGCAGGTTTTGGTTCCGCTTGTCTCTCCTCCGGTCGCTGGAGTATCTATTGACGTTGACGGTCTGACACTCGTAGACAGCAGAGCCGCAAGCACGATCTGGGGACGCAAGGTCGGAGGCTGGTACGAAGGTTTCGAGGTATCACCGCAAAACACCACAACGTCAAACAGCTTCCGAAACTGGTCTGACTTGTACGTCGCCACGGGCGTAAGCGCAACACGGCCCACACCTCCTGGGCCTTTCCCTGTGCAAGATACTGAGCAGGGAGACCTCGGTGAAAACGACATGGCGACCATCGCGCTCAACAGCGAGTGCGTGGGCAAGACGGGCACGCTGACCGTGCCCTACGACTGGGGCG
>CAZGMF010000131.1:0-1936 GCA_964526795.1 uncultured Clavibacter sp.
GCTACTGCGTCGTTGTAACCTGCCTCGTACCCCATAGCGTGACAAAGCTCGGGATAATCTTTCCATTGCGGGTCGATTGATCGCCAATGCTCTTTGATCATCGCAATCATCATTTTGTGGCGCGTGCGGTCAGTCATGTGTTTTTCTCCTTTAGTTTTGCTTCGATGGCGCGGGCAAAGAAAGATCGCTGTTCAAACGGCAGCGCACCATTCACCATCGCCTGTTTTTCACAGTCTTTAAGCTCCTCATTCGTCAGCCCTTGCCATTGGCGCGGTGCGGTGTAGAGAGGCACCCATCCTGCAATTGGTTTATGCAAAATTGTGTCGTTAGTCCAATGGCGCGTTTTTGGATTCAGCCACTTCGGGTTGACCCACGCCACCGGCTCCTGTTCTGGCTGCTTGTAGATGCTGGCCGGGTCGATGCGCTTGTCACCAAGCATCACGCCTGTGCCGCCGATGATTGCATCCATCAATGCTGTATGAGGCATCTCGTCCCAAACGTCCTTAAGGGTCTGCTCAAGAAGCGTGCCTTTGGCTGGGATTTTTTCTGCCAGTCCGCTTTGAGCGGAGCCAGTTTGCGCCATTGCTTTAATCTTTGCCGGTTGATGCCCGCAATTGCTGCACGGTCGTTCCAGCGCCTTGCCGCGCAGTTCATACAAGCGTTTATAGGTCTCCAGTTCAGTCTCCGGATCCTGCGCCTGCTCGATTGCAGCGCGGAGGGCGGCGATGGCTTCTCGTGCTGGCTTGCCACCGTCTGAAACTGAGACCCAACTGTTCGGATCGTTTACTGATGTGACTACGCTTGTGTATTGTTCAAGCGCCTCCAGCGCCTGCTGCATCAGTTCTCGGTCAGTCATGTGTTCTTCTCCCCGCGCCTATCGTCGCGTAAGTTGGTTTCGATGACAGCACGCAATCTTTTAATCTCGGCCATATGCTCGCGCAATGACTCCCGCAAAGCCTCGACCTCATCCCAGTCGTTAGTCTGCTCGATTGCAGCGCGGAGGGCGTTCTTAAGCTCGATGTGGCTACCAATTGGCAACTCAAGACTCAAGACTTCCAGCGCCCGTTTCATTGCGTCAATGCTCATATATTTTCTCCATCAATAATTCTGAGCAACCGCAACTTGGCACGTTCAAGCATCCAAAGAACAGTTGGCCCGTCTGCATAAGTAGAGGCAAAAACTTCCTCGCCGTCTGTGTTTAAGCCAATCAATATCAGCCCATCAAAAGCCCCTTTGTTGGCTTCCAGCACCTGATCTGGGTCAAGATCAAGAAGTGTTATGCCGTTAAATGGGATGACGTTGCTCATCTCACACCTCTAGCCGATCAATCACGCTCATGATGTTTCGGCTGGCGTAGTCGAGTCGGCGGTTAAACGTATGCAGCGCGTTGGCTAAAGGGCACATTGTTTTAGTTAAACCTTCAGACTCCGCTTTGCCGGGTTCCTCCCGCAGCACCATGTGCAGACGGGATTCCAGCGTGTCGATGGCGTTCATCAAAAAACTGATGTGGTTTTCCATGTGCCCCATCTGATCTGCGATGTTGCTCATTTTCTGCTGCTCACCTGCTTCCTGTCCGTAAACCGCTTGGCTGCGGATTTGTTTCGCTTGTTCCATCATGTTTTTCTCTCCAAAAGGGTGTCCGTTCCAGTTGCGTCCGTATCGTGCGGGGTCGTAATTCAAATCGTATCGTGCCGGGTCATAGAGATTGCTCATGCGTACCCATCCTTAACAACTTTGTGCAGTGCTTCAGTCAACGCACCGATCAGTTGGAGTCTGTCTTGTGTAGCACTCGTTTTGATCTTGAACTGGCCACGATCTTTCCAAAACAAGATGATGATTGCCGTGTCTGGGTTCTCATCAATCGCTTCGTACAACATCTCCGTTGCGGCTTCTTTGTACTTGTCTGAGATTGCTACTGGTTGTAGTTTGGTCATTT
>CAZGMF010000132.1:0-1895 GCA_964526795.1 uncultured Clavibacter sp.
CTGTTAACTCGAACTCAACCCTTCGCGCCATCCTTGCTAGCAGTATCCGCCTCGTGGCCATCACCGAGAAACAGGCATCGAGCCCGACACCTGCCCCGCGAGAGATCACAACCCAACCTCGACGATCTGATCAAGTTTTTCGGTCGGTAGTTTTTTTTGGTGGACTTTCGTCCCTGGTTATTCTCTCTGCGATTGCGCTATTTCTTGGTCTTCGTGGATTTGAAATCATCACCCGCGAAGGACTTAAGTTCATCACAGGTTATGAATGGTACTCATCGATCAATGCCGATGGATTATCGGGAGATCAACCGTCCGTTTATGGAATCGGCGCGATGCTTATCGGGACAATCATTACAGCGTTGATCGCTGTCGTGATTGGAGTTCCCATTGCAGTTGCTACCGCGCTGTTCTTAAATTTCTACGCACCTAATTTTCTGAGGGGATTTCTCGTATCGGTAGTAGACCTCATGGCAGCTTTTCCTTCAATCCTCTTTGGGCTATGGGGACTAAATGTATTGATGCCGAGCGCTGAGTATTGGGCAAAACTGCTCCATAAGTATTTTAGTTTTGTTCCGCTATTCGAAGTTTCGACCCCAGTGTTTACTCGCTCACCATTTGTATCAGGCGTTGTTCTAGCTATCATGATTATTCCGATTGTTACATCAGTAGCGAGAGAAGTCTTTTCGCAGACTCCTCTCGATCGAATTCAAGCTGCGTATGCCTTAGGTGCAACAAAGTGGTCAATGATTAGAGCCGTTGTATTGCCCTTCGGTTCGAGCGGCGTGGTTGGTGGTGCGATGTTGGGACTTGGTCGTGCGATGGGCGAAACCGTTGCAGTATTTACTGTTCTGAACATCGTGTTCCAAGCGAATTTCCAGATACTTCTGGGTGCAGGAGGAAACGTAGCCTCTCTCATCATCCTTAAATTTGGTGAAGCCTCAGCAGAAGAAATCAAGGCTCTGATGGCTGCTGGTTTGATTCTGTTTATTCTCACACTTGTTGTGAACATGCTTGCAGATCTCATCGTCAATCGCTCCGGACGGCAAGGACGTTAATGACGATCACAACTCCAAAGCCGAGCAAGCCTTGGCGCGCAACTCCCAAGGCGATGGTTCCCAATTTCATCGCAGGCCTAACTGTTATTCTTGGAACGTGGTTCTTGATTGAATTCACAGGTATTGCCGGAAAGCTTGGTGCATTTCTAGCGGCATCGGCGTTAGCAATCATCTCCTTGTCTCTAGCTGCGGGAATTCAGCGCGGCGGACAAGCTGCTAAAAATGCAGCGGTGGGAACTTTTGTTGCTATCGGGGCCATCACTGCGATGTTTCCAATCGTGAGCATTATGGGAACCGTTTTTGTCCGAGGAATTCGCGGAATCTATGTAGGTTTTTTCACGAACGATATGGCTTTGGCTTCCGTTAATGATCCACTTAGTAAAGGCGGAATTCTCCACGCCATTATTGGAACACTGTTTCTTATTTTATTTGCAATGCTGATCTCAGTCCCACTTGGAATTCTAACGGCGCTCTATCTCACCGAGATTAAGGGACCAGGATCACGCCTGATTCGATTCTTGGTTCAAGCCATGAGCGGCGTGCCATCCATTGTTGCGGGGTTATTTATTTACTCAGCATTTATTTCCGGAACGGGCCGTGGATTTAGCGGCTTCATGGGTTCTCTCGCTCTTTCAATCTTGATGCTGCCAACAGTGGCACGAACTGCCGAAGAGGTTCTTCTTCTTATTCCTGCAGATCTGCGTGAAGCGGGCCTTGCCCTAGGAGCTACCCAGTGGCGCACGGTGGCTATGGTTGTGGTGCCTGCTGCAAAGAGTGGACTTATTACCGCAGTAATTCTTGGCGTAGCTCGTATTGCTGGCGAAACTGCGCCACTTCTCT
>CAZGMF010000133.1:0-1892 GCA_964526795.1 uncultured Clavibacter sp.
AAGTGTATTCAACCCCTGCAATTGTTATTCTGTGGGTAGGTGTAAATATTGGCATCAGTAGTTAAACGCACGAAGTCCCGTAGTTGCATAAGCTGTATTTGTTACTTTAGATATTGCTCTAGCTGTTGATTGTGGATCTATAGCACCTTTAACATTATTGTAAATATTTACCACTTGTTGTTTTGTGCTAGATACTAAATTACCTGTTGCTGGAACAAGAGGTGAAAGTTGTCCTACTGGATTAACTAATAATTTACCTACATCTGGAAGTCTTTGATATGCACCAATTGCATCTTCAATAGCATTAGTTATTTTAGTTAATAAATCTAATAATTGTTTTAATCCACTATCAGCACCAGATACACCAAAAGCAGTTTTATTTAAATCAGATATTGTTTGACCTAATTGCTGCAATGCAACACCAAGTCCATAAGCACCAGTATTCGCTGTTTTTTCTAAACCATCATTAAATTCAACAATTCTACCTTTAACATCTTTAACAGCATTCTTAACTGAATTAGGTTGGCCACCAGTTAAACCTGCAACAAAATCTTCTAACGCTGGAACTAAAGTATCGGTAGCAAACTTAGCAAACTTTTCAAGTATAGGAAGTAACGCTTGACCTAAAGTTTCTTTGGCTTCATCTATAGATATTTTAATTCTTGCCATACGACCAGCAAATGAATTAGCTGCAATATCTGCTTGACCTGCAAAAGTTTCGGATAAAACTTTAACTGCTGCATCAAAATCTTTAGTCTTAATAATATTTTCATCAAGAGGCACACCAATGCGTTTTAAAGCCCCAAGATTGCCGTCATAGGCTTTACCAAGAGCTTCGGTAACAGTTGCTAAATCTTTACCAGTACCAGCACTAATGTCTAATGCTAATTGTTGAAGTTTTTGTGCTTTAGTTAAATCATTAGTAGAACGAATAAGTCTATCTAAACTTGGTCTTAATTGATCATCAGCAACACCTGTGGCTCTAGCAGTTTTATCAATATATTCTTCAGTTGCTTTGATTTGTGCATCAGTTGCTTTAACAGTATTTCGTAAAGTTTGGGCGAGACTTGATTGTGCTTTTTCATCTTCTATAGCTGCTTTAACAGCATCAAGACCAATTTTAATAGCCATAGCACCAGCAGCTGCACCAACAGCCAAAAAGGCCTTAGCAGCACCAAAAAGTGCATCATCAAGTTTATTAGTGAATGTTTTGGCTTCACGATTAGCTTTATCTAGGCCGTCAATAAAATCTTTAGTGTCAGCAAGTAATGCTAATTTTAGCGTACGAATATCAGCCATTAAATTCTACCAATCCAAGCATCTCTAATCATTTCATAACCTTTAAGCCATTCTTTAGCAATTGTTGGTTGAAATCTTGACATTGCAGGATATAACCACCAACCCCTATTTCCTCTACCTTGACTTGGTGAGCGTTTAGGAAATTGTTTATATTGCTTTGATCCAAACTCGTTACCCATTATTACATAACCAGCACTAAAAGCACTAGCACCAACTTTATTTCTACCACCAATACTAAAACTTGGTGCTTTATCTGATTTGGATATTTTAATTGAGTCAGCAACAGCTAATGCTTGACGAACATTATATGGTGCGCGAGATGCCGCACCTTTAGCATAATTACCACCACGTTCAGCTAAATCTTGTGCAATTTTTTTCATATCGTTTTTCGCAATGTCGTCCATTTTGCCAAACGTACGCAACAAACCTTTATATTCACGATCAACAGGTTTAATAGTAATTGCTTTAGCCATTATTGCGTTCTTCTAAAATATTGATTGCAGTATGCCAATAGATAGGGTCTGCGTTCAGCCAATAATCTGGTGTTATACCTGTGGCTATCGCTAATTCTATTGCTGTTCGCCCGATACTTC
>CAZGMF010000134.1:0-1890 GCA_964526795.1 uncultured Clavibacter sp.
TTCCTCTGCTTCCAGCCTATTCTGCGCCCCTTTTTTTGTCCACGCACCGACCGGTGCATGGACAGATATAATGGTGTTAGCTATGAGGCTGCGGAGGTTCCATTCGCATGGATAGAGAGTTTGACCAAATCCGTATCACCTGCTCAGACAACCTTGAAGCCCTGCGGGCGTTACCCTCAAATTCGGTCCATGCGTTTATTATGGACAGCCCCTATGGGTTGTCGAACCACACCCCCGAAGACGTTACAGCGTGCTTGAAAGCCTGGATCGAGGGCAAAGAATACCAACCCAAAGGGGGCGGGTTTATGAATCGCTCCTGGGATAGCTGGGTGCCTGGACCGGAATTCTGGCGGGAATGTTTGCGGGTTCTGGTTCCTGGGGGATGGCTGGCGAGCTTTGCGGGCAGCCGCACGGTGGATCTGATGGGGATTGCGATCCGCTTAGCGGGCTTTGAAATGCGGGATTCGATAAGCTGGATCTACTCTCAAGGCTTCCCCAAGAGCAAGGATCTGAGCAAGGCCCTGGATGCAGACGCCGGGGAAGAACGGGAAGTCGTGGGCTGGAAACGGGGGATCGGGGGGGAAAACATGAACGATCTGGTTCGGGGAAAAGCACCTCGGCAAACCACCGAGGCCGGGGCAAAGGGCATAGGCGCCTACGGGGTGGGCGCAAAGCAGGTGGGGGTAGACATTCCAGTTACCGCCCCCAAAAGCGAGCTGGCGAAGCTCTGGAGCGGTTGGGGGACCGCCCTGAAGCCTGCCCAGGAGCCGATCTTGCTGGCCCGGAAACCCCTGGCGGGAACGCTGGTTACCAACCTCAAGGCGCACGGCGCCGGGGGGATCAACGTGGATGCGTGCCGGGTGGCCGTGCCCCGAAAGGTGCAGACCCACAGCCGCAGCGCAAAGGCTTCAAAGAAGGAAAACCGGCCTGTCTATGGGGAATACGGACCAATGGACACCCACCAGAACCCCGGTCAGGAACTTGGATTGTGGCCCCCAAACGTGATTTTAGGCCATGCCTGGGGCTGTAGGGCGGACGGGTGCCAGCCAGATTGCCCGATGGCAATTCTTGGGGACAAGGCGCAGTTTTTCCCTCAGATCACCTGGGATCTGGAAAAGCAGGAGCCTTTTTTCTACCTTCCCAAGCCCGCCCGAAAGGAAAAAGAGGCGGGCTGCGAAACCCTCCCCCCGCGAACCGGGGCTGAGGCGACCTTCCGAGAGGAGGGCACCGCTGGCCTGAATAACCCCCGTGCGGGCGCTGGGAGGACCGCTGAAGCCGTCCACAACTGGCACCCGACCGTGAAACCGATTGCAGCGATGCGCTGGCTGGTGCGGCTCCTATGCCCCGAAAACGGGCTGCTGGTTGATCCGTTTCTGGGGAGTGGAACCACCGCGATTGCGGCAGCCCTGGAAGGGCGGCGCTGCTATGGGTTGGAACAGAACGAGGAGTATTTCAAGATTGCCTCAGCACGACTGGAATACTGGACTCAGAATAGCATTGAAAATCAACCTCAATTGCGGTTGTTCTAATGTATTTATTAGCCTATCTGTATCGTCACCCGAGGTCGCGGTGTGGGAAGACCTGCTCAGGGAGAATGGGCGCGCTGAGGGCGGGATGGTGGGGGAAGGGGATGGGTATACAGGATCAATGTCAGATAGCAAGCCATGAGCAATCAAAGCGGAAACTTATTTGAAAAAGAGGAATTGATGCTGGCTTATGGATACACACGGGTGTCAACTGAGGAGCAAGCCAGCGGCGGCGTTTCGCTGGCTGCTCAGCAGGAGCGAATCGGGCTGTTCTGCAAATTGCGCGGGATGGAGCTGAAGCATTTATATTGCGACGAGGGGATCAGCGGGGGAATTCCCGTGCAGGATCGGCCACAAGGCGGGC
>CAZGMF010000135.1:0-1845 GCA_964526795.1 uncultured Clavibacter sp.
ATCTATTTACTGGGCATCGAACTTAAACGTAATGATTTGCAGGGTGTTGATCTGTAAGCCTTCGTGCTACACGGCCTCATTGATGGGTCGAGCTGGAACAAAATAGGTTTGAGAGTTAGGAGAAGTCCAGGTGCAGGAACCATCGGCATGGCTTTCCAACTTCCAGCCTCCATGCGTCTTGAGTCGATGATGTCGACGACAGAGAAATCCAAGGTTTGCCACATTAGTCAGACCGCCCGATTCCCAACTTTGGGCATGATCAATATCGCCAAGTCGAGCAGGTTGGGAACACCCAGGGAATCGACAGATTCGGTCACGAGCGGTAAGAAAATCGACGAGCGGTTGGGACGGAATGTAACTTTCTCGTCCACAATCCAGCAGATTTCCCGTTTCGGGATCTGTAATGAATTTTCGCCATTTTCCATCGGCCGCAAGATTTCTCGCGATGGAGGCCGGAATGGGTCCATATCCTGAGAGTTGGGCAGGGTTTTCTGCCAGCCCGAGCATGGTTGGAAGGTCGATGGTGAGATTGATCGAGACCGGACGGCGATGCGGGGTGTAATTATCAGAAATTCGACCAAGGAAATCAGCAGCAATCGCAGCGAGAGCATCCGCACGTCGCATCTCCATTTTCTCAGCGGAAGCAGCGGAAGAAGTGTTGGGGTCGAATTTTGCTGAGGAAGAGTTAGAAGAGGAATCCGAGTTATGCGAAGCAGCATTAGAAGAAGAAACGTGAAGAGGGCTGTGAGAAGAAGGGTAAGAATCGGTGTGAAGAGGGCTGTGAGAAGAAGCGTAAGAATCGGTGTGGGCATAAGCGGTGTGAGAAGAAGCAGTGTGAGGAGAAGTTGGCGATGAAGAAAATGTCGATGCAGAGTTCTGGGATTTTTCTTGATATTCAACCATGGCATTGATGGCGAGATAGACAGTCTGTGCCTCTTCTGCAGGGAGAAGAGCGATGAGAGTTGACATGCCATCACCTTCCGGGAAGAGACGGACACTTCTTGTGTCGCGAGCAATTTCGTGCGCCGCCTCAAACTCCGCTGGCGAATATTTGGCAAAGAGAGTTCGAAGTTTTCGTCCGACTTGGGCAGGTGTATGAAATTCAGAGAATGCGATGGCCTTATCTTCAATGGTGCAGAGAATGTCGGGGGAGACGCCACGTTTCAAGGCATCGGCAGTCTCTCGAGCGATAAGAGTGGCGTGGCTGGCAGAGATAACTCCCGTGGAGAGCGCATCACAGGTAGCAGGAAGATGGTTTGAGAGAGTACGAGCGACATCAATTCGCATCTGAGCAGTCGAAGGAGAAAGTCGAAGAGCCGTTGCAACATCTTCGCGCTCTGACTCATCAACTCCATCCCAGATTTGATCCGACTCATTCGGCGTCGCACCAGCGATGGCCAAGGTGGCATCTTGAATAAGGGATGTGAGCCATGAGTGTTGTTTCTCCAGGGCAGCGAGATAGTCGATGCGCCCAGAAGCGCTCAACGTCTTGGGATCAATGTCGATAAGGGTGCCCAGGGTTTTATAGCCGCCAGGCTGATAAAGCAGGTCGATTATTTGCTCCTCGATGGTCTTATCAATCTCGACCTTTTCAAAACGAAGTGCACCTGATGACATAGGCGCAGTGTGAGGGGAGGGACTGACAAAAAAAGCGGAAAGAAACAGAGAGTTATCCAGAAAAGCAGAGAGTTATCGGGAAAAAAACGAGAGTTATCCAGAAAAGTAGAGAGTTATTTAGAAACAGAGAGTTATCCAGAAAAGCAGAGAGTTCTTACAAACCTTTCAGCGCTGAAACAACCTTAGTTAAAGATGACTTTGCATCGCCGAACAAGAGCGTGGTCTTGG
>CAZGMF010000136.1:0-1843 GCA_964526795.1 uncultured Clavibacter sp.
CGCAGGGTTCACCAACCAACCAAAACTGATGCTAATATACTTACGATCCGCCAGTGATCTGCGTGCCGCTGGTCAATGCGGAAATTATTGACGAAGAAACCTCGCTGCATGGCAACTCCTCCATGCCTGTAAACGTCATCTCATAGCCATTGCGATCACCCATCGCCGTTCCTGTCTGCGCAGTGCCAGCGGTAACATCCAAGCCATTCGAGCGGCCCAGCAGCCAGTATTTGCCGTTACGGTCAGTGACAATAGCCATCAGCCTATTCAACCCCAGCAGTCGCAGTTCGTTGCGCACTGTCTGCGTCATGCGGTTAATCGGGAATACCAACTCCTGTTGGTAGAAGATCGTGCCGTTTTCAGTTGATGCGTTGACAGTTTCAGTGAACTGACCAGCACCCTTCGGCACTTCGTACTTGTAAAATCCTGATGCAGGGAAAGTGCCAGTGACAACGCCCGAACCATCTACAACGATGGTGCCAGTGACGCTGTTGAAGGCGATGAGGCGTACCTCCGTGATGCCGCCCACATTGTCGCGGCATCCTAATTTATATCCAGTTGTTAGAGCGCAAGGCATATCTATTTCGTTTAGTTATTGACAAAAGAAAAGAAGCGGGGAGGGTTGCCCCTCCCCACGTCATCAGCCTGCAGGTGTAGTCGCGTTGGACGCTTTGTACAACACCATCTGTTCAGGGAAGGCAAACTGCACACCGTACTTAAACGCCGCTTGGAAGCGCACTTGGTCATTGTCGTAGGATGCCCAGATGCGGAATTGGTCTTCGTCGGAGAGCAAGTCCGTGCCGTAGTACAGGTTCTCAAGCGAAGTAGCAACGATCCTGCGCGTGTTGTTCATGCCATTCACCGCAACGATCTTGAGGTTTGTGCCGGGGAAGAACATCTCGCCGTTGCCAAGCTGCCCGAGGTCACCCTGATACAGGTTTAACCCTACCAGCTTGGTAGCTAACAAACGATACACGTCCCATCCGCAAAAGGCAACAAGGTCAGGCTTGCTGATGATCGCAACAGGGATGTTTTGGTATACGTTCTCAAACGCCGAAACGACTGTCGCGTCACTGAACGCTGCACCTGCCAACGATGACACGATAGTAGCTGATGCCGTTGTCTTCTCCATCAAGTGCAAAAGTCCTACGGTCTTGTTCAACGTAGCGTCACCGCTTATTGTAGCCGACCCTCCAGTCCATCCAGACGCGCCTGTCGCCGATGTCGACTGCCAAATAGCAGTTTCGATGTTGGCGGCGATTCGCTTAGCCTTCTGCGTTGCGAACGCCTGCTCAAAGGGCACACCTTCGTAGTTGCTGCCTTGCGAAAGCTGTGTGGCAAGCCATTTGGTTTCCAGCTCTCGAGGACACAACTCCTCTTGCACCTTAACACGCGCAACGCTGATGACGCGCTGGCTGAACGTGGTTGTGCCGCTGGCTACCCACGCACACGCGGTGGCCGATTGAAACACGGCGTCGGTGTCCATAAGGTTCAACGCCTCTTGATTTTTTACGCCCACACGCTTCTGCATGAGCGACTGCGTTTTCGCGTCGAAAACGGCAGTAGTCAACAACGGGAGCTTATTCTGCTCCACGTAGTCGGTTAGTCCTCCGATTGAAAATGACATAGTTTATTTTTTTAGGGTTTTTAGGGTTTCATTCAATTCTGCAATTCTGCTGGCGCGGCTCATCTTCACCGATTCAACAACAGCGTCACTTGCTCTTTTCTTGGGTGCAGCGGTCGGCATCTGCGCCAACGCTGACAGTGCCGTGTCAATGGTGCTGAACCGAGCGGCGTTAGCTTCAACCTCGCCGCCCATCTTCGCCATCAGTTCCTCGACCTT
>CAZGMF010000137.1:0-1841 GCA_964526795.1 uncultured Clavibacter sp.
GTGGAATGTTGTCAATCGCTGGCATGCTTTAGTCTCCTTACTGGCTGTCGATTTTATGGCTTAATTGTGCGATGCGTTCCCAGAGCTTTTCCCGGTCCTCGCGGCATTCAGTGACTTCCGACTTGAGGTTTTCAAACTGCTGGACGAACCAGCGGCCCATGTAGGCCACACAGCCGGCCAGCGTCGTGACCGCCACGCCTAAGGCACCGATTAGGGTTAAATCAGTCTGCATTGGCGTCCTTTCAAGCAATCGGAGTCGGATTAGGAAATGACATCCCATCAGGTGCATACCCGATGTAAACCGTTTGATTCGTCTTTAGCGTTTTGGCAATCGATTCAACCGTCCATTCATTGCAACCGTCCTGCATCCAGTTTCCCCATGAGTTGATCATGCGGACGTTGCCGCTCGGCTTGAGCTGCCAGAATACGGTGCTGTGACCGCCGCCGCCGCGGAGACTGTAGTTGTCGACGACTTCCTGCTCGCAGCTGCTACCCCAAAGCAGGCCGGTTTGAATAGGAAGTCCCTGCTCGAGCCATTCCAGCATCGATTGCACATCGCGAAAAGGTTTTGTTGTCTGGAGCTTGAACAGGAACTTGTTTCGTGCCGAATCAGGCATTTTTGGGTTGTACTTGGCAACGTATGGCCAATCAGCATCTAGGCACATTCCATGCTGGGTTGCGACCCACTGGCCGCCGCTGAGCGTGCTGCCGTTATCGCCGCGGATTCCGTCCTTTTGTTGTGCCAGGTAATAGCCAGCAGCCCGGCTAAATGTCTCGTGCCGTCCGGTGGCTAGGAAGTAGCAAATGCTAAAAATTTGCGCCAGTGCATTGCCCTGACAACTGCCGAGCTGCCCTTGGTCGAATACCTTTACCACGCCAAGAGGATCAGCAGTTGCATCAAACTTCGGAAACGTGTTTTGATATTGCTTTAAAACAACTCCAGCATCCAACCCGACGCTGTCAAGCAGTTCATAATTCTCGGATTCGTGAGCCCAGCCAAGCCGGCCCGAATTGCGATGATTGATGGTCAACGTACAGCCTCCAGTGCGGTCGCTATTTCCGTCAATGCTCCGTACCAGTCTTGGCGGCTAAAGCTGCCACGCTTGGCTTGCTCGGCCTTGATTGCGGCGTCCAGCTTCGTCTTCCAGACGCCCCACTGCTCGCACTTGGCTTTATCAACGCACTGCCTTGCGGCAACGGCTGTATTGATGTCGGCAAGAATGCGGTCAATGCTTGCCAGCCCGCCTTCGCCAAACAACTGGCCAGCCTTGGCACGGTACATTCCCGCCCATGCCTTGGCGTTTGCCGTGTCGCTGGGTGCGTTCTCAAACGCCACCAGGCCGACGCCGTATTCATTCGGAACCACGGAGGGATCGGGCGGTTCCGGTGTCGGGTCCGGCGTCGGCCCCGGAGGTGATGGTTTGCCGCCAATCGTGAACGTGACTTCCTTGTCGTCGATGCCCTTCTCGGGGTCGAAAACGGTGACTTCGACAACATACGAACCGGCACCGGCAAACAGGTAAGTCGCCTCGCCGACCTTTTCCGGTTCGATGCGGTTGCCGTTTTGCTTGGCCTTCAGTCGGGTGAATTTGTAGTCCGTGCGAATGTCCAGCAGCACGACATCGCTGACGGCAACGTTGCTGTCTTCGCCAACCAAGATGCGGTTGCCTTGGACGACGGGATTCGTGACGCCCAGAAGTGCCTTCTTGCGTGTCACCTGCGTCTCGACCTGTGCCGAGGCAACGCCGCAAAGCAGGAGCAGCAGCGTAACGAAAATGGCAGTAGTTTTGTTACGCATCAGATCACCGAAAAGGCTTTGAGGATTAACATCACGATCTCAA
>CAZGMF010000138.1:0-1817 GCA_964526795.1 uncultured Clavibacter sp.
ATGCGCAATTCGCGCGCTGGTGCAGCTGGTGGCTCGAATATCGGCGCGTGCTTCCAGTCGTGATGGATGCAGCGTGCATCTTCCAGATTGGATCGCATCCGAATTGGCAGGGCTACAACGTCGCGCGCTACATCGGCGTGCTCACTGATTTCTGGCAGGGGAGGCGCTCGTGACCTGGAAGAATCGCATCGTCGGTCACGGGGAACAGGCTGCTTCCCAGTTCATGGCCAATCCACTGAACTGGCGCATCCATCCGAAGGCGCAGCGTGAAGCGCTCACCGGCGTGTTGTCCGAAGTCGGCTGGGTGCAGTCCGTCATCGTGAATCGCACAACTGGAAACGTCGTCGATGGTCACGCGCGCATCGAGGAGGCGCTGAAGCTGGGCGATGAAACGCCCGTGCCGTTTATCGAGGTGGAGCTGTCGGAGGAGGAGGAGCAGAAGATTCTTCTGACGATTGATCCGATCAGCGCGATGGCTGCCGCCGATAAGCAGAATCTTGATGCGCTGCTTCAGGACGTGAGCACGGCGAGTGCTGGCGTGCAATCAATGCTTGCTGAGCTTGCAGAGAAGAATGGACTGGAATACGGAGCAGCGATTGGCGGCGAGCTGAATTCGAGCGAGGATGTCATCCCATCTCAATTCGCGATCATGATTGAATGCAGAACAGAAGAAGAGCAGGCTGAATTGTTGGAGCGACTGAATACGGAGGGAATCAAATGCAAGGCGTTGATATCGTAAGGCAGGTTGATGTTGTCAGGACTCCGCGCCTAATGCAGCTCGAGGGGCTGTTTGATATTCCTCCTTCGGAGAAAAGTCAAGAGAAATGGCGCGTTGATATCGATCTTCCGAAAAATTGGAATGTCGGGTTGATTGTTGGGCCGTCTGGAAGCGGGAAAAGCACCGTCGCGCGTGAGCTGTTTGGGGCATATCTGGCAAATGAATTTGACTGGTCAAAAGATAAAAGCATAGTTGATGGATTCCCGCCAGGCATGAGCATTAAGGACATCGTTGACGCTCTTTCGTCTGTTGGATTCAGTTCTCCTCCTTCGTGGGTGCGCCCGTTTCATGCTCTTTCGAACGGAGAACAGTTCCGCGCAAACATGGCGCGCGTTCTTGTTGACGATCACGAAATCTCGGTCGTAGACGAATTTACCAGTGTTGTGGACAGAAACGTGGCGATGATCGGAAGTGCGGCCATTCAGAAGGCTGTGAGGCGACGCGGAAAGAAATTTATTGCTGTATCGTGCCATTACGATATTGCTGAATGGCTGGAACCGGACTGGATATACGAGCCGCATATCAACCGATTCACGGCCGGGAGGTTGCTTCAACGGCCAAAAATTGAGCTTCAAGTTCGGAGAGTTCATTCAGACGCGTGGCAACTTTTCAGGAAGCATCATTATCTAGATACATCGCTGCACAAAGCCGCTCAGTGCTTTGTTGCTTTTTGGCGCGATACTCCTGTAGCATTTGCGTCGTTTCTACATTTCCCGCATCCATCATCGGCGATAATAAAAAGAGAGCATAGAACTGTGACGCTTCCAGATTTTCAGGGCATCGGCATCGGGAATGCCCTTAGTGGCTATGTCGCCTCAATGTGTCGCGGTCTTGGATATCGCTACATATCCATTACCTCTCATCCGGCAATGATGAGAAGCAGGGCAAAATCAAACAGCTGGAAGATGATGACAAGGCCAAGTGCAAAAGCAAAAACTATGCCATCTGGGCTTACTGGCGGTGGCGGTGCTTTTTCTGGAAGAATTCGTGCCACATTCGAGTACGTTGGGCCAAAAGCAAGCCAGGATAATCTTGCGCT
>CAZGMF010000139.1:0-1814 GCA_964526795.1 uncultured Clavibacter sp.
ACTTGGAGATGATTGTTGATGATGTGTAAGGCGCTGCATGAACCATCTTCGCGCCTGCATCCTGGTGTTGCCCCTCTCCGGCAAATGCGATGGAGAGAGTTTCACCCTTGGAGTGAGGACCCATCATGAAAACTGCTGGGTATTTCATCGTCACCTTAGATCCGATGTTGCCATCAATCCATTCCATGGTCGCACCTTCAGCACATGTTGCGCGCTTCGTGACCAAGTTATAGACGTTGTTGGACCAGTTCTGGATGGTGGTGTAACGAACGCGCGCATTCTTGCGAACGATGATCTCTACGACTGCAGAGTGAAGCGAGTCTGATGAATAAATCGGAGCGGTGCAGCCCTCTACATAGTGAACATAGGAGCCTTCATCAGCGATGATGAGAGTTCTTTCAAATTGACCCATATTCTCGGTGTTAATTCGGAAATATGCTTGAAGTGGAATCTCTACATGAACGCCCTTTGGAACATAAACAAACGAACCGCCAGACCAGACCGCAGTGTTGAGCGCTGCAAACTTGTTATCACCGACTGGAATAACAGATCCAAAGAACTCTTTGAAAATATCTTCGTGCTCGCGAAGTCCAGTGTCGGTATCAAGGAAGATCACGCCTTGCTTCTCGAGATCTTCACGGATTGAGTGATACACAACTTCAGATTCATATTGCGCAGCAACTCCAGCAACCAGGCGCTGTTTTTCAGCTTCTGGGATGCCTAGTCGGTCATAGGTGTTCTTAATATCTTCCGGAAGCTCTTCCCACGATGTCGCCTGCTTTTCAGTGGAGCGAACGAAATACTTAATGGTGTCGAACTTGATATCCGAGAGATCAGATCCCCAATTTGGAAGTGGCTTTTTATCGAAGAGTGAAAGTCCTTTGAGGCGCAGGTCGAGCATCCATTGCGGCTCACTCTTCTTGGCAGAAATATCGCGTACAACATCCTCATTGAGACCGCGCTTTACATTTGCACCGGCATCATTCTTATCGGACCAGCCGAATTCATAATTACCAATACCTTCTAGTTCGGGATGCGCTGTCTGACTCATCGTGTGCTCAGCTTTCTCTTCTTCGTGGTGGCGTTCTTGGGTTCGAACTTCTTATCTTTGCTGATTTGGGGAATGAATGTGGTGCAAACTCCGTCTCCATGCGCGATCGTCGCTAAACGTTGGACATGGGTACCGAGAATCTTTGAAAATGCAGCGGTCTCTTCTTCACATAGCTGTGGAAATTCGGCGGCAACGTGTGCGATGGGGCAATGATGTTGGCATAACTCGATGCCGATTCCGTGGGCGTGCGTATTGGCTGCGTAGCCCTCTTCGCTAAGAAATTCAGCGAGGCCAGAAATGGAATTCTTTGCTTTTGAAACTCTTGTCTGTGAACGTCGAACGATCTCGTCAGCTCGGTGTCGTGCAAAGCCCGTCACTAAATGCTCGCCGCTATTTGCCGCGATGTACTTCAGCGCGGAAACTGCAAGATCATCATAGGAATGTTCGAAACGTTCCCGGCCAGTGTCGCTCATGACAAATACTTTGGAGGGGCGTCCACGTGAACGAGTGCTGCGGATATGCGGTTCGCGCTCTTCTAAAATTCCTTCATCGACGAGCGAATCTAAATGTCGTCGGATACCTGCAGGGGTGAGTTGTAATTTCTCTGCCAGAGCAACGGCGGTCGATGGCCCTGATTCGAGGATGGCGCGAGCGACCTGGTCGCGGGTGCGGAGGTCCTCAGAAGGGGCCAGAGAATTCACCGGGGATTTCACAACGGAATTGTTGCGTAATTCATGGCGCGACGCCACTTCACCGAGGTGAT
>CAZGMF010000140.1:0-1814 GCA_964526795.1 uncultured Clavibacter sp.
AAACCCAGGTGAGTTTTGCATTCTTGACGAGAGGATTCTTGGTGCAGATGTAGCTGTCGCCACCGATCTTGGTTCGGGAGTTGGCCTTCGTGCAGCTTGCGCCAGCCTTTGCGGCAGCCTCAGCTGGAAGCGCGACAACAGTCGAAAGACCAAGCACGAGACCAAATGTTGCCGCGAGAACCGAAATCGGCTTCTTTAGGCTTGACACAACTACCCCCTCAGTAATTCCACGCCGAAATTCGCGTAGATGAATTCAGAAATCTTAGAGGAGGGATATTGAAAAATTGCGGTGGAAACCCCAAGGAATCCTCAGAAAAGTATGGCAATGTCATAACTTCGCCATAACGAATCCCTGATGAACTACTGGTTCGAGGGTTTCCTCTGCCTCGACCGGACGTTCATTCCCACTTTGCGCACTAGTGGCCGAGGTCCAAAACGACTGATCGAACTAAGAATCTTGTACTGGAGTCCGGGAACCGAGAGAACCTCGCCAGCTTGTGCAGATTTCCATGCTGCCTCAACGATTGCATCAGAGTTGAGCCACATGAATTCGGGCAGACCGGTCATGCGCATCTTGCCTCTCTGGTGAAACTCGGTGCGAGTAAAGCCAGGACAGAGCGCATGGACTTTCACATTGGTCCCGCGAAGTTCGGTATGAAGTGATTCAGTTAAGACGGTCAGGTATGACTTTGCAGCCGAATATGTTCCACCGGCGATCCAGCCAGCGACGCTCGAGACATTGATGATGGTTCCGGTATTTCTCTCCTTCAAGAGGGGTAGGAGCGAATGCATAAACCGCATCGGCGCAGTCACGAGAACATCAAGGAGCGCTCTCTCATCTTCGGCCGAGCTACTCAAGAAACTCTTATTTATACCGAAACCGGCATTATTGATAAGTACATCAATCGGTTGTTCTCGATTCTTCAATCGACTTTCGACCAACTCCATTCCTGATGTGGTGGAGAGATCCGCTCGAATAATTTCCACTCCGATGCCGAAGTCTTTCTGCAGAGTTTGGGCACGCTCTTCAAGACGTGAAAGATCGCGGGCGACAATCACAAGGTCGTGGCCATTGCTCCCTAGGAAGCGCGCGAAACTCTCGCCGATTCCGGCAGTTGCGCCAGTGACGAGTGCGAGCGGGCGAGTGGTCACTTCTTAATACCTGACGTGTCCTCTTCGCGGATATGCCAAGCAGTTCCATATTCCTCAAGAAGTTTGAGGAATGGTTTTGGATCAAACCATTCTGGACCATTGACTCCCCGTGGTTGCCAAGTTCCGCTATGGATCAACTCCATCGCAATAATCGGATTTACTGCTGTTTGCCAGACAACTGCCTGATCGCCGTATTCGCGCATCGACCACTGGTTATCAATCACGTTATAGATGTAGACAGCCTTAGGTTCACCTTTTTTGTCGAGTCCGCGAACCAAAGTTCCGGCACAAGTCTTCCCTTTCATTCGCTCGCCGAGGGTTGCCGGATCGGGCAGCGATGCGGCGAGAAGATCGCGCGGGGCCACGGAAACACCTTGGACATCGACATTCTCTTTTCGATCCATACCGAGCATGTTGATGGTCTTGAGGATTTGGATGAATTCTGCGCCGAGCCCGTACTTGAAGTTGACCTTCTTCGCATCGATTTTCTGGGGGATAAGGACAACCTCTTCGTGCTCGACATTGACGCACTCGACCGGTCCGATCCCTTCCGGGAAATTAAAGATTTCCAACTCGCTAAATGGTTCGGTCGTGAACCAACCACGACCATCTTCCCAAACCAGAGGCGGGTTCAGACATTCCTCAATGGTGGTCCAAATCGA
>CAZGMF010000141.1:0-1810 GCA_964526795.1 uncultured Clavibacter sp.
TTCTGCCTGTTTCTCCTTTATAGATGGTAATTTTGAAATATTATCCACTCCCCATTTTTGAATGGTTGTATTTTTTCTCTTCTCTTTTGTCGAAGGATTTGACTGAGTGCATTTGGAGCTGCAGTAATCTCTGTATCCATCCAACCAATTTCTATGGAAACTAACTTCCCCACCACATTTTTTGCATACTACATATCTATCAAGATCACGGATGAAATGGAATAACTTTTGCTTGAATGGTAAAGTCAAATGTTCGGTGAATCTACAAATTTCCTCGTGTAGTTCGGGATAATTGTTTGAGAAGTAAGTCTCTCTTAGTCTTAATGGATTTCCACCGATCAATTTCAATATTTCTTCACTTTTCATAGACATATATATCTAAGGACACATTTGCTCCTATTAGAAAAAAGTGGATTTGTTCACAAAAAAAAAGAGAGAACCGAAGTTCTCTCTTTTATAATCTTCACATAATTGTTGATTAGTTGAGGTATGTGGAAGCGTCGTTGACTTTGATAGTCATGTACTGCTTCTGAGGATACCAACCAACTTCAGCAACTGCGTAACGGCTTCTTAGAAGCATTCTTGGTGCGAAAGTAGCCTCAGAGATGATGCTGATTGACTGAGCCATGAGGTAAGGTACGAAGATGATACCAGGTTGATCTGGGTTGTTCTTTCTACCGATAACGATTCTGTTATCATTGTACTTCATGTAAGGATCAACATAAATCTGCATATCACCGATTTGACCAACGGGATAAAGTTGACCTGAACCATTGATTTTGGATTTGGTTGGGTTGATTGTGTAACCTGCGATATCCATCAAAGCTGCAGCAAGACCTCCGTTGGTAACGGCGAATTGAGCAGGACCGACACGTCCTTCTGTTGCAATGTAGTTAGAAGCGTGAACCATTTTGGTGATCAACTTACGTTGAACAGCGTGTGTGGTTTCACCACCAGGACCTACGTTGACATAAGCGGTATCAAGGTCGAAGATAGTTTGGTTAGTGATGGAACCAGTTCCACCAAGGGGAGCAGAAGCTCTGTTTAGATCACCCATTTCGAATATCTTACCAACAATCTGCTTGGAGATTGTCTGAGAAAGTTCATTTACAAGGATGGACTCCATCTTTTGAACGATATCCATACCTGTGTTGGCTTTGATATCCTCGATCTCAGTTCTTCTAAGAGCGGATGATACTTCGATAGTACCAACAGCGATTGACTTGGTTGAAACTTTGGGTCCGATGACACCAGCATATGCCAAATCATCTTCACTTCTTGACATTGGGTATTGACCACCTCTTGAGTTAGATGTGAAGTTTGTGGAGAAACCAGGAAGGTGATCTTCCAAAGCGGATACCAAAGTGATACCTTTACCAGAGGATGTAGCTGCTTGACCTGTAGTTGCACTTGCGGGTAAGAAAGCAAATTGGTCAACCATCGCAGTGGAGGCTGTGAAAGTATTCTGTGTGGAATCCCACTGATATGGAGCTGTGTAAGCATTCAAATTTGTATTACCAAAGGCATTTGCTTGTCTGTAAGCTCTCAACAACAATTGACCATCAATACGTGAGAATCCAAGGAACTCAACAATACCAACTTTGGAACCTGTCGCAGTTGGTTCTGTAGTGGTCAATACACCTGTATTGACGTTGAAGAACACTCTTGCAGCTGTTGCGTTAGTTGCAGTATTGAAAGCTAATCCTCCAACTGTTTCAGTGATAGAATTATTACTGAGGAAAGATCTGATAGCAGCTGTGTATGTTGAAAGGTTAGCATCGGTATATTTAAATACCTGAGGGTTTGCCTG
>CAZGMF010000142.1:0-1793 GCA_964526795.1 uncultured Clavibacter sp.
TTTGTTCATTGAATGTCGTAGCGTGAATATCATCATGCCTGAAGCGCGTACCAAGACAAATGGCACGTGCGCCTTCAAACATGGTTGGTGCGATCACCGCGTTCCAGTTTTCCTGCATCTGTTTTCGGATGTCAGGGTTGGAAATGTCTGCCGCAGATTTAATTGCGTCATCAATCATGACCAGATGAGAACGCTTAGAAGTCACAGAGCCTTTAAGGCCCGCAGCACAAAGGGTGAATTGTTCATCACCCGTAGTATCAATTCCAGCAAACTTATGATCAATGGACCAGTATTCATTACTGGTCACGTTTTTCATCAAACGAACAGTAGGAAAAACTTCTTGATACCGCTTGCTTTCAATAATGCGTTTAATAGTTGCAGATTTAGAACGTGCAATATCAACCGTGTAAGACAGATAAAGAATTTGGAGGGGAAGTTTGGCTTGAGTATGAATGCCAATGGCCCAGGCGGTAAGCAAACCAAGAACCGTGGATTTAGCAGAACCTCGTGGGGCGAGGAGGTCAATGTTGGGACCAGCAATCTTAATAAGACAATTACTGTCTTCATTTGTCACAAAGTGACGATGCCATTCTTTGTGATGTGTTGCCGGTGGTTTATCTGCAACATACTCACAAAAATAGGCAAAATCTTCCCGCGCCAATGCCAAGGCGTCTGCGTTGCGCGGCGTACGGATTTGCTGGCGGCGTGCCGCTGCTTTCGCATTGCGACGATAGGCAAGATGCGTATAGCTAGGCACGATAGCAATTCAAACAATAACTGAATGCTATCTTATTTCTGCTCTTGTTTGTTCTTTTTTTGTTCTTGATATTTACGCGCTTTGTCTAAAGCAGCTTTACGCTTTTCCTTATCCGACATCTCAGTGCCGTCTTCTTTCTTGGCTTCTTTCTTTTTAAAGTGTTCCAGGAGCTCTGGAGGCATTTTGCCTTTAGCCATCAACCCCGACCTCCACGCATGCGGGCAATCGCCATTTGATATTCAGGTGTTCCAGGTTCAGGAAAACGGTTTGCGCGGCCAGGACCGAACTCAATACCTCCCCGGGTAGGCACTGTTCCTACTTGCGCAACACCGGGCTCAACACCAGAAAACATCGAGGCTTCACCTGTTTGCGGAGCAGTTTCTCTTTGGCGAATGCTTTCTTGGCGCATGCGCATGCCTTCGCGAGCCATTTGACGTTGGCGGGGATCTCCCATGTTTCCTTGTTGGGCGCCCATTGATATAAATGTTTTATTTATAACTATCTTAACTGAATTATTCTTCGAGTTGCATACGTGCCCACACACTCATTGTTGCTTCTTCCAAGGGAATCTCAATGGGATCATCTTTGAAAACAAACATCAACTCGCGTATGGCACGATCAGCCCCAGCCATCAATAAACCTTTGCGATCTTTGGTATTTGTAAACTTCTCAATTTGATCAATATGGCCTCTAATTTCTTTCTGCATGGAAGCAATACGTGCAACTCCAGCATCACGCTTAACCACACCGTTTTCTACGTCTTCGCGAAGCTTGCGAACATCCTCTTGCATCTCGTCAATTTCATACAAGAGTTTCTTGCGATGATCCGGTTTTTTATAGTTGTCTTTAACCCAAAGTTCACACGCAGTAATTGTTCCCTTGTAACCAAGGAAACGCGAGTAGAGATAAATTTCAATAATTGAATAGTTGTCTGCGGAAAAAGCGCAGAATGATTCCTGGGTTGATGCGTCTAAATTATCGACCCAAGAATCAAATAACTCAATATCGATAAGCTCGTTGGGCCTGGCCGTAATCC
>CAZGMF010000143.1:0-1775 GCA_964526795.1 uncultured Clavibacter sp.
TTGGATGAACTTGAGGCGGCATTACGCACAGGCTCAATCAGTAGTGATGAATATGTGAAATTGCGTGACCAGTTAAGAGGTCAGCAAAAGCAGTTTGGAGAGGACTTCCCTGCTGTCAAAACCCCTGCTGAATTGGCTGGTGGTTTTGCTGTTCCATTGGGAATTATGGGTAAGGTTGTTGCCCCACTTGCACAAGAAACCAGAGCATTGGTAACTGGCGGTGAAGGTTTGGGTGGTCAAATATTGCGTACTACAGGCGCAGGGGCGGCAACTGGTGCATTGGCAGGGTATGGCTATGCAGAAAAAGATGCTGGCACTGAAGCGGCAAAGGGTGCTGTTTTTGGTGGTGCATTAGGTGGTACTGTTCCAATCATCATTGATAAAGCAGGAACAATCATCAAGAATGTGTTGAACTCTGCTGGCATTGGTGACCAAGCAACAGCGGCATCTAAGATGCTTGCTAGTTATATGCAAAAAGACAACCTGACTCCTCAAGAGGCACAACAAGCACTTGATGAGTTAAGAAGAATTGGTGTTCCTAACCCTGTCATTGCTGATTTGGGCGCAAACCTAAAAAATCTAGCCTACAACGCTTATGTGGTTCAATCCAAAGCCAAGGGTTCTACAGAGAAATTTCTTGAAAGCAGACTGATTGACCAACCAAACGATATTGTCAAGGGATTGGTTGAAAAAGCAGGGTTGGCAAAAGACATCAATGGTTATGAATATTTGAATGCATTGGCTGAGTCTCAGGCATTGAAGGCAAGTCAGGCATACCCCAAGGCTTATAGCCTTGCTATTGACGCACAACCATTTAGAACTTATGTAGACAGACCAGTGTTTGTTAAAGCCTATGAAGAGGCGCAAAAACGAGCATCTGTTTATGGTCAAACATTGCCTGACTTGGATGCAATCCGCAATGCCCAATCAGTACCCACAGATATACTTCACCAAATAAAGATTGGTTTAGATAGAGTTATTGGCTCTGAAACTGATGCAGTAACTGGTAAGGTTACTGCTTATGGTCGTGATGTCATCAATGTAAAAAATGAGTTTAATGACAAGATTAAATCATTGAATAAAGATTACGCAAAAGCCAATGCTGAGTTTGCTGATTCAGCAAGAATTCAAAACTCTTTTGAGATGGGTCAAAACTATCAAAAACTTGACCCTAAAGAGGCGGCATCAAAGATCAAAGCAATGAATCCTGATGAAAAGGAAGCATTCAGACTTGGCATGATGGCAGACATTAACTCAAGAGTTGGTGACTTTAAAGGCGGTGACTTTACTCGCCAAATTTTCAAATCAGACAACCAAAAGTTGTTGTTGCGTTATGCCTTTGATGACCAAGCAAAGTACAACGAGTTTTCTCAGTATGTAAAAGGTCTGACTGAGCAAAGCAAGACCGCTAAGAAGATCATTGGCGGTTCACCTAGCGGTGAGCGTATTGCAAGTACAGAACAAGCCAAAGAACTTGCTGGTATCGCACAAAGTGCGGCAAGTGGTGATGTATTTGGCTTGATGAAAGCCGCTGGTTCATCATTGCTTGCACGAGCAAAAGGCATCAGCAGTGAGTCATCTGAAATGTTGCAGAAAAAACTGTTCAGTGCTGACCCAATTGAACAACGAGCAATTCTGTCTGAACTCAATCGTAGAGCAAAAATGCCAAAGACAGGATTACTCTCTGGTGCGGCTGGTGTTGGTACTGCCACTGGCATCTTAGGAGACTGAAATTGACCCAATCACTATTTGCCTCATGGCGGCAGGGCTGGTCA
>CAZGMF010000144.1:0-1774 GCA_964526795.1 uncultured Clavibacter sp.
GAGCCAAAGTCGTTGAGGAACTGATCTAGATCCTCACTTAGCGTCATCAGCCTTTACCTTTTTGCTGGGCTTGGCTGGGGCTACAGGCTCAATTTGAGCTGCATAGCGTGCCGCCTGTTGCTCATCTAGTTCCAGTTCAGCGCCGGGCTCATACACCCGACCATCCATGTGAACGTAGAAATGGTCGCGGACTTTGTAGTTCATGGATAAAAAAAGGGGCGGTTGCCCGCCCCCGGCTGTCATCAGGCGATGATGTCGGAAATAGCAGCAAACGAAGCGGCGTGCTTGACAGCAATGTCGCAGGTCTGCATAGCCCGGATGTCCACGGAGCCGGCGGTGTAGCCAGAGCCGTAGGGGTTCGGGAGGATCTCCAGAGCACCCCACATACCGATAACCAGTTCGGAGAAGTTGCCGAAGATCAGAGCGGAGAGGCTGGAGCCGCTGCCCTTGGTCAGGTTGCTGGGCACCTGATTGGAGCGCATCACGGGGTAGCCATTGATCCCACCAGGGGTACCGGCAACGGTGTTGCCTTCCGAGGGAGACCAGAGGTACTCGCCGTAAGCGGTCTTGAGCTGCTTGAGCTTGCTCACCACCTTGGCGTTGGTCAGGTAGTAGAGGCTGCCGTTCAGGGCGTTAGCCACATCAACAGCACGCTCCAGCTGGATCAGCTGGTCAAGGCCGGAGGTGGAACCGGAAGCGCTGTCGGTAAAGGCAGCACCGTTGGTACCCATGGCCACCGAGCCGATGCCGGAGGTGTTGAGGATGCCGGTGGGCTGACCGCTAGAGCCAGAACCACTGATGGCAGCCAGGTCAATACCCAGAGCGAGCACTTTGGCCAGGTCGTTACGGACCACGGCTTCAATGTCCGGGGTGGTCTGCTGCAGAGCCAGGCGGCTGTACTGCGAGCGAGCACCGATCTGCTTGGGCGAAAGGGTCACCTGATCAAAGGTGGCTTCAGCCTCAGTGATGGCGCTGGCCTCAGTCACCCAGTAGCTAGCGGTTTGGCTGGCTTGACGGGGGATAGCCACGTTGCCAACCAGGCCGGTCAGCAGGGTGGGGCCCATCTGCATGATCAGGGCGCTGTTGCGGAGCACATCAATGAAGCTGCTGGCCAGCAGTTCAGTCGCCACCAGTGCGCCACCAGTGCCGGAAGCACCCACGGCGTAAGGAGCACGCATCTCCAGGTTGTGGGGCATGAAGAAGCCCGAGGTGGCACGGCCGGTTTGGCGCTCGATCTCGGCAGAGACTTCACGCTCAAGGCCAGCTTCCTTCCAGTTGCCGGAGATAGCGGCGTTGATGGCGCGGACCACGCTGTAGGAGCGCTGCTCTTTGGCGTTCATGTCCACAACGCCGGTGCCTTGGCTAATCGGCTCCTGTTTGGCGCCAAGCTGCTCAAGCACGGCTGCGCGGGCATCGTCGATGCTGCGACCAGATTCAATCAGTTGACGGCCCAGGTCAGAGAGACCGTGCTTGTCGGCCAGGGCGGAAATCGAAGCGATGCGGTCACGCTCAGCCTTTTGGGCTTCAGACCGGATCACCTCCAGATCAGGGGTGGGGTTGTCCATTAGTTCCTCTCGGGAATCGTGATGGGGTGAAGCGGCTGGAGCCGCAGGCGTGTTAGGCGTAGGTAGCGCTAGTGAGCGACCCAAGCCAGTTTGGTGAGGATCAGCGGGGATCCCCACGATTGAGACCTCCATGGGCATCCATGAAGTAGCGACAAAATTGTCGCCTCGCTCTTCCATTGTAGAAATTTGATAGCCAACGCTTACATTTC
>CAZGMF010000145.1:0-1769 GCA_964526795.1 uncultured Clavibacter sp.
TTGAAGGAAGAAGGCGGCGGCGTGCGGTTCTCGCCCGAGCTGGAGGTCATCACCAGTGCCTAGCGGAGAAATGCGGCGGCCACCGCAGCCGTGGGAATCCAAGCTCGCTCGGCTGACCTCCATCATCGGCGGCGCCGGCATCAAGTCCAGCGGCGACGGCACCAGCGGCGTCGCGCCTGTGCCACCGCCCGGCACGGGTGGGGGCACCGAACCCGCCCCAGTGCTGCCCCCTCCTGGGGCCTTCATCAAACCGTCAACGCCGAGCCTGCTTGGTCAGCCGCAAGGCATCAACGTCATCTGGAATGGCCTCAACTCGGCTGGCGACCTCTGGCCCTACGACACCTCCTTCGTTGAAATCCACATGAGTACGGCGGGCACCGGGTTCACCCCCGGCACAGCCACCCTCAAGGGCAGACTGGCTCGACCAGGCTCATACAGCGTGGGCGGACTAACGGCAGGCACCACATACTTCTTCCGACTGCGCGGAGCCGACCCTGCCGGAAATTACACCGAGCCATCCGACGCGGCCAGCAGCCAGACAGGTCAAGTCATTCAAGGCGACCTCGGAACAGGCGCAGTCGGCACGGCTCAAATCAACTTCAACGCCCGCACCATTGGCGGAGTCAGCAACAGTGTGCAGTCAAGCGCACCGTCTAACCCCTTGCAGGGGGACGTGTGGCTAGATACCTCTCCCGGCACCGCTGTCATCCACAAGGTCTACAACGGCACAACCTGGGTCACGAACGCCTGGGGATCAGCATCCATAGCGGCAGGCCAGATCACGGCCTTGCAGTTGGCGGCTGGTGCGGTGACCGCTGGTGCTATCACGGCAGGCACGATCAACGGTTGGTACATAAAGTCATCGACCTTAGAGTCGGGCAGCATTGTCGGCGGCACCATCTCTGGCGGCCTAGTCACGGGCGGCACAATCTCGGGCGGCTTTATCTCGGGCGGCACTATCAACGGCGCAACCATCACGTCGACAAGCGTCAGCGGCTACGCGACAACAGGCGACATCGCCAATTTCATCACGGGCGCTCAAGTAAACGGTAACGTGACCAGCATTAGTGGCGGCGTGATCACGACGGGAACAGTAGCCGCAGCTCGTATCGACGTGGCAAATCTGACGGCAGAAAAACTAAGTACCGGTGCCTTTAGTTCGCGTCGCGTTGTCATCGGCGAAGTCGGATCTACTGACGCAGTGCAATTCAAGGGCGCTTCAACGAGCAACGGCTGGCTTCTCAACCATGCTGCTGTCGGCAACGATCTCACTTTGACAACCACCTATGGCAGCGGTGCTTTCAAGGTAACTCCCGACATTACCTGTGACGCCAACGTCAACTCTGCCCGAGCCATAACCGAGTCAAACAACATCGTCTTCCAGGGTTACCGGACCACGGCCACCGCAGGCGACGTCATGCTTCGCCTCAACTCAAACGTCACCACAACTAACCAGGCAAAGTTCCAGGTCGAGGCAGACGGCGACGTCCTGTCCCGCACCAACTCCTACGCCGGATATTCCGACGCCCGGCTCAAGGAGAACATCGCGCCAGCCCGCGACTACCTAGCGGACTTGCGCCAGGTCGAGGTCGTCACCTACCACTGGCAAGGCAGCGACCAGAAACTCCTTGGCGTTATCGCCCAGCAGCTCCAACCCATCTTCCCCAGCATGGTCGCCGAAGACGAAGACGGCACCCTGTCCGTTCGCTACTCGGTGTTCGTCCCCATGCTGCTCACCGCCGTCCAGTCGCTCGCCGACAAGGTCGACA
>CAZGMF010000146.1:0-1731 GCA_964526795.1 uncultured Clavibacter sp.
TGGTGTCCTCCACCAACTTCCTACCCGTCAGCGTCCCGTCCCAGTTCAGATACCGCGTCGGTGCCGCTGCGCTGGTGGTCGGCGTGTAGTCGCCTGCGGTAGAGCCTTGGACGAGTTGAGCGCCCCAGACATAAACCCCACTGGTGCCGCCGCCGGTGTAAGAAATGTCGTTTGGATTAGTTCCGTTACTTAGAAGTACACTTGTTGAGTAAACTGCAGTATAAGAAATAGACGGTGCTGCCGTCATGGTCAAGCGATACCAACCATTGCCGACGCTAGTGATGGTTCCTGTTTGACCCGCTGATGGTGTTACCACTAGATTGGTCAAATCAAAGTTAGTCCCATTCGCTCCAAAATTAGTCGTGCCAATATCAATTCTTAAAACTACATTCCTTGTTCCTGATGATCTTTTAACATAGACACTGGTTGTATATGAAGTACCAGAAACAAAAGAAATGTTTGCTGTATTTCTTCCTGAGCGATGATTTCCTGTTGAAGTATCTTCTGTCAATAAATCCGCAGTAGTTGTTCCATTTGGCGCTACCGCAACG
Source organism: uncultured Clavibacter sp. (assembly GCA_964526795.1). Classification (GTDB taxonomy): domain Bacteria; phylum Actinomycetota; class Actinomycetes; order Nanopelagicales; family Nanopelagicaceae; genus MAG-120802. Next base: position 552 of record CAZGMF010000146.1, read on the forward strand.
TCACCAGAATACGTTACACCTTGCAGCAATGTAAAACTACTGCTGAAGTTTTCGCTCTGTACTTCTAGGTTCTGCTGCACATAGCTGTTGCTCTTCGTCCAAGCTGCGTTCTCGGGCTCTTGCGTGAAGCCCAGCAGGTTCTTCGGCGTGGTGCTGTTGTACGCCGGGGGCAGGTAAATGCTGCTCGTCGTGGCTACGTAGGGCAGGGCTACAGAGCCGGTGTTGAGTTGAGCAAACGCAACATCAATTTCGTCGCCCGGCGTAGCAATGCGAATACCGTAATAAAATATGCCACCTCCAATGACTGTGGCTGTATATGTAACTCGTTGCCAAGTGCTGGTTACATTAATAAGCGGACCAACACCAACCCCAACGGTTTCCCAGTTAATGTTTCCAGTTCCTGTTTTGCGTCTAATCCAAATGCTGGCTGTGCTTTCAACATTGTTTCCGGTTGTGACAGACTGCAACAACCGACCAGAGCCACCAGTGGCTGTCAGTGTCATAGCTGTGTTGCCACCGTTTGGATCAACTACGCCAGTGGTAAACGCCAAGTTTGTTTGGATATTCCACGCGGCGCTATTAAACGTCTGACTTTGCAGCAGCAGATTGACCGGAGCGTTGGCGACGTTGAGTTGGGCTCCCCATACTGTCATGGTCCTGCCGGCGGTAATAGCCTGACTTCCGTCTGCATCCGAAAACTCTACCGACATACCACCTGAAGCGGAAGACACCGTTCTTGTTACAGAGCATCTGTAAAAGCCATTTGCTGCTGGCTGTATTGACGCGGTAACTCCGGCTTCTTGTGTCCCTACAGTTCCTGTTGTGAGATTAAACCAAGCCCGCTTATTAGACGCTCCAGTATCGTACAGATTTACTATGGCCCATGTGGACGTGCCCGCTTTGAAATAGCACGTTGCTGTATATTGCGCTCCATTACTTATGGACAGCCCGATTTGAAAAAGCTGTATCTGAACACCGCCAGAAGCAGTTACTAGGTCTGCTGTTGTAGTTCCATCTGGAGCAACAGACGCATTTGCAGAAATGGATGAAACAGAAGATCGCGTCCACGCCGCAGCCTCAAAGTCCTCCGAGTTCGTCAGCAGGTTGTGCGGTGCCCATGCGATACGGCCATTGGAGTCCGTCAGCGTGGCGTTGGTGCCTCGGGAGAAGGTGACCGTGG
>CAZGMF010000147.1:0-1681 GCA_964526795.1 uncultured Clavibacter sp.
CATCTTCCCAAACCAGAGGCGGGTTCAGACATTCCTCAATGGTGGTCCAAATCGAGAATGACGGAGCGAAGTTAGCTCCCTCAACGCGCAGATTGGAACCATCAAGAACAGTGATGGAATCAATTCTGCTGAAGAGCTCATCGCTGGCATATTTCGCAAAGATGTCACTCATCCCTGGCTCAACGCCCATACCAACCAGGGCATAGATCTTTCGCTCTTCCCAATTCCAGTCTCGAGCGAACTGTTCGTCACCGAGTTTCACGCCGGTTTCACGATGTGGGTAATGAGGATGTGGTCTGGAAAGTGACATCGCCATATCGATGTAATTCGTATTTTCAATCTCGCAGGCAAGAAAAATCGGCATCACATAGCGTGGATCAACAGCGTTGATGACGACATCGGGATCGGCCTTGCGAATCAATTCGCGAAGATCTTCAAGTTCTGCGGCGTTTACTTGGGCAGCAGAAAAACGTGGGTCTTTGACGCGAAAGACCGCTTCTTGGGCTCGTGCCAGCGTTCGGTCAGCAATGATCATCGAGGTTACGAATGACCTTCGCGATGCGATACTTGCTATCGCTCTACCGACTCCGCCCGCACCAATAACTAGGGCTTTCATTTATGAAATCAACTCCAATTAAACTTCTGCACGAGTCTATCTAGAGAATGAATTCGCAGCAATTTACCGCGTGGTTACGCTCAATTATCATGTGACACTCGACACTCACACATTTGTCCTTGTAGCTCAGTGGATAGAGCAACCGCCTCCTAAGCGGTAGGTCGCCGGTTCAACTCCGGCCAAGGACGCAAGTAAATGACACGATTAAATTATTGAAAAACGACAGTTCTATTTCCCACGATAAATATTCGATCTTCTGCAAAAAGTTTCACCGCTTTAGCTAGAACACGTCTTTCAATATCGCGCCCGATAGAAACTAATTGCTCTGGAGTAGAAGCGTGATTCACGTGAGCAACATCTTGTTCGATGATGGGGCCTTCATCAAGATTCTCATTAACAAAATGCGCTGTCGCACCTATGATCTTGACGCCTTTCTCATGCGCCTGGTGATACGGCTTAGAACCTTTGAAGCTCGGAAGGAATGAGTGATGGATATTGATGATGCGATCTTTCATTGCTTCACATACGACGGGAGAGAGAATCTGCATATAGCGCGCAAGAACGACCACATCAACCTGCTCTGAACGGATCACCTCAAGTAGTTCCTTCTCACTCTTCTCTTTTCCACCTGAAGAAATCGGAAGATGACGGAAGTTGATTCCCTGAGCGGTCACATAGTCGCGGAGGTCGGAGTGATTGCTAACAACAGATGTGATCGTGATGGGAAGCTCTCCCAATTCGACGAGATAGAGAAGATCGCGCAAGCAATGGCTCTCTTTTGAGACCATCACAAGGACTCGCTTTGCTCGAGTGAAATCACGAACCTTCAAACTTGGATTGAAAGAAGCAAGACCTTCACTGAGAATGGATGTGGCCGCGGCTAAATCCATGGTGGTCTCGAAACGCGTACGCATCACAAATGTAGATGTGACGGGGTCGGTGAACTGCTGATTCTCGATGATGTTGCCCGAAGCCTTCAGAATAGAAGTCGTCATTGCATGGACGATGCCAGGACGATCAGGGCATTGGAGTGTTGCGATGAGATCCATCGGCGGATTCTACGGG
>CAZGMF010000148.1:0-1666 GCA_964526795.1 uncultured Clavibacter sp.
TCGTACAACGGAACATCATTCTCTTGGTTGTCGATGGGTGCACCAAAATCTTCTTCTTGATCCAAACACCGGCACTTCACTTCATCCTGCACAAATGCATCCAAGAATGCAGCCGCCTGGTTATGCATGATATCTAAGGCTTGATTTATTCCTTTTACAATAATACTATGGCAAATTTCTTTGATCCCACCTACGATCCCAGGCAGGACTCCGGATCTTCAGGTGTTGAAGTATCTGATCTAAATCCTGAGAAGATTTACGACACAGATTTACGGCGTTTACCAGCAGATGAAAGACTTGCTGCTGAATCTGTCAACAACAAGCAAGAACGTGTTGCCAAATTTATGCGAGCAGCTAAAACCGCTGGAGCCTATCGGCAGCGAGCTGGAATTGCTGAACCTACAATCCGTGGACGTACTCCACGTAATCCAGCGTTTATCGATGGTACTGAATTGCCCAGCCTTGGGGACACGATTGGTACCGCCGGTAGTACAAACTACGCCAATAAACCACAACCGCGCTTCGGTCGTCCGTTTGGCTAATCAAACCTGAGACAACACAACCTCGGGGGGTTGATCTTGATATTTACCCTTGCGATCTTGGTAGCTAATTTCACACGGAGCCCCTTGATAAAAGAGGAGCTGCGTGATCCCTTCATTTGCGTAAATCCTGTTAAACAAACCAGTGCAATTGCTGATTTCCAACGTCAAATAACCCTCCCAACCACTTTCAGCTGGAGTGATATTGACCAAGATTCCCGAACGAGCATACGTAGACTTACCAACCGCGACCACAGTTACATCACGTGGAAGCTTCAGTCGTTCTTGTGCCACTCCTAAACAATAGCCGTACGGCGGAAGCAAGAAATATTGCCCCCGTTCATCCTCTAAAAGTTCAGCAGGTTTAAGAATGTCAGGGTCAAAGTCCTTTGGATCGCAATCACCGGCTTGAACTTTGCCAAAAATCAAGCATTGGCTGGGAGAAAGGCGGATGTCATAGCCATAGGAACTAAGCCCATAGCTCAAAAGGCGGCGTCCATCTTCTTCACTAACGACATGATCTACGAAAGGAACGATCATGTCTGCTTCTTCGGCCAAAGTCTTGATTTGCCAGTCCGCCAGTACCGTCATAGCTGCGTTCAATCGTCTTTCAGTATACAAAATCAGTGCAGAATTCGGCCCTTATCTGAATAAATGTCAATGAATCGCTCGGTTGCTTCCGTTGCCGAGTTCACAGGAGGAAGGTATACCAAAAACGACGTGCAGGTCTTGTGCTTACTTACACCATCGCTGGTGTTCTTTAGCAGTGTTGGGGCAGTACGCAAGATGCAGATAGGAAAATCAAAAATTTTCTGTTCGTATCGGATCATGTCCGGGCAGTTTGTAAAGTACAAACCCTGCTCAATCTCTTGCGCCAGCCAAGAACGGTACAGCTTCCGAAACCAGACGGCATGGGAGGAAACCAACGTTGGTGACGTAGACCGCGTCATCTTCCACCGTTGCGTCTTACGCTCCCAAAAGTAGGTGCCACTAGGAGGAAATAAATAAACACTCCCGTACCATTGCTGGGCATTTAGGCCATCGTCAGATGGAGTAAAAAATTCTTTTGCCTCAACGTACTGATTAGCAACCTTTGAGCTGGCCACATCCAAATCGATGCCCTCTAG
>CAZGMF010000149.1:0-1658 GCA_964526795.1 uncultured Clavibacter sp.
AACCATTTACATCAACTGAGCCATCCTCCCAAACTACATCAACCTCAATCCCAAGTGACTTAGCTCGATCCTCGATCTCTTTTCTCAGTTCGGGACTAGCTCGACGTAGACCCCCACCAAGAGATTCAAATAAATTGTTATATGTTTTCAAGTATTTCATAGGAAATTATCCCCCTCTTCTTCATCAGTATCTTGATCATCATCATAATCATAGTCATCATCTCCCTCATCTTGAAACCATTCCTCTTGAAAACCTGACATATTTGACCAATCGATAGGTTGCTCACCAAGGAATTCTGCCAAATAATCTAAATCTGATTCTTCTACATAATCTCCGAAGTCAGCACCACCTTCAAATTGTTCTTCACAATAATCTGCTATGGATCCTAAAATTGATCTGATGATAGTATCGTCCGTCTTTCTGCATAATTTTAATAATTTATAACCCTTTCCATAACGGTAACTAAAATTGTAAATATTCTCACCATCAAATGCTTTGAGTAACATTTCATAAATGAATCTTATCTCCGCTTCCAATTCGGGATCTAAATTTTCACCACTATCAAAATTTTCAAATTTTTTTATCACTTCAAATATTTTTTTTTAATCTACAAAATCTTCTTTAACTAAGGGTTCTATCTCGTTCAAATTATCATCCACAACTCTATAGTTGGTAATAGGTTGTCTCTTAAGATCAAACTCATCAAGAGCTTCCTCCAATCTGAAACCAATTACGGACGGAACACCATCCACCATCCTGAAATAATAGTAATCCAAAGATTCTATGAATTGTGATAGGTTTCGAAATTGCTTAATCAAACTAAAAAGGGGTGTATTTCTCAAATTTAAATACGGATTTGTAATTATATTGTGTCCCATCCCTTGCATTTTCAAACCTTCTATTCCCTTTGGATTCACAAGATAAAAATTATTTTGACAATAAAAAGCCATATTAACTTTTTTTGGACAACCTTCCATTGAAGTCAAAAGATTGTTACCACAAGATAAAAGATTCAACTCATCAGGGAGACCTTTAAGGGAAGTTAGATTGTTAAAATTACATGCAACATTTTGGACATTCGGTGGACAACCTTCAAGTGAATTCAAAAGATTAAAATTCACACTCAGCTCCCTAACATCAGGACAAAATTCCAAACTTCTTAACCTATTTGTATCAGCTTCTAACGAAAAAACTGAGTTAGGAGCTCCCTTGAGACTTGTTAGTTTATTGGTCAAACATCTATACCTATGGCCGACTTCTTTGGGACCCCCTTCAAGTGTAGTTAATTTATTTTTAGCACATTGGAAATCGCTTGGAATTATACTTGGACAACCTTCCAAACTTGTTAATTTATTTCCGTTCAAATATAGAGATCCCCCAATCGTGTGAGGTAATCCTTCTAAGGTAGTTAGACCACATAAAGAGGCATTAAAACTTGATGTGACTTCACCAAATTTAATTGGAAGTCTCCCCAATTTTTTATAGCAATCCGTCCGCACGAAATTAACTGATCCATTTACATTCACGGTGCCATCGCTATCAATTGAAAAATTCTGAATTTGCAATTTCTGACAAATTTGGGTCACCTCATCTCGATCTGTGGGGAATGTAGATTGTGATTCATTAAATCTTTTGAGTCTTAACATGATTGGTTTAT
>CAZGMF010000150.1:0-1644 GCA_964526795.1 uncultured Clavibacter sp.
CCCTATAACTAATCCCCCACAATTTAATCAACTATTCAATCACAAAAGGCTTGACCAATTGGTTGAAAGTCTCTAGACTCCCCTACCACTATGAACACACAAACCATGCAAACCATTGAAAACATTAAGGAAAAGGCTGAAATCGCTGGCTACACGATCACAGATGTTGCTCGTCACGCTGGCTTTCACCCTGCCCAAGTTTCCAGATATGCCACAGGAAAGACAATACCACTGGTCACCACCATTAGGCGGCTAGATGAGTCGGTAGATTCCCTGATTCAGGCTCGTTTTAAGGCGATTAGAGGGCTTCTCAATGACTAGGCGCACCATTGGTATTGATTGCGGTCTGAATGGGGCTATAGCCCTTGTAGTCGATGGTGAACTGGTGAGGGTTGAGGATATGCCCACAGTCACCCTTGAGAGGAACGGCAAGACCAAGCGTCAGGTGTCAGTGCCTGAGTTGGTGGACATCATCAAGGAACTTGACCCTACAGAGGCATACGCTGAAAAAGTCTTTGCGATGGCAGGGCAAGGGGTTACCAGTGTATTTAGCCTTGGGCGCAGTCTTGGTGTCGTTGAGGGAGCATTGACCGCCTTACGCATCAAGACCACTTTGATGACCCCACAGACATGGATTAAAGCTATGGGTGTGGTAGGTGGTAAGGATGGGTCAAGAGCAAGGGCTATGGAGTTGTTCCCTGACCATTTGAGCCTGTTTAAGAGGGTCAAGGATGATGGGCGCAGTGATGCCAGTTTGATTGCACTTTGGGGGTATCGCAATGGATAACAAAGAACGAGAAACCTTGCGTGAGCACATTGTTTGGCTAGGCTCACAACTTGAACAAGAACGCAAGCAAAACCAAGCAACTGTTGTCTTCTTAAAGCGTGTGCTAGACCCTGAAGACTTGGGTCATGCTGTCAGTCACGAGGTCAGACAACTCGCCTACCAATTACTTATTGAGCATCACCACATTGAAAGAGCATCATGGCAAAACAAATAATCATCAGACCATCAGGTATCTCACGCACTATTGCTTGCCCTGCAAGCGTGAGATTGTCAGCACAAGTTCCCTATCAGGAGAGTGGTGAGGCGGCAAAGATTGGCACTGCCATTCATGCTTTGGCAGAGCACTGCTACAACAGTTTTCTAGACCCGATGAAGTTTGTCGGCAAAGTCTATGAGGGCATCACCATGACAGAGGAGAATTGTGACTTTGCACAGCAACACTTGAATGCAATTTATGACATTCACAAGGAGTTGGGTGAGGGAACAGTTTCTATTGAGAAACACCTACCTTACCAAGAAACCCCTGCATACAAGTGTGGTGGCACTGCTGATGTCATTGGCATCAGTAAAGACAAACGCAAGATCATCATTGCTGACCTGAAAACTGGCAGAGGGTATGTCGATGCTGAGAGTGACCAACTCAAACTCTACGCATTAGCGGCTATGGAGTCTGGTGGTCTGTACCAAGACATTGACACTGTGGAACTCTGGATTATTCAACCCCATCATGGTGAGGTACGCAAGCACACAATGACAACACAAGAACTCGTTGATTGGGAGCACTACATTCTGCAACCAGCGATTGAGAATGCCCTGAACCCTGCATTCCCACCTGTACCCTCAGACTCTGCTTGCCA
>CAZGMF010000151.1:0-1643 GCA_964526795.1 uncultured Clavibacter sp.
CGTTATCGCCTTTGCGTGGACCAATCTTGGTAATTCGTGTGTAACCGCCATTGCGCGATTCGAATCGAGGACCAATCTCGGTGAAAAGTGTGTGCACGACGCTCTTGTTAGCGATGGCAGCCATCACGTTTCGACGAGCAGCAAGGTCACCTTTCTTGGCTTGGGTGATCAACTTCTCTGCTAGCGGACGGAGCTTTCGCGCCTTTGCTTCAGTGGTTCGAACCTTGCCGTTCTCAAAAAGTTGTTCTGCCAGGGTGCGCAGTAACAACTTCTCGTGGGCAGGACCGCTTCCAAGACGCGGGCCCTTTGATGGACGTGGCATAGCTCTCTCCTCCTGTTACGCCTGCTCGTCGACGAGATCTGTGTCGACGCCGTAGTTCTGATGCTTGGTTGGATCGAATCCGACCGGTGAATCCTTGAGCTGGAGACCCATCGATTGAAGTTTTGCTTTCACTTCATCGATTGATTTCGAACCAAAGTTGCGGATATCCAGCAGGTCTGCCTCGCTTCGTGAGAGAAGTTCGCCGACAGTGTGGATTCCTTCGCGCTTCAAGCAGTTGTAAGAACGGACAGTGAGGTCCAGATCTTCGATTGGAAGTGCGAGATCAGCAGCGAGGGCGGCATCTTGGACAGATGGTCCGAGATCAATACCTTCTGCTGCGTAATTCAATTCATGAGCAAGACCGAAGAGTTCGACCAGAGTCTTACCAGCAGATGCAACGGCATCGCGTGGGGTGATCGACTTCTTAGTCTCAACATCGATGATCAAGCGATCAAAGTCGGTGCGCTGCTCGACACGAGTCGCTTCGACTTTATAAGTAACGCGAAGAACCGGTGAATAGATGGAGTCGACTGGAATCCGGCCGATCTCAGCACCGATCTGCTTGTTCTGGACAGCGCTGACATAGCCACGGCCACGCTCGATCGTCAGTTCGATCTCGACATTGGCTTTGCTGTTAAGCGTTGCGATATGAAGATCAGGATTGTGGATCTCGACACCGGCAGGAACTGCTACATCAGCGCCGGTCAGCGTTCCTGAGCCGTTCTTGCGGATATAAGCAACGGTCGGCTCATCGTTATCTGATGAGAGAACCAGGTTCTTGATGTTCAGGACGATATCGGTGAGATCCTCTTTGACGCCTTCCAGAGTGGTGAACTCGTGGAGCGCTCCTGCGACTCGGATGCTGGTGACAGCGGCTCCGGGAATCGATGAGAGCAAGGTGCGACGAAGGGAGTTTCCAAGTGTGTAACCAAAACCTGGCTCCAAAGGTTCGATGATGAACCTGGAACGGTTATCGCTTACTACTTCCTCAGTCAGTACGGGGCGTTGTGCGATGAGCACGTCTTTCCTCCATTGTCTGAGAGATCCACTATTTGATCTCTCTGTCGTTACGTTCTATGAAGTTTTTGTTTTTGCCGAGCAATCAGCGCTAAATACTTAGCGTTAATTACTTGGAGTAAAGCTCAACGATCAGCTGCTCTTGGACTTGGGTATCGATCACGGCTCGGGTTGGGAGGCTGTGAACGATGATCCTCATCTGAGATGGAACTACTTCGAGCCAAGCAGGAACAGATTTCTCTCCAAATTCAGCGCTTGCGACGATGAATGGAGTGAGATCTTGTGACTTGGTGCGAACATCGAC
>CAZGMF010000152.1:0-1633 GCA_964526795.1 uncultured Clavibacter sp.
CGCCTGTGATCGTGTAGTCGCGGTCAGGATCATCGGTGAACTCCGCGACGAAGTCCTGCATGATGCGCAGGGTGTCGCTTAGCACCTCATCTTCATTATCCGTCCACCTATACCTAACGTCACCGCTTATCGTCGCATCCAACCCACGCAAGTCTGCCACCCTGTCCATCACCAGCACGCTGACGCTCAGGTTGGTCGCACCCATAGGCATTGATGCGCTCTGCGCATCGACGAACAAGAGCGGGTAGATAACCCTATCCCTGTCGGCTGTCCGTAGGTTTATCGTGTTGTCCGTGCCGATCGCCAGCGGATCGCCGAAACCCACCGCGTTGATCTGCAGGTGCGACTGTGCGAAGGCTATCAGGTCGTTTTTGATTGTCACCCAACTGCTCATAGAATTGCTTTAGTTTGTTTACGTTCTTGGAATGTGCCATCAAAAGTAGTTACGTCTGTTTTCAGGGTAGTCAAGCGGATCGCGATACCTGCCCCTGCGACCAAGCACCATCCCTGTTTGGTACGCACTGTTGGCCGGGTAGATCGTGTCAATCGCAACTGGAGGATTGTCGAACAGCGGAAATAGCGTATGGTTCTCCTGCAAGTAACGCGTGATCCTCTCGGTGTACCACTCCGCATCGTCGCGGCTTTTGTCCATGAGGCGCGTCATCTCACGCTCGCTCATTGACGTTGACTCCGTGCTGCTGCGCCTGTCCATCCCTTTATTCATGAACTTAAAAGCCAGCACCATCGGCAGTTCAAAGTACATCCACTGGATGATTGCTGGTTGAATGTAGGTCTGCATCAGCGTGGTGTTGTTCGCCGACAAAGTGCCCGCGATGACCTGCGTCACGAGTTCAGCGTATAGCGCCGATCCCACCGCTGGCTGAATGTGCATCTCTTGCACTTTGACGATCGTGGGACGTAGCTGCGTGTAGCTTACGTTTTCGCTGATGACCGAATTTTCGATCAGCGTGTTCTCGGATATGAATAGTGCCTTGCTCATTCGACGATTCTTTCAACTTGTGTACCTTTTTTTATTACCAACTGCTGCACCCACATGTGCCGGCACGACGGCCGGTGCCTGCCATCTTCCAGCGTCAGCCATCCGCCTCTGCGCTCCCAGACGCTATACCCCATCAGCGCCGTCAGCTGGTTAATGTCGTCGCGTGTATATAGGCGTGCGCTGCTCAAATCCATCATAACCTGGCAAAACTTGCGACTTTTGTCGTAGCCATCTGCCTTGCTCAACCCACGATATTCAGGCCGCCAGTCGTACCGGTAGCGCACCTCGACTATTGGTTCAGGCACTTTCTCCTCCTTGGTCGCCTCACCGATGCCGCGCTTCAATGGGTACTTGTTGACCTGCAACAGGTATTGAATCCGCTTGCGGATGCGCGCCTTGCTCACCCCGAACTCCTTGGCCATTTCTTCGACCGTGGCATCCTCGCGCTTGCGCCTATATTTTACGATTTTGTCATCCAGCGCCTTATCTTCATCAGAAACTGCAAACTGCATGAAGAACTCCGCCTCGCCGTATTCGTTGAAGTCCAATTCGCGTTCTTGCAGCACCTCAAAGGTGTCACGCGCCTCACCGAACTGCTGGCCAACTTGCGCAAGGAACTCCAGCTCATCAGCT
>CAZGMF010000153.1:0-1624 GCA_964526795.1 uncultured Clavibacter sp.
GTGGGTAGCATCACTATCTGCTTTGGTTAGACCAGCAGTGACGTACTGGTTTGTATTCTTTTACACTGCTGTAAAGGTAGCAGGCTTGTATTTAGCTTTCTTACAAGATGGTATCTGGACTAATGTGCTCATCACAGGGTGGACGGATTTTGATGAGGGTATGTTGGCTATGATACTATCGTTCTATTTTGTCGGTAGAGTTTGGGAGTCTTCAAAGAAATGATAGATAAAGCTAAAAAGTCTGAGCAAGACAGGAAATATAGAGAAAAGAACAAGGAAGTTTTGAGAGAAAAGAAAAGACAGTATTACTTAGCTAACAAAGAGAGAATCAATGAAAAAGCTAAGAAGAACTACGAAGAAAACAAAGATTCTTATAAAGAGCGAGCAAAACTGTGGAAGTTAGATAATTCCGCAAGACATAACGCAGCTTGTATGGATAGATACACAAGAAAAATGAAAGCCCGTCCTAAGTGGTTAACTCCGATACAGTTAGTACAGATTCAAGAGTTTTATGAAATAGCCAAAGCAAAGTCTTTTCAGACTGGTATAGCACATCATGTTGATCATATTATACCTTTAAAGAATTCTATTGTTTCTGGTCTCCATGTTCCTTGGAATCTACAAATATTAACTGAATCAGAGAATTGTAGTAAGAAAAACAATGTCTTTGTCTAAAGTAATCGCCATTGCTGAACCACTAATCAAGAGATTCGAAGGCTGGAGAAGTAAACCCTATCTATGCAGTGCTAACGTCCCCACCATAGGCTGGGGATCAACCATGTATGAGAATGGTGATAGGGTTACCTTAGATGATCCTGAGATCTCAAAAGAAAGAGGACAGGAATTGTTTGAACTTGATGCAGAAAGGTTCCTACTTCAAGTCTACAAAGCCTGTCCAGTGTTGACGAAACACCAAAATAAAGCTGCTGCAATACTTAGCTGGACTTATAACTTAGGACCAGCTAGGCTCCGATCATCCACGATGCGAACAAGAATAAACCAAGAGCGATGGGAGGAAGCTGTTCAAGAACTAAAGCGTTGGAATCTTGCAGCAGGTAAAGTAACCAAAGGCCTTGTTCTTCGTCGTGAAGCAGAGGCGACATTATTCCTCCTTAGCCCATCCAATAACAAAGCTAAAGATAGCGATGTTAACGAAGACAAAGAACCCTTCGAGAAGAACCTCAGAGCTGTCCTCGTCAGTTACGACAAAATCATCAGAGTAGCAAATCCCTAACATAAACCCTGGTAGAAAAGACCAACCATAGATATTCGGCATAGTTTTCCTTAGTGACCTTTATAGACCCCTTTGCAGGGGTCTTTTTTTTTATCTAGATGTCACAGACACCGGAAACACAGGCAAGCTGCTGTGCACCTTCGACATTATCATCATTCTCTTTAAGCATATCCCAGTTGATGTTTACTGGCATCTTAGCTAACAAGGCTTCATATTCTTCCTTGTTGCATGTCTCATAAGGAGCCTGTCGATAAGAGCCCCCATCCATTGGCAGGAACGACACACCAGTGCAGATATCAAAGTTGTCATACACCCAAGCACCTACAGTAGGCCATTCATTCTCATTGACTGAGATAGTTACTGAAGGTTTATGTTCGCACCAGTGAAGCT
>CAZGMF010000154.1:0-1601 GCA_964526795.1 uncultured Clavibacter sp.
AGACCGACGATTCCGATGGAGAGGCTCACAAGGGGTAGAGCCTAACCGTCAATGTCAGTCCTTCCTGCCACGATAAGGGCATGAATGGTGCGGCGTATCTGATTATCGGCCTCGTGATTGGTTTAGGAGTAGGCCTCGTAATCGGCGCGCTCCGACTCAATTCCGAGCGCGGAAAAGTGACGCTTCTCAACTCTCAGATCGATGCGATGCGTGAAGAAGAAAATCGTCTCACCACTCTCAATGAACAACTCCGCGCTGTGACGACGGGAATGGCCCAACTCACCACCCAAACCCAAGAAGCTGAATTGAAACGTACTCGTGCTGAATCTGAGATGCGCACCCAGATTGAGAATATGAAATTAGGTAACGAGACGCTGCTTCGCGAAACCACAAAGTTAGCGGGCGCACTCTCTAATTCTCAGACCCGCGGAAAATACGGCGAAGCTCAACTTGAAACACTTCTCGAAAACGCTGGATTACTCGAGAATGTTCATTTCTTCAAACAAGATTACCGAACAACTGGTACTGAAATTTCGAAACCAGATATCAAAATCGCAGTACCTGGTGGAAGCGAAATCTTCATCGACTCAAAGTTTCCCTTTGATCGCTTCCTTGAAGCAGTCGTCGAGAAGGATCCCGCTGAGCGAACTCGTTTAATGCAGGCCCACGCAAAAGATTTATTGGGCCACGTTAACGCCCTTGCAAAACGTGGTTATCAAGAGACTGGAAACTCCCCTGATTATGTAGTGCTATTCGCTCCTTTTGAATCGATCTTGAGTGAAGCCCTCGATGTCGATCCCCAGCTTCTTCATAAAGCCTTTGAAAAGAATGTAACTATCGCGACTCCGACCACCATGATGGCCTTACTTCGCACCGTGGCTTATGTCTTTAGCCGCTCAGAGCTAGCGAAAAATGCCCAAGAAATTCAGGACCTAGCTGGCGAACTCCTTAAGCGCATTGGAAAGGTCCACTCCAAGATTGAAACTCTTGGTGATCGCATTAAATCTACGGAGCGAGCATTTAATGATTTGATTAAGAGCGCAGAAGAGAATGTCATCAAGCCAGCGCGAAAGATGGTCAAACTTGGCGCCCCATCTGCAAGTAAACTCAAAGCACTCGAAGATGTTGATGATGAAGTCCGTCAGATTGCTCCGAAGGAGCTAAATTCCCCTGATCTCTTCGATGGAGATGATGATCTCGATGAAAGCGATAACGATGACAAGTAACCTCCCCCAACCCCCGATTAAGAACCCCATTAAAGGCGCTGGCCTCACCAAACCTGGGATAGTGATTCTGCAATTTGTCTTTATCGCATTTGTTGCGCTCATTGAAATCTTCTTCCGTTCCAATGTTGGATTCCTTACCGGTCTTGCAATCTGGGCCTCGTATTACGGGGCGCTGATCTATGGACGTCCTGGCACCACCTACGTTGCGGTTGTTAATCCACCCATCGCATTTGGCGCTGCTGCAATTCTCTTACTTCCCACTGTTGGTGGATTCTCATTAAGTATCACCAGGCTCGGAGTTGATTTAGTCTCAGGACTTGCCAGCGTTGCGCCATTCTTGTTATCGGGCGCGTTATTTGGCTGGTGGTATTACTT
>CAZGMF010000155.1:0-1568 GCA_964526795.1 uncultured Clavibacter sp.
GCCACCCTTTATAACGGTTCTTCTGCGTGTCCGACCTGTGGGGTCGTCATGAACCCTGTAGAATTTCTAGCAAATCAAGGTCATTGCCTTAATTGTGTGACCCAGAAACGTGCTCAAAGAGCGAAGGAGAAGATGGCCTAATGTTATTTAACGACCGTCGTAAAACTCGTGGATTACCTAATCCAGATACCGCAGTGCAGACTTATGGGTTGAATCTTCCTGGGGCTACAAAGAAACGCACAATGAAAGACTACACAGCACGAGCAAATGTGCTTGCTGTTGGACGCGCTGGTTCAATCAAGGCCACAAAAAAGTCTCCTTCAAAGTTAAGCAAAAAAATTGGTGGAATGATGATGGGCACAGGTTCTAGCAATGCGAAGACAGTAAAAGAAAATCGCGCTGCTATCGATGCAGAATTAAAGAAAGGCAAATAAATGGCAGTCAACTCATCACGCTCAATGAATAAGGGCCTCAATGATGGAGCAACAGACGGCAAGTACCGTAAAGTTCGCCCAGATACAGAAGAGAACGCAATGAATACCTCAGCAACTGAGGCTAATCGTCAGTCTTTGCACCCATTCTATGGATATGGGTTTATCACCACCGAATATCCAAACAAAGTGAATCCAGGTAAGTAATCGTGGGAAAGAGCGCAGCAGCAAATTGGGCAGGACGTTGGGCACGTGGCGGTAGGCCAGACCCACTTCTTGGTAATTCTGTTCCAGACCGTGCTAATAACCCAAAACGCAAAGTTAGTGATAACCCTAACTGG
This sequence comes from uncultured Clavibacter sp., assembly GCA_964526795.1. GTDB lineage: Bacteria > Actinomycetota > Actinomycetes > Nanopelagicales > Nanopelagicaceae > MAG-120802. The sequence continues at coordinate 773 of CAZGMF010000155.1, forward strand.
AAATGCGATAATTGTGGAGGAAAAGGTGCAATGGATTACGCAGGACAAGGCAGAGTATGTCAGTCTTGCGCTGTTGAGTTAGGTTTTTAATCATGGCAAAAAGAACTTCTAACAGAGGTGCAGGTCCATTAATCTCTGGACGTGTACCATTTCAGGGTTCAAGTATGCGTGGTATTGAGGGCGCTCCTCCATCACACGGGTGGTTGTCAGGCACTCAATTCTCTGAGCAAATTAAGGGATTGAAGAATCCTTCTTATACAGTTATGTCTTACCAGACACCTATTGCTGTTCATCACGAAGGTGGTTGGTTTTATCCAGATGTGTCTCACAGCCCAACTACTGGCAAGCACCAGAGCATTGTGCGTGGCGCAATTGGCGTTAAGAGTGCCCGTGAGGTTAAGATGGAAGAGCGTGCTGCAAAGCGTGCAGCAAAACAATCAGTCAATCAAGGTATTCCATTATCAGCATTGGAAGGAAAATAGTTATGGGAAGCATGCAGGCTGAAGAATTTGCTGGTATGACTGGTAAAGGCAAAGGCAAAATTTCTATGGACCAAGCGCTGACTTGGCATCTACGAGGTAATCACTATCCTCCAGTCCCTACATCTATGGTCGGTCCTTGTAAGCGTGCGATTTCTGCTGTAAATCGTGGAAAACATGACGCAAAGATTAAACTTCCAGAAGGCGTTAGTTGGCGTGGACAAAAACACGCACCAGCACATGCTATTGTTGAGGGGCATCATCTTGATGCCTGGATTAATCCAGTAGACTAGTGGCTAAACGTAAAGGCGGAAAGG
>CAZGMF010000156.1:0-1550 GCA_964526795.1 uncultured Clavibacter sp.
TCGGCACCCCAGGCGCACTATGGGAACCCGAAGTGTTTGTCAATGTCCACGCCCTGCTTGACGGTGGCTTCATTGAGCGAGTAACCGACGAAACACCCGACGAACCCAAACCGAAAAAGGCTAAAGTAGCCAAAGACAAGGAGTAGCCAATGCCTACCAGCACATATCTTTCCAATCCGGTCGTTACCGTCAACAGCGTCGATTTGTCTGACCAATGCACCGCCGCAACATTCACGCGCAATTTTGACGCGCTCGAGACAACCGCGTTTGGTTCGACATCACGCACCTACACCGGCGGCCTGTCCGATCACGAGCTGACGCTGACGCTCTACATGAGCTATGCGGCCGCAGAAACGTACGCCACCCTGGCAACACTTGTTGGCACCACCACCACCGTCATTGTCAAGCCGACCAGCGCCGCAGACAGCGCAACGAACCCAGGTTTTACCTTGACCGGCGCATTCATGCCGTCCCTGCCTGTCATCAACGCCACAATGGGTGAATTGTCAATGATTGACGTCACATTCCAGGGCGGCACTTACAGCGTCGACACAACCCCGTAGTCAAGGAGTCCCGACATGAAAATAACCATCCGGCTAGACATGGGCGAGCACGGCACCCCAGAAGTGTCCACAAATCTGTGGGTCATCACCCAATGGGAACGCAAATACAAACGCAAAGCCAGCGACCTAGCACAAGGCATCGGCGTCGAAGACCTGCTGTATTTGGGCTATGAGTCATGCAAGGTTCACGGCATTGTTGTGCCTGCCGTATTTGACGACTTCATCAAACGCGTCAACACCGTCGACGTTGTCAGCGAGGAACAGCCCGTCCCTTTCGACCAGGCACCTACCGACGACAACTAGCAGAACTGCTAATTGTCACCGGCTGGTGGCCCCCTGGCATAGAATTCGACATTGACGACCTGCAAACCGTGGCAAAGGTGGTCGACGAACAACGCAGGCGGCGCAAATGACAGTCAAAACAGGGGTTGAGGTAGTAGGCGTCAAAGAAGCCATCAAAGGCCTGCGCAAAATTGACCCGGAACTGCGCAAACAATTCAACCGCGACGTGAAAGCCATCGCCGCCCCCGTCATTGACGCAGCTCGAGCGAACTACCCACAAATGCCTCTATCCGGCATGACGCGCACCTGGACACAACGCGGCCGATCACTATTCCCGTGGTCACAGTCCACAGCCCGCCGCGGCGTCACCGTCAAAATTGACACCAGCAAACGCGCCGTTGCGGCCATCAAAATTCGGCAAAGCGACCCAGCCGCGTCTATTTACGAGCTGGCAGGCAAACGTGCCAGCAACCCCAAAGGCACAGCATTCATCAATAACCTTGAAGCCCGTTTTGGTCGCGCGCAACGCGTCCTATGGCCCGCTTATGAGCGCAACGCCGAGCGCGTCACCGACGAAATGCGCAAGACTGTGCTTGCCGCATCCGCTGAAGTGCAGAAAGAATTGAGCTGACCTATGGCTATCTCCATCCCCATTATCAGCGAATTCAACGGCGACGGCATTGAGAAAGCCGTCAAGCAGTTCAA
>CAZGMF010000157.1:0-1539 GCA_964526795.1 uncultured Clavibacter sp.
AATGATATAGAATTTAATGACGAACTCCGACACCGAGTTTCATCATTAACATTTTCATTTTTCTAAGTTTTTCTGCTAAATCCACATCACCATAATCATCAGCTTTATCAATTGCCCATTCATTGATATCGTACCAACCCGAATTCTGCCACATATTTCTTCCAATTTCTTTCATCATATCATCCCATTGAGTTTGACCCCATCTTGGGTGACGAAACCATTTGCTCATTATTTCGGGTAAATATTTTTCTTGAAATTGTTCATCGGATTGTATTTCTGCGAATAATCTCTGCAATTCTTCTTTAAGATTGTTAGCATCGGGTGGATATGCCCAACTCTCGTATGTTTTTAAATTTCTCATTTGTTAATGATTTATTTTTTTTATATATTAGAATCATTTTATAGTATTCCCATCAATATCCACATAATTCCCCACATTATCCACAAGTCTATAATTACCGAATTTACTTTTATCAGTTACCCACGGCATATATTCATTCCAAGCCCTTCTCCATGTTGGAATTATTTCATCAAGTGCTTCCTTGAATCTAAATTGATTTATGAGGGGTTTATCTGCAGTACCCCTAATGTAATTATAGTCAAGAGAATCTAAGAAATCCTTGAATGGTTCCTCAATGTCATACCGACCTGGAATTGGTTGGTAAGTTAAAGTGCCATGTCCATATTTTACATGGTGGGCATTATAAAAAAAATCAACCAAGTGAACCATAGTCGTTCCACTGCAATAAAAATGATTACCAATTTGAATGTTCCTTAAGGGACTCGGATCCCAAATACGATTATGTTGAATGCTCAAATCTCCTCCTATTTTCTGAGGAATACCTTCAAGAGAGGTTAGCTTACACGAATTAAATTCAGCTTCACCCCCAATTTCTTTTGGAGCTCCTCGTAAATTTGTTATGCCAGTGAAGGAAGCAATTAAATTACCAGTTATAGTCTCGGGACATCCCTCTAGTGAAGTTATTTTGAGATTTGAGACATCAAGTGTCCAACCGATTGATTCGGGAAGTCCAATCAAACTCGTAACTTGAGTCTTGGAGATTCCAAAGCTTCCTCTCACTTTTTTAGGAACTCCCTCAAGTGAAGTTAGAGCTGATCCCATACCTTCAACATTTCCTGAAACCACCTCAGGACCACCTATCATATTTGTGATTTCGGACTCTGTGAAGTTCAAAGAACCTTTGATTATTTTTGGACATCCTTCTAAGGATGTAAGCGAGCTTGATGAAACTTCAAGTCCTCCTAAATCCCCGAATCGGAATGGTAGATTTTGTTCTTCAAAATTGGTCAAGTAACAGGTATCAAAGACATCTACTGTGCCGTCGGGATTAACAAAGGATATATTTATTCCCCTTTCAGAACAATATTTTCTTATCTGTCTGACATCAGTCATGAATGTGGTAGCAGACTCATTAAACTTCCTTAGGTAACGCATAAATTGATTTTATTTCTATAGGTGTTTCCCATCAATATCAACAGGATTTCCCTCATTATCAACAAGTGTATAGACCGCACCAA
>CAZGMF010000158.1:0-1535 GCA_964526795.1 uncultured Clavibacter sp.
TCTATCTTGAATCGTCCTTGGACCTTGGTGCCTCTCATTCAGAGACTTCTTCCCATTGCTGAATTAACTCATTCCATCTATAAGGCTTTTCATCTGTTGGATAAGGGATAGGAGATTCCCAATTACAAGTTTCTTCATTTAAAACCCAAGATTCAAAAGGTTTTGGCGGAATAAATGCATCTCGTTCTTCGTCGTAGGTGTAGCCAATACCTGCATAATTTTTACGAATATTGCCGTTGTAAGAAGTGCGTTTACAAACTTGATTTCTAAAATTTCCGTACCAAGTTTCTGAGTCTAATCCTTCAATTAATTCAGTTTCATCGATACCGACTATAACTTCAGTGACAATATTGTTTTCGTCAAGAAAGGCGTAGTGTGCCATTATGCCCAACTCACATTCCCTGTACCAGCAGTAATAGTTGCAATAGTATTAGCGCCAGAAGTAGACGTTGAACCTGTTAATCCAGCACCAATTGTTATTGTTCCAGCAGCAGTAGGCCATCTTAAAATAACAACTCCAGAGCCACCAGTTCCTCCAGGCTTGCTTCCTCCACCACCGCCACCTGCTCCGCCACCTGTGTTCGCTGTTCCTGATGCTCCGTTACCACTAAAAGTACCGCCAGCACCGCCACCACCAGAACCTCCTGCACCTTCTGCGCCACCATTGTTAGAGCCTCCACCACCGCCACCTGCTCGTGTCACGGCAGTACCAGTGATAGAAGACGAAATTCCAGCACCTCCTGCACCAGCAGGAAATGGTGAGTTGTTAGGGTCTCCTAGTTGTCCTGCTTGTCCTGCACCACCACCACCGCCACTTATATTGCTGTTTTGGTTTGCTCCTGCGAATCCTTGATTAGCAGTTCCAGCGCCACCAGTTCCTGTTGAACGTGCACCGCCACCACCAGAACCACCAGAAACACCATTAACATAAGCCTGACCATTACCGTTAGTTCCGCCTCCACCACCGCCAGTAGAAGTGACCGTTGAAAAGACAGAGTTAGAGCCGCTATTGCCTGCCAATGTAGAAGATGAAGAGCCTCCTCCACCAGCACCTACAGTTACGGTGTAGTTAGTGCTTTTATTTATTGAGAGTGCAGATTCTGCAGAACTATTGGCTCCAGAAGTTCCCGCTGATGTTCTGTACCCACCAGCACCTCCACCTGCACCTACGTTAAATCCACCGCCTCCTCCACCTGCAATTACAAGGAAGTCAACAGTAAATGGATTAGGAGTTACAGAATTACTTGCAGCAGAAGATGTAGAAGTTCCATTTGCATTAACAGCGGCGATTGTAAATGTGTACGCTTGATTTGAAGCAAACGAACCAGTAACGGCTAATGGGCTTGCTGTACCAGACACAGATAAAGATATAGATGGGCTGCTGGTTACTGAATACGAAGTGATAGCAGAGCCGCCAGTAGCGGCTGCGGTGAACGGAATAGTCACCGTTGTAGAGTTGGTAACTGTAACAGTTCCAATAGTTGGGGCTGCTGGCACGGTGGTTGCCGTGATGGAGTTTGATGCTGCAGATAGTG
>CAZGMF010000159.1:0-1498 GCA_964526795.1 uncultured Clavibacter sp.
CTAATGCCTTGACCAGAGGGATAATGTTCTTGGTGCTGACCTGTAGGTGCCAGCCTCCGGTTGAATCTACTTCTCCCCCCACACGCGCCCTCAGCCCTTTAACATCGGCAACCCAGACCTGGATCGTTCCGTAGGGAACAGAAAATGTCCAGGCCACATCCCCCAACGTACCCCTTTTATTTTCTGGCTTCGCCTGCCACTTTTTGATCAGTTTAGAAAATTCCTGCTTGTACTCGGGATGCCCTGCCTGATCCGCTTTTTCTACAAATTCGGGCAAGATAGAAAGCGGAACAATCAACTCAGATCCTCTCATGGTAGCGAGGTATCCACCGGTCGGTTTTTCCAATTTGCTTGCCCACGCAAGGGTAGTCCGAAATTCCTTCTTGCCTGCGGGAGCCAATTTCATAAAAGGCTCTGGAAATGTACTTTTCCACTTTCCCCCTTCTGCTATCCCCTCAGTACGATCCTGCTTCAGACTCGATTTTTCAGCCTTCCAGGTTTCCGCATACTTTCGCAACACTTCGGCAAGCCCAGGCGACCGAGGCATAACACCCGCGATTTTTTCAGCCAGAATCGTAGGAATCGCAAGATACCCGCCTCCATCCCGCATCCATTGGGCACCTATCTGGCGGGCGCCATCATCCAAGAACCCGTAGGTATTTCCACGAACCTCAATCCGAAATTCGGGCTTATTCCAAGTGTAAGCGAGTGTCCGGTCATGGGTAATGATCTGTCCGCTGTTGGCATCCCCTACAATTCGATACCCAGCCTTTACTGTAGGTTCTGGTTCTGCTTGGGCGGGAGCTTCTTTTTCCCCTTGTAACTTTTTCCAGGTCGGTAGAAGCTGGGTAATGGCCTCTTTGAGTTCCGTATTTTTATCCAGAATACCAGCATCTACCAGCTTCTTTATCCCTTTCAAGGTGTATTCTGTTCCGGTAATGTTCCGGTTTCGGTCATAGGTATATCGGTAATCTCTCCCCATTTCTATATCTGCCGCCTGCAAAGCAGACCGTTTCAAATAGATCGCCCCGCCGACCTTAACGGGCATGGGATCTTCTTTCTTAAACGCATAGGTGCCCCCACCCTTTAATTTATCAGCACCCCGATAATCATAGATGTAGTTTTGACGCTTCAATTCTGGTATTTCTTCTACATTCCCAGCGTCCCGCTGCTTGTCGTACTCGGCTTTAATTGCCTTGTATGCTTGATCAAACTCCTTTCCGTCAAGCTGTCCGCGATGAATTCGCAGATTTTCCGCCGTCAAAAGCTGAATGTCTGGTGCTGCCTCTGATCCGAGAATTTGATAGTTCTCAAATTGAGCTGCCGTTGCGGCGCTGGCTCCAATCTCATCTTTTGCCATTTTGCCGGAACCTTCATAAATGGTAATTCCAAGCAAATGACCAACGGATTTTCCAACCCAATCAACCGCTTCATCATACGTCATCACGGGAAGCTCCAAAAAGAAAGGCAGGGGGATGCCCTGCCGTCTATCCTAATT
>CAZGMF010000160.1:0-1482 GCA_964526795.1 uncultured Clavibacter sp.
CCAGAGCCACTCGTCGACGTCGTAGATCCAAAGATCTCCGAGCCTGTACCGATCGACTGCACCGCCGCCAGAAGCGTCGCCTCGATCGTCGTCGCCGCTGCCGTCCGCTGATCCCGAAGGGCTCTCCAAAGATTTTCCAAAGGCCGCCGGAGAGGGCTGGCGGCCGGGAAAAAATTTGTGAGAGCCTCCAAGAATGCCGAGGCGGCTTCTTCGTGAACTGTGCCATCTGCCGCCTGCAGCAGCTCGTCGATCGTGCTGCCTGTTATGATCGCGAGGATCTTCCAGAGCAGTTCGTCGTCGGACTGCAGGGCTTCGAGGAGGGCCTGCAGCCGATCCGGCTTGTGAGCAAGCTCGACCAAATCCCAGCCGGTTTCCTGTTTGATTGTGCGTCTGTGGGCGAGATTTATTGAGAGGCTGCGCACCACGCCAGCCGTGTCAGTAAATCTCGTCACTGCTGCACATCTCCCGCCGGAGCTGGCTCAGGAGCTGGGCCGGCCGTCGAGGCTACCACCGTCAGTTTAATCACCACCGGCTTGCCCTCGGCGTTCAACACCGGAGAGCCGTCGGGATTTTGCAAAGCCACCTCGTCGACCTGTCCAATATACGGGCCTGCCATTGTTGCACCTTCATTCAGTTCGGAAGCCAAAAGACAAAACATCAGAGCCACCGATCAAGCGCTGACCACAGCCCAGTTGCTCGCGTAGCTGTTGGTCGCAACCGGGACAATTTCGATCGCGACCTTAACCGTGTCATTATCGCCGCGGGTCTCGTTCCACGACTTAATCGAGCCTTCCATGCGGAAAACGTGCTGGCCTGTGTCGGCGATTGCTCCGGATGTCAGAGCGAAGTGCAGCACCGTTCCGGCGACGTAGGCCGCTCGCAGTGCCGTAAATGTCGCCCCGGGGGTACCGCGCTTGAACAGCAGGTTCGCTGTGATTGAGTGCTTTGGCTTTCCGAGCAGCTCCTTTACCTCAGAATCGCCGCGGCAGTTGCTTTCTGCCGACCGCCGCTCACTGTTGATCGCGTCGTCGATGACGATCGGAACCTCGGTAAGGGCTCCGGCACCGCCAAGCGTTGCCGAGTAGTGAAGCTGGCAATTGTCGCCGAGAACTGATCCGTCTGCTGCTGCTGGCATGGGTTAAGATCCTTTCGCCTGCTGAAGATACTTTGGAAGGTGAGGGAGAATGTCTTGAAAGGCTGGTTCCATGAACGGCCAGCCGGCTTCGAGATCCTGCATTGTGTCGACGTCGCCGTTTCGCTTGTGCCGACGATTGCGACCGACCAGCTCAGGACCGATGACGACGTATTCACGAGTTGGATTGAGCGCGAAGAATATCCTGTCTTTCAGCAGTGATCGCGGCCGCTTGTGAGCGAAGGGAGGGTTACCCTTCATTGCCGTCTGATCGGGCCGCCGCGGCTTTTTGGTGATCTTGCCGGCCTTATAATCCCGCATCGCCTGCTCATACACAAATCGCTCGTGCT
>CAZGMF010000161.1:0-1452 GCA_964526795.1 uncultured Clavibacter sp.
CAGGAATAGTTGTTGGTGATGAAGTAACCAGTATTAATGGCTCAGATATCACGGGTAGTTCTCTGACATCGGTTATTGCAATGTTGCGCGGTGACATTGGCGCGCAGATAAAAGTGGGAATTATTCGCGCAGGAAAGGCTTTGACCGTCGTTATGAAACGAACGAAGATTCAATCATCAAATGTGCGAGTCACATCGTTAGCAAAAGATGTTGCGCTCGTTTCGATTAATGCCTTTACAACTGGAGTTTCAGATGAAGTAGTCGCGCAGCTTCGCACTACTGCTCATTCCAAAGGAATTGTTATCGATGTACGTAATAATCCAGGTGGCGTACTTGATGAAGCAGTTAATGTTGCTCGACTTTTTATTAATGGTGGACTCATTGTTTCCTATCAAAAAGTTGATGGCAGTGACGTCACATTTAACGCAGAGCAAACTGGCGCAGATCCGGCACCTATGGTTGTCTTAATAAATCGATCCACGGCAAGCGCTGCCGAAGTTCTGGCAGCTGCGTTGCAAGATCGAAATCGCGCCGTTGTGATCGGTCAGAAAAGTTATGGAAAAGGATCGGTCCAAGAAATTTCTACGCTCAACGATGGGTCAAAAATTGAATTAACTATTGCTTATTATCGAGCGCCATCAGGTCGACTTATTGAAGGAATTGGCGTAACGCCAGATCTGCAGGTAGCTGATTCAGAGCTCGCGACAAAATCACTATCGATTCTCGGTGGACTTTCTGCGCTGATAACACCGAAGCAATAATCCATAGCGTTTTTCATCTACCCTTAACCCATGGTGAAGGAAGTCGGAAGAAAACTCATCGCGCAAAATAAAAAAGCGCGCCATGATTACTTCATAGAAGAAACCTATGAATGTGGTCTTGTGTTAACTGGTACCGAAGTGAAATCACTTCGTGCTGGACGAGCATCGCTCCTTGATGGCTTCGCCATGGTTATCGATGGCGAAATCTGGCTCACAGGAGTTCATATTCCGGAGTACAACGAAGGTTCGTGGACGAATCACACTCCTCGTCGTGATCGAAAACTTTTATTGCATAAACGTGAAATTCAAAAACTGATTGGCAAAACAAAGCAAAGTGGACTTACCCTTATTCCAACCTCGCTCTACTTTAAAGATGGAAAAGTAAAGGTAGAAATTGGTTTAGCAAAAGGAAAGAAAGCGCACGATAAGCGTTCATCGCTGATGGAGAAACAAGCAGAACGTGAAATCGAGCGAGAGATGTCTCGGAATATTTCAGGAAAGAGTTCAAACCGTGCTCCTGCGCGCGGTCGATACGCTGATTACGACGACTAAATTCTTAAAATTTCTTAAGAACCGCTCTTACGCTTTACACTTAGCGCAGCTTTCTAGCTCAAATTGAGATGTGACAACAGCTCATGGGGGTGAACGGTCTCGACTTAGGATGTTGAGGCAGGGGAAGCGGGCCGAGGAA
>CAZGMF010000162.1:0-1426 GCA_964526795.1 uncultured Clavibacter sp.
GGTTTGTATACATTTCGGTCAGTTCCTCCAACGACGGCAGAAACCAGTCGCTAAAACTGTTCAGCACAAGCTGATCTGCAAGCCTCGCGGCTATGCCTGCAGTTAAGCAACCCGAGACAATAGACGCCGTGTTGACAATGCCTTGGCCAATCGCTTCAGGTGTTAACCCTTCAGCTATCATCGTCCCTTGACATCCCCACGGCGCGCTGGTCGACTGATCCGTTGCAGCGGTGATGTATGCATAGCCGCTGTCCGTGAATGTGTATAGGCCGCCTTGCACAAAGTCACCAGCGGCATAGGTTGCCGGGTTCTCCGTCACCTCATACCGATACTGCCCTTTCGTCAACGCGCCCAACGTAAACGCGAATTTGTCGTAGCGGCTCTCGTAGCTGCTTAGGTTGTCAACGGCGTTGAGGTAGATGTCCGTAGCGTCAAGCGTCGCCAAGTTCGTCAGCCGTAACCGGTAGACCGTCGCACTGTTCGCCCGCTCCGTCCACGTCACCGCTATCGTGTTGCTTTGGCTCGCCTTGAGGTATAGCATGAAGTTCTTTTATTGAAATATCCCTTGCGACGTTTTTGTACAAATTGAACCGCCGCCGCGTGATCTCATCAATGTCCAGCCGCTTCTGCATCTTCGCCGTCAGCCTATCCGCCATCTCACGCACCATCGCTGGCTCGTTGATCATAGCCTTCATCGACTTGTACCACTTCTTCGGCTGCTTCTCATCCACAAGCACGCCATCCCAGCCGTCGGTGATGCAATCAGCATACATGCATACGTTGCTGGCGATGATTGCCTTGTTCATCCATGCGGCCTCCGTCACCTTCAACTCCGACTTCAACCTGTTAAATTTATTGTCGCGCAGAGGCGCAAGGGCAACGTCGACAAAGTTGTAGCCGCCAACGTAGCTGTATATGTCCGCCGCCTGTATGCGTCCGTAGTTGTTGTTCTTGCCCTTGTTGCTGAACACCTGCTCGTACTGCTGATATATCGGGTTGCCCTCATTCCACCCAGCAAGGTAAAGCATATAGCGACCTTCCAGCGAAATGTCATCGCAGAGGCGCGACAGTGGCAGCTCCAGCAAGGCTACGTCCTCCGTATGCTGCGCAGCACCGAAGTAGCCGAAGCGCAGTCGCTCGCTCTTGGTAGGTTGCGGCTTGAATTGGTCGTACAACAGATGCGGCACATTCTCGCAGATCGTCACGTTGCGGTTAAGCTTGACGATCTCATCGCGTAGGTACGTCGTGGTCGTGATGACCGCATCAGCAAGTTTGACGTGTTCAGCGACAATCGCAGACATGTTGGTGTCGTGGTAGTGCTTATAAAAACTGTGCCCAGTCCCTAAATGCCAGTAGTCGTCCATGTCCAAGATAATCTTCGCGCCGTACTGGCGCAGGATGTCGGCGACAGGCTTGACTGCCTCAA
>CAZGMF010000163.1:0-1406 GCA_964526795.1 uncultured Clavibacter sp.
ACGCGGAAGCGATGGCCACTGTCACTAAGTGAGGGTGTGGTGATGACAAGGGTGGCACTCGTGGCACCCGTGATGCTGCCTGCGTTGGTCAGAGAGGAATAAGTACTGCCGCTATCGGTGGAGCGTTGCCATTGATAGGAGAGCGTTCCGGTATCGGGGGATGTGGCGCTCACAATAAAACGCGTGGAGGCAAGGAGCGTGGTGGTCGAATCCGAGGGTTGGCTGGCAATCACTGGCTTTCTGATCGCAGTAGTGAAGTAGAGAGGTGAGGAGGCAGTGGAGCTTTCATAGGTCACGCCATCACCGACTGCTTGAAGCGTGGCGTAGTACTGGGTGGCAGGGGTAAGACCTGTGCGGGTGGAGCCGGAGGTGAAGGAGGTTGCACTGTCACGAAGAGTGGCGGTTGCCGAGTCATAGATCCGAAGGGTGTGAGAGCTGGCATTGGTTGTATTGGTGAAGGTGAAGGTGGCGCTGGTGGTCTCGGTGCTACTTGCGGCAAGGGTGGTGGGGGTAGCTAAAGTCGTCAGGACGGCAGAGTTAGTAGAAACTTCAGAGGCAGTCAATCCACGGTTGTAAACGTGCAGAGCACCAAACCGAAATCCGCCGTAATACTGCCCTGAAGCATTCAAGTCGGTTCCGGTGTTAGTTCCAATCCCGTAATAGAGAGAGTAGCCGTTGTTGAAGGGACTTTCGCGGGTGCAGGTTCCTGAACCGACTTCCACGCCGTCTATGTAGGCCTTCAAGGTTGTTCCGTTATAGGTGAATCCAACATAGTGCCAAGCGTTCTGCGATGTCGTAGATGCCGCCGCTAAAGCAGTACACCCCCAGAGTCGAAAAGAATACTTACCTCCTACCATCTCGATTTGCGTGTCATACCAGTCGCTCACATTGTAATTTGATCCGCGTTCTTCCAAGACGACGTGATTGACAGTTGTGGGGTAAACCCATGCAAATGCGGAGACATGAGTCAAGTGTCCAAAAGCTGCTGAAGTTATGCTGTCTGAATAAACAAATGCAGAGCCTGCGCTAAGTGTTGAGGTGGTGTTGGTGGCGAAGTAGTTTCTTTGCCCTGCTATTCCAACTGACGTTGGTGAACTAGTTCCCGATGGTCCAGTTCGCATGGTGAAATTTGGTTTTCCCGCAACTTGGTTGGTAAGAGTTGGACTTCCGCTGACGAAGCTTGCATCATCAATGTTTATGACAAGGCCAGAACTCTGTATCTGACCAGCGCTTGCTGTCTCTAAGGAAAAGACGCTTCCGACAATCATTTGCGCAGAAATCAAAGCAATACCCACGATCGAAAAATGTTTGAACGTGCCATTGAAAGACATCTCAAGGGGAATATTTCTCTGTGCGGGAGGTGGGACTTGAACCCACACGTCCGAAGACACAGGTTCCTAAGACCT
>CAZGMF010000164.1:0-1401 GCA_964526795.1 uncultured Clavibacter sp.
CGCAGGCGCTAAGCCTTAGCACGATGGCGAAGATTAACGCTGGCCTACGCATCGCAGCTATTGCGGCAACAAGTATCGGGCAGGTCAGGAGCATCACTGGCGGCGGCGGCGGAGGAGGCGGCGGAGGCGGCACAGCTGGCACAGGGGGCGGAGGTGGAGGCATGGCAGCGCCACAGGGCAACGCGCTCAACCCGAATAGCCAGTTGATCAACCCGAACACCGGTCAGCCACAAGGGCAGCCACTACGCGCCTACGTCGTCGAATCCGACGTGAGTGGGATTCAAAACAGGCTGCGCACGATTCGGCAATTTGCACAGTTAGGGAATTGATGATATTTAACGCTATGGAACTACCAGTTTACCTGATGACCATTGATGAAGTTGACGAAGGCGTCAGCTACGTCGCACTTGTTGAATCCCCTGCGATTGAGCGGCCATTTCAGGCGTTCAGCAAGGAAAAGATGCGGTTCACCGAAACAGGCGAAAAGCGCGTGCTGACAGGGCCGTTGATGCTGGCAGATACGCCGATCATACGCCGCGACAAAACGCGTGGCGAGTACTTCGTGATATTTCAGAAGGACACCATCCGCAAGATGGTGCAGAAGTATTTCAAGCAGGGCAACCAGCACAACGTCAACGCTGAACACAGCACCGCCATTGATGGCGTCTATATGTTTGAGAGCTACCTGATCGACAGGGAGCGCGGCATCAACCCACCGAATGGCTACGAGGATGCGAAGGATGGCAGTTGGTTCGGGTCGTTCAAAGTCGAGAACGACAAAGTGTGGGAGGAGCGCGACCAGTTCACCGGGTTCAGCATCGAAGGATACTTCGGCATGCAGCCAACGGACACGGAGATAGAGGTGGCGATGGCGGAGTTTGCCGAAGCCTTTGAGAGTTTTTTGCATACTATCAAAACCAATGATATTTAACCATATGAACCTATCAGATCGAATTTCAGAATTAACCCGCGTGCTGCGTAGCTTCTCCGCTGCGCCGGCGCCAGCCGCAGCGCCGTTGGCGTTCAGCGACTACAAGTTGGAGGATGGCACGATGATCCGCGTCGATGGCGAGTTAGCCGTTGGCACGCTCGTCTACGTCGTCACCGAAGAAGGGTTGCTGCCAGCACCTGATGGCGCGCACTCAATCCCCGAAGTCGGCGTTGTGACTACCGAGGGCGGCAAGATCGTTGAGATCGGCGACGCTGCACCGGCACCAGCTGCACCCGAAGCTGTTGAGGCGCAAGAGGTAGAGATTGAAGTAACACCCGAAGGCGAAGGCGCACCTGCCGATCCACACGAAGAACGGATGCAAGCTATGGAGGCGGCTATCGCTGCCTTGGCTGCCAAGGTCGAGGAACTGATGGCGAAGATGGGCGGCGAGGTTGAAGCTAACGCCGCTC
>CAZGMF010000165.1:0-1379 GCA_964526795.1 uncultured Clavibacter sp.
GATGTGTTGCAATGCGTTATTCATTACGGGGAACAGTCTAGCAGAGAATCGCCGAACGTCAACAGATTTTCTGCAGAAACTTTTCTCTGCATCCAAAGAAAAACCCCTTGACTTTTGGTCAAGGGGTTACTGGTCAGAACTTCTGGTTCAACGCCTCTTCGTAGAGGTCTCGGTTGCAATGGGTCGTCACCCATTCACACTCAGCCTCGGTGAGGTCTCGTTTCCAGACCTTGTGGTATGCAGACTCCATCCATGCCGTCGTGGAGGTTCCGCCGTCGATTACGATGTCTGTGAGGTCAGCGAATAGGATATTCATTACGGGGAACAGTCTGACAGGCTTCCGACATCTGGTCAACAGATTTTCTGCAGAAACTTTTCCAAGTTTCTCAAACTTTGTGCAGAAAAACCGTTGACGGTTCGTCGGGTTTTCTGTAGTCTGTTCTCCGTGATGAACGCCTACACTTATCCGACAATGGAAATCGAACTTGACGGCACCACGGTGCTCGTCAGTTATCGCGAGAATACGAGCAGCGTACAGGTGATGGACATCAAGCCTGTCGGCAATGTGCCGAAGGAAGACATGGACTGGGTGACCAGCCATATCGACATCATCGAGCGGATGGTTGCCAAGGAACTTCGGCCACCAGTGCAAGACTTCGATGACATCGGAGACTGAGAACAACCCCTTGGCGAAAGTCAAGGGGTTTTTTGTTTCTCAATCAAACTTTGAGGCTATCGCCTCACCGGCCTTGTGTAAGTCCTTGAGGCTCAACGGTTTACGCATACGAAAGAAAGTTGGAAAATCTGTACAGAAGTTGTTGACGCCTTCAAGGATCTCCTGTATAGTATTTCCACGATGAAGGACGCGATCAAACAATACATCAAGACTCAACTCGGCGAGAACCCCGCGTGGGCCACGCGGGCACTCGTGAAGATTTACGAACGCCAGACCGAGGACGAGCAGGCCACTGGAGAAACCCACAATCTCAACGGAATCGGTTTCAACGGTGTGGATGCGGGGATCCTCTCCTCGTTCGCCACTCAGGTGAATGCAGGGCGGACGCTGTCGCCGAAACAGATGGCGATTCTGTTCCGAAAGATGCCCCGGTATTGGAAACAGGTTGCCAGCCTGATTTCCCCGGAGAAGCTGGCGGAGATCGCGACGAAGGTCGCCGCCTAAGCAACTGTCGTGCCAAGTGAGCACAGCAACTGTCGTGCCAACTCACGACAGCCCCCCCATTTTTTGAAAAAAAAATTTCTTGACTTTTTCGGCGCAGGTAGGGGGGAGGATTTCCTCAATCTCCATTTCATTTCATCATATTATATTCTCGCCCCAGACAAACACAACCCAATAAACAAAAAACACACCACCATCTCCC
>CAZGMF010000166.1:0-1371 GCA_964526795.1 uncultured Clavibacter sp.
AAAGTCTTGACCATAGCCGAGTCGGTGTAACCCATCAGGTCTGCTGCGTCTTCAGGCGACAGGCAGGTAACACTCTTGACCTGCATGAATCGGTGGGTGATGGGAAAATCGCCAATAGCGGTTTCCAGTAGTTCACCACTCATCACGCATGGGCCTCCCTCAAAGTCTGCCATTGAGAAACCAGTGGCTTCATCGCTACCAAATCTCATGTAGAGAGTTTCACCTTCCACAACGAATCGCTTGGGGTCAACCTGTGTGACCGAACGAATCTGTCCGTAGCGAGAAGTGAAGGTGTACGAAGTTGGGTACTGTCTCATGCCTAAAGTATACCATCAAATGGGGAGGAGTCAAGCCGTCCTACTGTATTCTGAATATTCTATATCCAGTAGTATTTGAATACTATCATCCTTCAACCCAGACACTGTTACTTATACGAGTGAAAAATTGGGGTGAATATAAAAGTCAATACTTTAACGAGATTGTATTTTTGATTCGTAGGCAAGAATCTTTTCGCGTAGCACTTCCATTGTTTGTGCTAGTTCTCGCCACCCTACATTGTCCAACAGGTACGCCTCGTAGTCCTTTACAGCGTCACGAGCAGCGTCTAGGAGTTCCTGTGTGGGGTTCTTGTCTTTGTCGTGGCGTGGCATGGCTTACCTCCATAGGAATCGTTTTAAGAGCCTTTCCCACCACGACAGGAAGGGCGGCATGAGCGGCTCTTCCTTCGCTTTCAAATAACCTAATTTTTTGAGTTCCCTCTCCTCCAAAAATTCGTACTTCAGCAATTCTCGTATCTGATGTGGCAGAACTAATGTAACGCTTTCAGAATAACTTAACTTGGCTAATTCCAAAAGTCCGTCAATGCTCCGTCCCTCGTGAATGATTCTCCAAGTCTCGCCTCCGTCAACCGATTCACATAAACCATAAAGCCCACCCCCATCGTCGTTGCTTAACAAATCAATGCCGACGATTGGGATGGGCTTTTCACTCATGCCGAGCCTCCTGATTATTTAGGAGGTGGGCGGATTCAGAGTTTCGCTGATTTCAGGCTTGGGTGCAGACTTGTTGTATTCCTCAATGCTGGTCAGCAGTTCGGTGAGCCTGATGGGCGGATGCGAAAGAGCATCCCTCATGTGGTTCAGTTCACTAAACAGTTCTTCGGGCGTGTCGCCCACAATCCCCACAGGGTCTTCGGTGTAGCCGATGATGCGGTCGCCCTTGTAGTGGACTTCGTGAATGGAGTACCACTGGTAGCGGGAGTCGGTGTCGGTGTGAACAACGCGGTAGTTCCAAGTAAACGAGTTTTCGTTTGTGTCAGTCATTGGTTTCCTCTTGTAAAGTAAGAATTGCTCCGTGAGCACGAACGATGTA
>CAZGMF010000167.1:0-1368 GCA_964526795.1 uncultured Clavibacter sp.
GCCAGTGGGCTTGTTTGTAATAGTATTCGGTATCGTGCAGTAAGCCGGGTTCTTCGTCATCGGGGTTGCCACTTAGTTGCTGTTGCAGAACTTTGAGTTGGTCGAGTTGTTCTTTTATTCCAAGTTCTTTCCACTCTTTGTTTTTGCTTAGTTGGTATTCTTTGGTGGCTGTGCTTATGGCATCGAGCAATTGCTTTATGAGTTTGTCTTGTGGCTTGCGTAGCGTTTTGCACAATTGAGCAATACTTTCTAAAATGTCAATATTGGCTTTTGCCTTTTTTGCTTCGGCAATCAGTTTGTTTTGTTGTTCGTAAATGCTTTCGGTTTCTTCAACGTTCAGGGCATCTACAAATGCTTTTGCTTCTTTGTTTTCTTTGGCATATTTGGTGGCAAAGTCGCTTACAGTTTTAAACACTTTCTGCAATTGTTTTTGCAGTTCAGTGCCTGCTTCGGCTGTTTCTTTGGCTAAGTCGGCAGAGGTTTGTAAATAGCTTTTTACGGTGCTTTCAAACTTTTTGGTATTGCCTCTATACAGGTTTACAATGCAAATGAGGTTTTGTAATTGTTCGGGGCTAAAGTCGTTTACCTTGCTCGTTACCTTTCGGTAAATTTTACGGGCATCGAGCATCAGCACTTTATCGCTTTTCTTTTTGTCGTTTTCTTTTGCACGGTCAAAAAACCACAGCGTGCAAGGCAATGAACGGGTGTAGAAAAAGTTGTTGCCAATAGCCATCATCACATCTACCGCACCGGTTTTTACCAACTTTTCCCGTATGTCTTTTTCGCTGTGTCCGGCATCGCTGGCAGACGAAGCCATTACAAAACCTGCTCTGCCTGTTGGTTTCAGGTAGTTGTAGAAATACTGAATCCACAGATAATTGGCATTGTCGTTTTTCGGCAGGTTTACTTTGCCGTCTAATATCAGGCGTGGGTCTTTCTTAACGGCATCTTTGGCTTTGTCAACACCGTCCACATTAAACGGTGGATTTGCCATTACATAATCAGCACCGCCTACAAGATCGTGTTTGTCCTCGTAAAAAGTATTGCCTTCTTGTATGTTGCCTTCCAGTCCGTGCACTGCCAGGTTCATCTTGGCAAGTTTGGTATTGAGGTCGGCTTTTTCCTGTCCGTAAAAAGTAACTTTCTCGGCAGGTTTCAGTCCTTCACTTTCTATGAAATAACCCGTTTGCACAAACATACCCGCACTGCCGCAGGCAGGGTCGAACACAATGCCGTGGTCGGGTTCAATTACGTTTACAATGGTCTGCACCAAACTCATAGGCGTAAAAAATTCTCCGCCTTCCTGTGCACCGGTCATTGCAAATTTGTTGAGGAAGTATTCGTAAATCTTCCCGAACAAATCGCCTT
>CAZGMF010000168.1:0-1332 GCA_964526795.1 uncultured Clavibacter sp.
GGGAAGCCCTGCTCATCGCGGCCCGCGTTCCGGAAGTGCCGTCCAACGTCACGATTCCGGGCGACATCTCGATTGTGACTGAGCCCCGCACAGGGCTTTCTGTCCAAATTAGAGAGGCGTATTCGGTACAGACCGGAAAATTGCAGCGTACCTTCGCGTTAATTTACGGCGTGAAGGCCGGCGAGACCTCCAGCCTCGTGCGGATCAACGGAGCCTAAACTCCTTGGAAGGGGCGGCGGATTGAGCAATCAGTCCGCCGCCCTTTCTCCTTACTGAGATCCTCAAATGTCCGAGTTTACCGATTGCCTGAAAGACGCAATGGCCGTGGCCTACGATCAGTTCGGCACCACCGCCACCTTTGGCTCCTCCTCCGTCACCGGCGTCCTTTCCACCGTCACCCGCCGGGAAAATCTTGAGCTTCACGGCTACGATCTGGATCTCAACGCCACCTTTACCGCCGACAAGTCTGTCATGACCACCACGCCTTCCATCGGAACCACCGTGCTGGTCAACAGCGTGACGTATCGCGTCATTAGCCTGGACAACAACCACGCCTGCTACGTCATCGGCCTGCGAGAGGGTTAGCCGCCATGCCACGAGATCCTCAACTTTCCATATACTTAATCGCCGGCAACGAGGCCAAATACATTGGCCGCTGCTTGGACGCCTTTGGCGAATATGCGGACGAGCTGGTTGTCTGCATCGCCCGCGGAGGCCTCAACGACGACGGCACCGAGGAAATTGCCAGAAGCAAGGGCGCCAAGATCGTTCACTACAAAAACGACCCGGACAACTCCGCCTGGCCCCATGTCGATCACTTTGGCAAGGCCCGCCAAACGGCCCTGGAGGCCTGCAGCGGGCAGTTTGCCATGTGGGTGGATGCGGACGACCTTCCCGCCGCCGGCCTCAAGGAACGGCTTAAAAACGCAATTAAGACACTTCAGGAACGCGAGAAAGTCGGGATCTATGCCGGCGTGTACGCCGTGCTTAATGCCAAGCTGAACCCCATTAGGGAACGTGTGGTTAAGCGCCTGCCGGACGGATCTTGGTCCGGCCGCTGGCATCACGCCGTGCATGAGGCCCTTATGCCGTTGCCGGGCTTTGAGGTGGTGGGAGAGCAGGCCCCGTGGATTGAGCACCACCCGGAGGGCTATAAGCCGACCAGCGCGGACCGCAACATGCGCATTCTTGAAAGCCAGTTGGGCGAGGCCGGCAAATACGCCTACTACCTGCAGCAGGAGCTTTTTCTTTCCGGAAAGCGAGACCAGTCCAGCCAGTGGTCTCATGTCTCCGCGCTCTGGCCCACTCAGGAGCCCACGCTGCGGTATGAGA
>CAZGMF010000169.1:0-1332 GCA_964526795.1 uncultured Clavibacter sp.
GGTGAATGCAATGTCAGGAAAGGTGATTTCCTCAGCACAACTAGATGTGTTCTATTCACGCGCATGAGTCGTTGGTTCACAGTGTGGTGCGAATTCTTTGGGGGCAATTCTGGGACCTTTTTCATTTGATTTGATTTTTCGTTAAGTTATATTGGCATAGACTGTGCACTATGCAATTCAATATCAGCAAAAAGAATTTTGCCCTAGGCCTGTTTTTTGCATTAATTGCTTTCGTCATTGGTTTCTTACTTGCAAACCGAAACGCAGACATGGACGGAATGGGCATGCACTCTGGAATGGATCACGGGGAAGCATCAAGTTCTGACTTTAGTACTGCTGATTTACATTTTGCTCAGATGATGATTCCCCACCATCAACAGGCTATTGAAATGTCAGATCTTGCGATGAAAAATTCCCAAAATCCCCAAATATTAGATTTAGCAAAAAAGATTAAAGCTGCACAAGGGCCGGAGATTGATCAAATGAAGAGTTGGCTCACGAAATCTGGGCTTGATGCAAATGCGCCACACTCAATGATGATGGGTGGCATGTTGTCTGATAGCGACATGGACTCCTTGAAGAAAGCTCAAGGCGTTACTTTCGACAAGTTATTTCTCTCGGGGATGATTTCTCATCATGAAGGAGCAATCGCTATGGCACAAATGATTGATGAAAGTGAGAATTCAGAGGTTAAGGCTCTTGCGCAATCAATAATTTCTTCACAAACTGCCGAGATTGCAGCAATGAAATCGTTGTTGAATCAACTTAAATAAATTGACCAGCATGAACATTGCTGTATTAGGTAAGGACTCAGAAGACAGCGAGCTTTTTATCCACCCCTTTGCACTTCTCTTGAAAGATGGCGTCGAAAGCGGTGCGAGCCTTGGTTATCTTGCACATGTATCGGTTGATTCGTGCGAAGAATATTGGGAATCGGCACTCAAAGATGTTTCCCACGGTAAAGGAAAAATAATCTATTGCGAAATAGATGGATCCATCGTGGGTGTTGTTTTTCTTGCTTTTGCAGAAAAAGAGACTGCACAACATCGAGCAGAGGTTCGTAAATTATTGGTAAGAACTGATATGCGTGGCCGAGGAATCGGTAAGAAACTCATGGAGATATTGGAATTAGAAGCTCGAATAAGTGGAAAATCACTTCTCTATCTTGATACCGAAAGTGGTTCGCCTGCTGACTATTTATATCCCTTATTGGGATGGAATGAATTAGGCATTATTCCGAAATATGCAGCGTCACCGAATGGACGGCTGGCAGATTGCACTTTCTACTGGAAAGAGATTGATTAATCGCCCACTTGATTTACCGTAACGATA
>CAZGMF010000170.1:0-1328 GCA_964526795.1 uncultured Clavibacter sp.
GTACCTTGAACTTTGGTTTGCGGTTCGCCTTAATCTTGAGTGATGTCTTTGCCATCGATATTTCTCCTTGGTTGTCCCGTTAATCTCGGAATGGGAATCCGAGCGCACGCAACAACGCGCGACCTTCATCATCATTCTTTGCTGAGGTGACGATCGTGATATCCATACCGCGAACGCGATCCAACTTGTCCTGTTCGATTTCAGGGAACACAACCTGCTCGGTCAGACCGAAGGTGTAGTTGCCACTGCCATCGAATTGTTTCGGAGAGAGACCACGGAAATCGCGGATACGTGGAAGGGAGACCGAGAGAAGACGGTCCATGAACTCCCACATGCGATCGCCACGGAGAGTGACGTGAGCGCCGATGGGCTGACCTTCGCGGAGTTTGAAGTTAGCGATTGATTTACGAGCGCGGGTGACAACTGGACGTTGACCAGTGATGGTCGCCAGGTCACGGACTGCGCCTTCAATCAACTTAGAATCTTTGGCCGCTTCACCGACGCCCATATTGACGACGATCTTGACCAAGTTCGGAACTTGCATCCGATTCTTCAAACCAAATTGTTGGGTGAGGTGCGCCGTGACTTCGTTTCTATAACGAGTCTTCAGACGCGGAGCTGTTGCGGTTGTCATCAGATCTCCTCTCCGGTGCGGCGAGCGATACGAACGTTCTTACCTTCGTCGTTCTTCTCGACGCCAATACGTGTTGCCTTGTTGTCATCTGCAAGGAGCATGACGTTGGAATAAGCGATCGGCGCCTCGATGGTGAGGATGCCGCCAACTTTTGCACCACGTTGAGTGGTGTCTTCCTTGGTGTGCTTCTTGACGCGGTTAACGCCTTCGACGGTAACGCGCGCGGTCTTGGTGTTGACGGCGAGAACTTTGCCGGTCAGACCTTTGTCCTTACCAGCGATGACCAGAACGGTGTCGCCTTTCTTGATCCGCATTACAACACCTCCGGTGCGAGCGAAATGATCTTCATAAAACGCTTGTCACGGAGTTCGCGTGCAACTGGACCGAAGATACGTGTGCCACGAGGCTCGTTATCTTCTTTGATGATCACAGCAGCGTTCTCATCGAATTTGATGTAAGAACCATCGGCGCGACGATTCTCTTTGACAGTACGAACGATGACAGCCTTAACGACTTCACCTTTCTTTACCTGTCCACCAGGGATTGCATCCTTAACGGAGCAGACAATGATGTCGCCGATTCCGGCGTAACGACGTTGAGTGCCGCCGAGGACTCGGATACAGAGGAGCTCGCGAGCGCCTGTGTTATCCGCGACGCGGAGACGTGATTCAGCTTGGATCATGGTTACTTCGCC
>CAZGMF010000171.1:0-1324 GCA_964526795.1 uncultured Clavibacter sp.
AAGAATGGGAAGGGAAAGAAAATCTTAATACATTAGTGTTAGCAGCTCCTCGCAATCATAGTAAATGCATAAAACATGACACTAAAATTTTACTTTCAAATGGGTCGTCAATTTCTATTGAAGACATTCAGGTGGGACAAAAAATTATTTCTCTGAATGAATCGACACTGAAATTTGAACATGACGAAATTGTGGCAAAAACAGAGTCGGGCGTAAAGGCGCTTATAAAAATTAAAACCAAAACCGGCAAAATAATAAGCGTGACTAAAGACCATAAAATATTAACGTTTAATGGATGGAAACTAGCTGGAGATTTAACTTTATCAGATAAAATTGCATCGCCACGCAGTGTGCCAGCCCTGACATCGCTCCAATTTAAAACACGAGAAGAACTTCGTCTCATGACATATCTTATTGCTGAGGGTTCACTTACTACTCCTACAACAGTTCGTTTCACTAACTCTGATGAGTGTGTTATTAATGATTTTAAACAATGCGCATCGTTGATGGGATTTAGTACATCTCATATAACAGGAATTACGTGGTCACTCAAAACAGGATCTAAAGCGCCTCTTGAGTGGACAAGATCTTTGGGCTTGCAAGGGCATAGTTCTCTACGGAAACTTTTTCCCGATTGGGTGTTTCAACTTCCGCCAGAACAAAAATGGGAAATAATCGACGCCATGATGGTCACAGATGGTTATTTTGCCAAAACGGCTCGCCAAGGCGGCATTAGTTTAGCCAATGAAAAATTAATTGATCAAATTAAAGAATTATTTATGCATGTAGGAATTATTGCAACAAAAAGGTATATGCATAATGACAAAGCTGGAGCATGGACATTGCTTTTTGGAAGCGAGAGCGTGGAACTAATGCTGAAAAACTGTAGCCTTATGCAAAAAAGGAAAGCAGCAGAACTTGTTGTTGCTGGCTCAACTAGTGGTAGGTCATACACGGATAATTACGCGCCATCTTTGCAAAAAACCATCGGACACTCAGAATGGTTCCGAGATAACAGATGTCGAATTGACGCCCCTTACGATATGACGCGCGGGAAAGTGCAAAAAATTATTTCTTTAATAAAATCATCACCAAATTGTCCGGTATCACTACAGACGCTTTCTCGATTGGAAACTTTGGAAAATGCGGATGTTTTCTGGGATTCTATTGTGGAAATATCACAAGATGAACCAGCATTAACATTTGATGTAGAAACTAAAATTAATCATAATATTGTTACCAATGGACTTATTACACACAACTCAACGCTGATTACATTTCTTTATGTTATTTGGTCATTAGTTACACAAAGAAAATTTTTTGT
>CAZGMF010000172.1:0-1306 GCA_964526795.1 uncultured Clavibacter sp.
GCGGGCACGAAATCTTCCCTTTGGAGATTACCGGCCTGATGGAAGAGCTGAACAGTGAGGCACGGATGCACCGGGCCGTTGAAGACATTTCGACTTTTGTTTTGGAAGAGTATCTGGACCGGCCGATCAAGGTGGCAACCGCACCGCCGTGGCTGGTTCGCAAGTATGCGGGTCAATTGACGGAGGTGACACTGTGAGCGTAGTTCTATCGAAACCAGCAGGCGGCAAGATGGCCATCAAGGACCATCTAAACAGCGACGCCTTTAAGCAGGAAGTGGCGCGGGTGCTGCCGAAGCATTGCACGCCGGAACGGATGGTGCGGACTGGCCTAACGGCTCTGATGAAGACGCCAAAGCTGGCCACCTGCACGCCGGAAAGTTTTCTCAACTGCATGCTGCAGCTGAGCCAGTGGGGATTGGAACCGGACGGACGGCACGCCCATCTGATTCCCTACGGCGACCAGTGTACGCTCATCCTTGACTACAAAGGCATCGTTGACCTAGTGCTTCGCAGCGGCAGCGTCCGCACCATTCACGCCGACGTAGTTCACGAGGGCGACTTGTTCGACTACAGCCTTGGTGAGGTGCGGGCACACACGCCGCACTTCCTGCGAACCGATGCGGCCAAGCCTGACAAGGCTGGAAAGATTATCGCCGTCTACTGCCACGTCGTGTTTAACGATGGCGGCACGAAGAGCGAAGTGATGAGCGTTGAGGAAGTCGAAAAGGTGCGACAGTCCAGCCGTGCCGGTGGCAGCGGGCCGTGGAAAGACTGGTGGTCAGAAATGGCAAAAAAAACATGCTTCCGCCGGGCGTCCAAGTGGCTGAAGTTGTCGGCGGAAGTGGCTGATGCGTTCGACAAGGACGACGAACAATTTCGGCCAGCACGGCCAGCGATGCAACTTTCCACCCTGAACGAATGGCAACCGGCACAGGTGATTGACGCGCCGGCGATTGAGACGGAATCCCAAGGATAGTCCCCTGCCGCAGCCGGGAAACGACCAGCGGCTGCGGTGACCCCAAGCGGTGCGACAGCGCTGGGCATCTGTCGCATTTTCTAACACACACAAGGAGGCCAGCATGGCACGCGAAGTAGAAGTTGAATTTCCCGTCGTCGTCACCGTGACGATCCCCGACGGATACGACCTGTCATCGGACGATGTGGCTGAGATTGCATTCGACACCGTTAGCCAGCAATGCAATATCTGCATTGATGAGCGTGACGGCCAACCGGTCGCATGGGCCAGCTGCTGGAGCGAAATCATGACGGATGAAGTGAAGGTTGACTGCGAGTATTTGCAGGAACC
>CAZGMF010000173.1:0-1298 GCA_964526795.1 uncultured Clavibacter sp.
ATAGACCATAGGCATCATCATGCATCTTCTTCTCGATTGCAGTGAGGTTCTTGATAACGAGAGAGTTTTCCTGTGGCTCTTCGACCAATGGATCACAGAGTGGCTTGATCACAGAGTCTCCGTTATAGCCGGTGAGGTTCTCTTCGTATGTGTAACCGTTGCAACCAACTGATTGCTGGATCGAGGTCTTGACCCAAGCGAACATCTGGCCGTCGTAATCTGAAGAGACGATCGGTTCAGCGTTCCAGTTCGCATTTCCTGGAGCGATGAGGTTGATACCTGCCTTAGCAAGTGCTGCCTTAGCAAGTGCAATCGTCGCTACACGGCGTGCGTTTGTTGGGGTACCCCAGTTGAACTTCACATCGAAGCCTGCAGTTGTTGCGCTTGCATTTGGATAGTACTTCTTCACCAATGCAAGTGCACGTGCTGTTCGATCTGCCTGTGTTCCTTGGGTGTAGTAATCCGATCCATTGTTAGCAACAACTTGCTTGTAAGCAGGCTGCTCAGGGAAGTAGAAGATCGAGTTCATAACCTTCGTGTTCGGGTTGATTGGCTGGTAGATCTTCTCGACGATTTCATCGCGAGGCCAAGCAAGGAGGAATGCACGACGGAGGTCGAGCGCCTTTGCCTTATCGGCTGCGGTTCCCTTATCAGCAAAGACTCCCTTGTAAGTGTCTTTCTCGCCGAAGGTGGTGTCGAATCGAAGGTCTACGTGCTCCCACGCATTGGCGTTTCCACCGATGGTTCGGATGCCAGGCATACTTCGAAGCTGGCTAGCAAGGTCTGCAGTCGCCTGACCCGAATAAACATCGATTTCCTTATTCTTCAACGCTTGAAGCGCTGCAGTGGGGTTATCGATTGAACGGATGATGACGGTCTGGACGTTACCAGTGAACTTTGGACCTGAGTTGTAACGAGTGTTACGGACCAAAGTCACGCTGTTGTTCTTGACGATCTTGCTGACGATGAAGCCACCATTTGAGATATAGGCCAGGTTATTGGTCTTATCGTTGGTTTCGCTCATGTCATAGCAGGTGTTCCAGCATGCTGCCAACTTCTTCAAATAGGCAGTGTCCTTATTCAGGTATGCGTTAAAGAACTTGGTCTTGGCGTTTCGATTTACTGATGCGTTGGTGGTAACACCCTTCTTGCCATCAGTCATCAAAACCAAACCGTGGACTGCAGAAGGACCTGGAAGGTACAACTGGTAGTCAGGGGTTGGTGAATCGAAGGTCAAGGTCAGTGACATACGGTCACCGGAGATAACGGGTTCCTTTGTCACTAACTTGCCATAAGTA
>CAZGMF010000174.1:0-1291 GCA_964526795.1 uncultured Clavibacter sp.
GCGCGATCTTCGACGCGAACAACGACGGTCTTATCCATCTTGTCGCTCACGACGATTCCTTCGCGAGTCTTACGGAAATTTCTCTCGGTCATGCAGCACCTCCGATACCTAGTTCACGTTCGCGAATCACGGTATAGATGCGCGCAATCTCTTTGCGGACAGCGGTGAGACGGCCATGGCTTTCCAGCTGACCGGTCGCTGCCTGGAAACGAAGATTGAAGAGTTCTTCCTTCAACTCCTTAAGTTTCTCTTGGAGATCCTCAGTGCTCATCGCACGAAGTTCTTCTGCGGTAACGATTTTCGCCATTGTTATGCCTCCTCACGTAGGACAACGCGGGACTTGACGGGAAGTTTGTGTGCAGCGCGGGAGAGCGCTTCGTTTGCGACATCGAGTGTGACACCGGAGATCTCGAAGAGAACTCGGCCTGGCTTGATGTTGGCAACCCAGAACTCTGGTGAACCTTTTCCGGAACCCATACGAGTTTCAGCAGGCTTCTTGGTGAGTGGGCGATCTGGATAGATATTGATCCAGACCTTTCCACCACGCTTGATGTGACGGGTCATCGCAATACGTGCGGCTTCGATCTGGCGGTTGGTGAGATATCCACCTTCCGTTGCTTGAAGACCGAAATCTCCAAACGCTACTGCGGTACCGCCTTTGGCTTTACCGGAACGCTTTGGGTGATGTTGTTTGCGATGTTTAACTCGCTTTGGAATCAACATTAGGCCTGACCTCCTTCACTGGGAGAGGCAACTTCCGAGGTTGGTGCTTCTGCTGCAGGGGTTTCTGCTGCTTGTGCGGCACGTGATTCGACAGTGCTTGTGGTGACTTCACCCTTAGGTGCGCGTGGTGCGCGAGGTGCACGTCGTTCTGTCTTGGCGGCCTTGGCTGCAGCAAGTGCTGCTGCTTCGCGCTCGGTGCGAGATTCAATGACTTCACCCTTATAGATCCATACCTTTACACCGATACGACCGAAAGTGGTGTGCGCTTCATGGAATCCATAATCGATATCGGCGCGGAGAGTGTGTAATGGAACGCGACCTTCGCGATAGAACTCAGAGCGCGACATTTCTGCACCACCAAGTCGTCCACCACATTGGACTCGAATTCCCTTTGCGCCAGCTTTGAATGCAGTCTGCATCGCTTTGCGCATCGCACGACGGAAAGAAACACGAGCAGCAAGCTGCTCGGCGATTCCTTGTGCAACGAGTTGGGCATCAATTTCGGCGTTCTTCACTTCGAGAATGTTGAGCTGTACTTGCTTTCCAGTTAACTTCTCGAGATCAAGAC
>CAZGMF010000175.1:0-1279 GCA_964526795.1 uncultured Clavibacter sp.
GCTAGAGGACCACGACGAAGCAAGCAACGTCACCACCTGGCGGATTCTCAAGGGCTCGCAGCCGCGCCTTATTCGACAACCCGAGTGGTCTTCGTGGGAGATTCGCAACGCCAGTGACAAGGCCATGCTTGGTGAGCCGGCCATTGAGGACTTGAAGCGCGAATTTGAGGGCACGCCGCGCCTGGGCTGGGACGATTTTCCGTCCGATCCGCCGTGGCTGGAAAAGGCGGGGGCCGCGTGAAACGCCGCCGCCGCTGGCCCGCCATGACGGACCTTGAGCCTATGGCGATCGTCACCATCGCGCTCATGTTTTTGCTGCTCATTGCCGCGGGCTTCCTGCCGTGACTACCCCGCGCGGAGTAAGCGGCGAGAGCGCCGCGCGGGAAGGAAGTTACCCATCCGCCGCTGCTGCCCGCCTTGGGTGCTCCTCCCCTGGGGCCGAAGCAGTCGCGGGCCGGGGCGCGTAATCCCCGGCACCAATCAACCATGAAGGCATCCACATGAACGCCATCAACCTGAAGCAGCCCGCACCACCTCCGCACGGCACCATCATTGAACTTGGCGACGGCCTGCGCATCCGCGCCGCGCGCATGAACCCATTCGATGCCACGCTTGGCGAGCGGATTATCTGGCAGGTGCTCACGTCAACTGGCGCGGTGGCCGAGGCATTCGTGACCCGTCCAGGGGCGGATGACGTGCGCGCCGCGCTGTCGCGCCACGAGGGGCAACAAAGCGCGGCCGAGCTTGCGGCGCGCGAAACACCAGCGGAGCGGGCCAGACGCGAGAAGGCTGCGGCCAGCCGCAAGCGCGGCGGGTTTGTCACCAAGCGCGGCATTGAGTCCGGGCTCATCAAGGCGCCAAGGGCGCAAGAGGAGGTCATGGCATGAGGATTTTGATGGATTCGGTGCTCATAGTGGTTATCGTCGGTTGGCTTGGCATCGCCGCTTGCGCTGGCATCATCGCGTGGACGTTCCTTGAGAACTACTTGGCGCGGGACAAGCCTTGCGTGCTGCTGTGGCGCCAGGGGAACTCAACGACCCAGGCTACTGGCGCGCTCAAGCGCGACGGCCGCGGGCGAGCGGTGTGTGAGGTGGTGCGATGAAATCGACGATTGTGGCGGACTCGCTCGCATCGCACAGCGGCAAGAGCGACCGGCGCGAGTGGCACACCGTCGGCGCGTGGCTGCACCCAGGCGAGCGGATTGTGATTGTGCGCGCGGATGATGCCGCGCTGGACGAGCCGGAGCGCAAGCGTCGAACTGTCAAGAAACGCTTGACGG
>CAZGMF010000176.1:0-1269 GCA_964526795.1 uncultured Clavibacter sp.
TATTAAATGAATTCTCGAGCGCGATACAACCTTGGATCTCGTGGGCTTTGATCATGGCTGTAAAAACATCACGCATCGTCAGACCAGCTTTTCCCTCCGATTCAGCCAGGCGCGATAGCCAGTCAGCAGTTGCGAGAATGCCGCCAAGATTGTCTGAGGGGTGTCCCCATTCAGCAGCGAGCCAGGTGTCGTTGAAATCAAGCCAGCGGATTGCAGCCCCGATATTGAATGCACCTTGTACTGGATCTAATTCATACCGAGTTCCCGGTACTCGAGCGCCGAGCGGATATCGAGCTTCAGAACCAGGAACAACCGGACCGAGAAGTTTGCGACAGGCTTCATATTCCAAAGATTCCAAGCCGCAACCGATGGTGTCGAGAAAGCAATACCAGGCGGTGGAATATGCCAAATCAGATGTGATCTTGTAATTCAATACATAATCGACGATATCGATGATCTCTTGATCAAATGCTTGATCTGATCTTCTTATTTCTGCTGACATCTATCGATTCTCCAACGGAATGAAGGGGCGAGGTGCAGGACCAATATACGTGGCACTCGGCCGAATGATCTTGTTATCTCGACGTTGCTCCATGATGTGGGCTGACCATCCAGTCAGGCGAGCAATGACGAAGATTGGCGTGAAGAAGGAGGTTGGGATCTTCATCTGGTGATATGCAACCGCAGAGAACCAATCTAGATTGGGGAACATCCTCTTCTCTTCCCACATCACCTTTTCAATCCGTTCCGCGATTTTGAAGTGGTTTTTTTCCTCAGAGGTATTGCAGAGAGTTAGAGCAACGTCTTTGATGATCGGATTACGAGGATCTGAAATGGTGTAGACGGGATGGCCGAACCCAATAATAACCTCTTTAGCTTCTAATCGAGATTTGATATCTGCTTCTGCCTGATCAGGGTTGGAATAACGTTTTTGAATCTCCAGGGCTACCTCATTTGCCCCACCATGTTTTGGACCTCGAAGTGCGCCGATGGCGCCAGTGATTGCTGAATAGATATCAGAACCTGTACCTGCGATGACACGTGCAGCGAAAGTCGATGCGTTGAACTCATGTTCGGCATAGAGAATCAATGAAATCTGCATCGCACTTATCCACTCATGTGATGGCTTCTGCTGATGGAGCAAGGTCAAGAAATGTTCTGCTATCGACTCCACTTTCGGGCTCAGATCGATTCCCAGCCCTTGTGAAGTGAAGTGATACCAATAAAGAAGCATCGAGGGAGCGGACGAAATCAAGGTATTCGCAATCT
>CAZGMF010000177.1:0-1261 GCA_964526795.1 uncultured Clavibacter sp.
TATGAAAAACATTAAAAATTTTACAAGATTCAATGAGTCATATGAAGAGGGAAGTGATTTGTGGGACTCGATCGTCTCAATGTCACAAGCCATGGGTATTGGACTTCCATCAAACGGTGAGGGTTTCGATTTTTCGTCAACACCTTACGGACCTTTCATCAAACACATTTTATATGGTAATATCAGATCTAAAGAGCGTTGCGTATTCCAAACGGGTGGTCGTATTTCCCCACTCAGTACATTCGGGAATGTAAATGGATTTAGATTGGAGGATTTTTATTACAATTTCTTTGAAACACTCGATTGGAGATGGTTGAAAAAAACTTCATCATCAAGAGTGAGTTTCCAATCCATGGGAAATGCTTTAGATAGCTCGAGAGAATATGCCGTGGATACCAAATTATTCAACAAACGTTGTTTGGGAGAATTGCAGGCTTATTATCCAGTTAAGCTAAAAGATCTAAATATGGAAGATACAAAATTCCTTCAGCAATTAGGATTTACAGTGGTATAAATTATCAATTAGATCTAATTTCTTAAGAAAAAAAACAATTCACTACGTGGATTGTTTTTTTTTAACTAAATTTGAAATTTAATATATACCTCAAATGAAGTACCTAAAGAAGTTCAATGAGAATTCAATTTTCCTCACTGATGAAGGAGAGATCAGAGAATACGTCAAATCTGTTCGGTCAACCATTGAGGCAAATCTCCCGATTGAAATAGATCCGAATGGAATTGTAAACAGCGAAAGAACATTCACATTAAGATCGGGAGTTTCATGTCTTAAAGTTCAGTTCGGAAGAATTGATGGGGATTTTGATTGTAGTGTGTCGGGTCTTCAAGACTTATTAGGTCTCCCAACCTATGTGACTGGTGATGTATCTGTTAGATTTTGTAGAATGAAATCTTTAAGGGGATCACCAAATTTTGTTGGAGGAGGATTCAACTGTGGCGAAACTCCAATAACGAATCTTATTGGATCACCCGAACATGTGGGAGAGGATTTCATGTGCCAGGAGTGTGAACTCTTAACCTCCTTAGAAGGACTCCCAAAAACAATTGGTGGGAGAATGAGCTTTTATTACTGCGGGGAACTTTGGGATCCAACTGGTCTTAGGGATTTAGAACTTGGTGAAGAAAGCTACAATAGATCTGAATTCCAAGGGACCCCATTACACTTCCTTCGTCAAGTATTCGGTCCTATAAAAAATCTACAGGAATCCCTTGACTACAATTATATCAGACCTCCTAAGACTTT
>CAZGMF010000178.1:0-1244 GCA_964526795.1 uncultured Clavibacter sp.
ATCTCCAATGGACAAAGGTGGTGCAATTGGTACAAATCCTGATACTGGTGCTGAATTGATTCGCAAGCCTGATTACAAGGAGCCTTTTGCTGCTTTGGCTTTTAAGATTGCAACCGATCCGTTTGTAGGTCGTTTGTGTTTCTTGCGTGCATATTCTGGTAAATTGGATGCAGGTTCTTATGTACTGAACATGCGTACCGGCAACAAAGAGCGTATTTCTCGTATCTTCCAAATGCATGCAAACAAACAGAATCCAATCGATTATTTGGGTGCTGGTGACATTGGTGCTGCGGTAGGTTTCAAGGATATCAAAACAGGAGATACTTTGGTAGCCGAAGGTCATCCAATCGTATTGGAATCTATGGTGTTTCCAGAGCCAGTAATTGGTTTGGCAATTGAGCCTAAGACCCAAGCGGATTCAGACAAGTTGGGCAATGCTTTGGCGAAATTGGCTGAAGAGGATCCTACTTTCCGCGTAAACACCGACACTGATTCAGGTCAGACCATCATCAGTGGTATGGGTGAGTTACACTTGGAAATCATTTTGGACCGTTTGAAGCGCGAATTCAAGGTTGATTGCAACCAAGGTGCGCCTCAGGTTACATACAAAGAAGCAATCACGACTGAATACACTCACCGTGAGACTTACAAGAAACAAACGGGTGGTCGTGGTAAGTTCGCTGATATTCAATTCACTTTGGGTCCAGCCGACGATTCTTTCGTTGGTGAAGGCTTACAGTGGGTGAATGATGTAGTGGGTGGTTCAATCCCCCGTGAATTCATTCCTTCAGTAGAAAAAGGTTTCAAAGCTGCTATGGCAAACGGTGTTTTGGCAGGTTATGCCATTGACCGGATGAAGGTGCGCTTGTTCGATGGTAGTTTCCACGCGGTGGATTCAGATTCATTGTCGTTTGAAGTTGCTGCTCGCAGTGGTTTCCGTGAAGCTGCCCGTCGTTGCAACCCTGTGTTGTTGGAGCCTATCATGAAATTAGAGGTTGTTACTCCCCACGAGAATAGTGGAGATGTAATGGGTGATTTGAACCGTCGTCGTGGCCAATTAGAGGGTATTGACGAACGCGCAGGAGCCCAAATTGTTAAAGCAAAAGTGCCATTGAGTG
Organism: uncultured Clavibacter sp.; assembly: GCA_964526795.1. GTDB lineage: Bacteria > Actinomycetota > Actinomycetes > Nanopelagicales > Nanopelagicaceae > MAG-120802. The sequence continues at coordinate 1,119 of CAZGMF010000178.1, forward strand.
AAATGTTTGGATATGTTACAACATTGAGAACAATCACGTCTGGCCGTGCAACGTCAACAATGGAGTTTAGCCACTTTGCTGAAACGCCAAAGAACATTGCAGATGAAGTATTGAAAAAAGCTAACG
>CAZGMF010000179.1:0-1241 GCA_964526795.1 uncultured Clavibacter sp.
GGCAGCTCAACCTTGTCAGCGTCACTCTCAATCAACACCGGTGCTGCCACCATCGCCATTGCCTCAGCAACGGTAGGTGCAGCGGCAAACATCACTGTTGCAGATGCGAGCGACTACTACTCGGGCACCAATGTTGAATCCGTGCTTGCCGAACAGGCCACAAAATTTGTCAATCGCACGCAAGCCCTAACTGGCAGCCAAACTGTCGCGATCACGCAGACCGGCGCCACCAGCGAACTGATCGGTGCAATCAATATCTCCGACAACATTGCCAACCCCGGCACTTTGTTGAAGATCACGCACTTTGGCGCCGGAAACTCGGAAGGCTACGCACTTGACATATCGAACAGGCCCAGTGCAAGCAGCGCGTTCACCATCCACCAATACTCAAACGTCGGACCGGCCGTTCTGATCGACAACACGCAGAGCAAAGCCGCCATCCAAATTCGCAACACCGAAAACGCTGTCGTTGATCCAGGCGGGTTCGGCACCGGCGACTTCTTCGACCTCTACGGCGGCTCAGCCGGTGACACACATCGAATAATGCGTCTGACCAGCTCACTTGCGTTCCAAGCCTACGACACGACACGACCAATCATGTTCTCGCCGCAAGTTGCCGTGGTGGGTCTGTCAGTGTCACAAAGTTTCGGCGCAGTTGGTATGTCGGTAACTCAGAACGCTGGCGGCGCAGGGTTCTATGTGGCGTCGTTCACGGGCTACGACTACGGGCCAAGAATTCTGACGTCACAGAACTCAGGCGTGACATTGGTCGTGCAGAAGAACGGCACTGGTGCCGGAACGGTCCAACAGATCATCAACGCTGGCACCGGTTTGTCGCTTGATGTTCGCTCAAGCAGTGCCAGTTTGTTTGCCATCACCTCGGCTGGCATCCCGCAATGGGTCGCCGCCGCAAATCAGCAAACAACTGTGGGTGCTGCAGGCGGCGCGTCAGCCTTGCCGGCCACACCAAGCAAATATCTCAAAGTGATTGATAGCGCGGGCACGACGTACGTCATCCCGGCGTATGCGGCGACATGAAAATTCGATTGGTGGCTGTCACGTTGCAGCCGGAATTGGTTGTGGACGACGGCAACAACCTCATCAAACTTGTCGTCGATCCGGTCACTGTCAGCTCGCAGGATTGGCCGACCGTCGTACAAATCTTGGCTGACGCCATCGCCAGCCTCGAAACGAAACTTGATCACTGAGGAGACACCCATGTCCCACCTGTTCGGATCGGA
>CAZGMF010000180.1:0-1237 GCA_964526795.1 uncultured Clavibacter sp.
ATTTCTATGCTGATCCTAATGTGATTATCTCTCCTCCCGATAAGGCAATCCAACTTCCTTCAAGTGATGTGTGTTTCCAACTGGATAGCACTTCTCTAGAGAAACTGGTGAAGGCAGCAGCAGTGTATCAACTGCCTGACTTGTCTGCAGTTGGTGAGAATGGTGTGATCAAACTGGTGGTTCGTGATAAGAAGAATGATACTTCTAACGAATATGCCATCGTGGTTGGTGAGACCGATGCTGAATTCACTTTCAACTTCAAAGTGGAAAACATCAAGATTATTCCTGGTGCCTATGACGTTGTTGTGTCTTCTAAACTTCTGTCACAATTCACGAATACTAAGTACAACCTGAAGTATTATATTGCTCTGGAACCCGATTCTACCTTTGGATGAACATCTTCGTAACATCACCTTGGCCCGCTGAAAGTGCTGTATGCCTTCCCGACAAACATATCGTCAAGATGCCTCTGGAATGCTGCCAAATGCTTTCCATTGTGGCATCTGAAAAATGGGGTCATAACTACGGCACTCTTCCTAAAACTGATGGTACTCCCTACAGAACTGAAAAGGGTGCGTTTCGTAATCATCCCTGTACCAAATGGGCAATGGATAGTATCCACAATGCCTATTGGTTGATTAAGTGGGGTATGAACTTGTGTGATGAGTATGCATTGCGCTATAATAAAACTCACTCCTGCTATAAGACTCTTGTAGATGCCTATTATCTTTTCCCCAAAGGAAAGATAACTGAAGTGACTCCATTTGCTAGGGCAATGCCTGAAGAATGGAAATTTGATGATAGCATTGATACCTTTACTGCTTATAAAAGGTACATTGCTTCAAAACCTTGGGTGAAGGATAATTACCTTCGTATGCCTGAGCGTAAACCTAATTGGATTTGATTATGAACAGTGATTTTATTTGGGTTGAAAAGTACCGACCCAAGACTATTGAAGATTGTATTCTCCCAGAGTCTACCAAGACTATGTTTCGGGAGTTTCTAAATAAGGGTGAAATTCCAAATATGCTTCTTGCTGGTCCTCCTGGTATTGGTAAGACCACAGTCGCAAAAGCACTCTGCAATGAATTGGGGGTAGATGTTTATGTCATCAATGGATCCGACGAAGGTAGATTCCTCGATACTGTCCGAAACAATGCGAAGAACTTCGCTTCGACCGTATCGCTTTCGTCAGATGCTAAACACAAAGTCGTCATCATTGATGAGGCAGATAACA
>CAZGMF010000181.1:0-1213 GCA_964526795.1 uncultured Clavibacter sp.
GGGGCTGCAGTTTTTCAGGACTGAGCGGAGGATTGAGCGATGAGGATGGAATGGGTGTTTGTGAGCCCGGAAAGAGCGAGAACGCTGCTCGGGCGAAACGAAGGTAATCGGCAGCGAAGGCCTTCAACGGTCAGTCATTACGCGGATCAGATGAGGCGGGGCGAATGGCAGGAGACTCACCAGCCGCTCGCCTTTGATGAAGATGGAAACCTGATCGACGGTCAGCATCGGCTCGCCGCGGTCATTGAGAGCAATGTCGGTCTTTGGTTTTGGTGCTGCACCTATACCGGGCGAAAGCTGGCCACAGGCCTCCCGATCGATCTGCAGGCTCGCAGGACCGCCGCCGATATCCTGCAGCAGGATAAGCGAGCCACCGAGGTCGCCGCTGTGATCGCGAGGGTTGGCAGCAATCACACGCGGGCGGTTACGGTTGACGCGGTTCGCGATATGCTGATCTGCTTCGGAAAGCATATCGCGGCCGTTAACGAGATGGTTAAGCAGAAAGGCCCTCGCAGAACCGCCGCTTCCGTTCGAGCGGCTGTCGTCTTGCGGTGTGCCGAAGCCCAGTCCGAAGTGATGGCAGCCGCTCTGGTCGCACAGTATCGAGCCTTTGTGATTCTGGAGTTCGAAGAGTGCTGGCCGAGTGTGAAAAGCCTAATCAAGCAATTCGATGCGCAGTCTTCAGCCTCGACAGGAAATGGCGGAACGCAGGAAATGTTCCGGCTTGTGCGAACATGGAAAGCTTTTGAATACGCTTACAGAAATACCACGATCATTCGTGTCGGAGCCGAGGATACGTCGATTCAGGAAATGCGGCGGTTGGTGGTTGATGCTGCCGGAAGTCTTGCGGCGGCTAAAGTCGCGCAATAAAATCAGCCTCGGCCCGTGTGGAAGCGGAGCCGACAAAATTTGATCAGGGGCTTAGGCCCCGATCCTTACCCGCCGGGCGGCTCCTTCCACAGCCCCCGGCGGGTTTTCTTTTGGGTGGTTATATGGCATGGATCAAGGTTGAGCACAGCTTGCCGGGCAAGCCGAAGGTGATGGAGTTGGCTGAGCTGCTCGGTGTCGAGGCCGACACAGTGGTCGGACATCTCATCCGGTTTTGGATCTGGGTCGACCAGAATGTGTCCCGGAATTGTCCCGGCTTTGGTGGGACAAAAGCAGGACTCGATCGGGAAGCCGGTCGGACAGGGTTCTGTGATGCGATGATCAA
>CAZGMF010000182.1:0-1211 GCA_964526795.1 uncultured Clavibacter sp.
ACGCAATCTATGAGTTATTGGGCGGTGATCCGACCCTCTTAGATGATGAAGACTTTGTTAAAGAAGCTCTTACCCAAGCTTCTGAAGCTACTGGCGCGACCCTATTGGGGCTCATCACCCATAAATTCGAACCCCAAGGTGTGACGGGAGTTGCCCTGCTCTCCGAGTCGCACCTGAGTTTTCATTCTTGGCCGGAGTACGGCTATGCCTCAGTGGATGCTTTTACCTGTGGTGATCACACGGATCCGGAGGCCGCTTGTCATAGCCTGAAGCACGCGTTTAAAGCTACGCACGGCTCGATTCGATTACTGAGGAGAGAAGGTCCGACCTTCAATCACCCTCGATCTCTCCAGCTTCAGGGTGTTGCTGGTTGAAGCAATTTTCAATATTTGACGCGAAGGTCATCTGTTGAAAATTGCCGACATGCTTTTGGATTCTGGCATGAATATCAAATGCAGCACGCACTGCTTCTTCCGGCTGCAGCATCAATTTGCTGTTCGACAGGAGGCCAGCGGTCAGGATTGTGATCGCTAGCTCCTGGGGGTTGGAAGTGAAAGCTCGAAGCGAGCGCCCGTTATCAGTAAAAGAACTAAGGAGAAACGCGAGTGCTTCTAAATGGCCAGTAGCTTTATCGTCGGTCATGGCTGATCAGCAAGATCTTTAACGTGGTAAAGGATAATTGTCTGCTTTTTAATTACAGGAACCAAGATACCCTCATCCTTGAGCGCACTTAACCGCCGTTGGATTGTGCGATGGTTCTTATCGAACTTTTTTACCAATTCTGTGATAGGGATTAACACAAGGTTGTTCCCCTTAAATTCGGTTGAGATCTCAAGAAGATAGGCATGAAGAGACATCGCCAGATCGTCCATCAAATCGCTATGTCGAAACGCAGGCCGAACCACTTTCTGGGTCACTCATTACTACAGAGCTGATTCTATAGGTACCTCACCCTGGTACCGAACCGGTTTCTTTCAGATGCTGATTGTATTTAGTGACGCCTTTTTTGGCCGTCTCGAGATCCATAGTCCAGCAACCTTCCCATTCGTGAGCTTCGCTCGGGAAACGGTAAAGGATGTGTCGGGTATTACCGTGCTTCAGGCTCTTGATTTCGTAGCCTTCAAATTCGATTGGCTCGAGGATCTCCGAAGCGGCACCCCGGTAAGTAACTTTGCGCACCTTCATTGTTGAGGTTATACAACGCAGTCAGC
>CAZGMF010000183.1:0-1209 GCA_964526795.1 uncultured Clavibacter sp.
GGGGGGCGCGTCGCGCTGCAGTCACGCAGAAACGTCGGTAACGCAGGACGCTACGGGGGGGTACAATTCTGGGGACGACCGGCGTCGAGTTGACACCGTAACTTGACGTTACCGTACCCGTGCGGTACGGTCAAGGCGTACTGCGTAGGGTCTATAAAGACCGTGTGCAAAACGGCGGGCGGCAGGAGAGTGCCCGCCATGACGACGAGCAGATATCAACAGATCATGAACACGTTTGCCAAACGGCTGAGGCAGACTCGCGAAGCCCAGGGCTACCATTCGGCGCAGGCCTTTGCGCAGGCGCTCGGCGTGGAGCCGCACGGTTACCGCAAGTACGAGCGCGGTCAGAGCGAGCCAAATTTCGAATTGCTGCTGCGCATTTGCGAGCTGCTTGAGACGCACCCCACAGAGCTATTGCCTCCCCGGAATTGGGAGAAGATGGGTCGCAACAGCGGCGGCCAGTCCGCAGCAGCATAAAAAAAGGGGCCCACCGGGCCCCTTCTCGTTTCACCTGCCGAAAATTTCAGCGGCAGCCGCAAATGACCTTCCCGTTGATACCCTGTGCGCACTGATACCGAGTACCGGCCGGGCACGCTGCATAGGCTGCAGCCGTTGTTGCGACGAGAATGACCACAGCAAGAGCACCGCGCATTTTCACCTCCAGTTGAGCGTGGTTAATCTGCAACAATCCACAGTAGGGCATGCGCCGGCAGGGCATCAAACGCCATGCACGTCAACGGCTTACAAAAAAGCGTAACAAACAGTTACTTTTTCTGTTGACGATAGCCCGCACGTAACGCATAGTTACGCCATCACCACCCCGGACAGCGAGGGCTGAAAGAGCCGGAGCGGGGTACGGACGACATCCGGGGTGGTGGTCCAGCGTCAACGCAACACCTACAGGGGTATTCATGTCCATTGAGCGACCGGTCCTCGTGACCACCGAATTTCGCGGCGTGTTCTTCGGCTACGCCACTGACACTGGCGGCGACACCATCAAGCTGAAGCGTGCGCGCAACTGCATTTACTGGCCCGCTGGCAATGGTGGGTTCGGCGGCCTCGCGAGCGAGGGGCCTGCAAAGGGCGCGCGCATTGGCGCCCGCGTCGACGAGATCGAGTTGCGCAAAATCACAGCCGTAGCCGAGTGCTCTGCTGCGGCTGTCGAGGCATGGGAGGCCGCGAATGTCTATCGCGGGTAACGGCTACGGC
>CAZGMF010000184.1:0-1209 GCA_964526795.1 uncultured Clavibacter sp.
GGGGAGTGAGATGGAGATCAGAGAAATGGAGAATGCGGATATCGCTAGCCCCGCGCGGCAAGATTGGTACTGAAACTTCGCGTAGTTGATATCCCATAGGCGTGAGAAGATACCGCTATGGCTCTGAAAGAAAAACTACAGAACGATTTAACTGAGGCGATGCGCGCTCGCGATGAAGTGCGTTCCAGCACAATCCGTATGGTGCTGACCGCAATCAAGAACGAAGAGGTCTCCGGCAAGGAGGCTCGTGACCTCAGCGATGCTGAAGTCATCACCGTTCTCTCTCGGGAAGCAAAGAAACGTCGTGAAGCTGCAGAAGCTTTTGAACAAGCTGGCGCTAAAGATCGCGCCGACAATGAAAAAGCAGAAGGCGTCATCATTGCTGGGTATTTGCCTGAACAATTAAGTGAGGCAGAACTTAAAGAGATGATTGCAAGCGCCATTAAGGAAACTGGCGCCACAGGTCCACAACAGATGGGACTTGTGATGAAATCAATCCAACCTAAAATTGCAGGCCGCGCTGATGGCGGAACTGTTTCATCCCTAGTTAAAGCCGCTCTCTCAGGAGGAAATTAAATGAAGTTTGAATATGCCACCGTTCCACTTCTTACCCATGCCACAAAGCAGATCCTCGATACCTGGGGTTCAGATGGATGGGAACTCGTTCAAGTTATTCCCGCACCAGGCGGCGGCGATCAACTCGTTGCGTATATGAAAAGAGAGATCAAATGACCGACGTTCGCGCAAAGTTAGCTGAACTTGGCTTAACACTTCCGGTCGCAGCAAAGCCTGTTGCGGCTTATGTACCTGCAATCCGTACTGGAAATATCGTCTTTACTGCCGGACAACTCCCACTTGTAGATGGAAATATGGCCGCTACGGGAAAAGTCGGAAAAGATGTAACCGTTGAGGATGCAAAGAAGCTTGCTCAAGTATGTGCGCTTAATTGCTTAGCTGCTGTTGAAACCGTCGCTGATGTCAACAAGATTGTGAAGGTTGTTCGCGTCGTTGGTTATGTCAACGGAATTCCTGGCTTCATCACCCAACCCGCTGTAGTAAATGGCGCAAGTGAATTGTTCTTACATATCTGGGGCGAAGCTGGAAAGCATGCGCGCAGCGCTGTTGGAATAGCGGAGTTGCCGCTCGATGCGCCAGTAGAGATTGAGTTAACTGTCGAGATTGCTGATTAACGACCGCGCTTAAGCAAGC
>CAZGMF010000185.1:0-1203 GCA_964526795.1 uncultured Clavibacter sp.
CGGTGTCTACGACCGCCTGAACGCTCTTGGCGGTGCTGATGCCCACCTTGTCATAGACAGGCACACAGACCAGTCCAAACGTCTTCTGGGCGCCTCCCAGACGGATCACACGCCCAATGGACTGACTGATCCCGATGTAGTCCATATTCCGCATAAACAGCACTGCCTCCAGACCGTGAACGTTGATACCCTCGCTCAAGATGCTGTGGTGCAGGACCACAAACTTCTTGGAAGCATCACGACCCCAAGCGTTGAGAGTGTCAAAGAACACCTCACGGTTGACCTTTTGACCATCAATCACAGCACCAGTCTTGGAAGTGATATACATCCAAGAATAACCACGCTCTTTGAGATCAGAGCAGAAGTCAGATTGGGAAACCAGATTGACAATCTGACGGGTAGAACGGGCACAAATCAGAATCTTATCCAGACCATTATCGTCAATGGTCTCCAGCAGATTAGCAGAATCACGGTCAGCGATCATCTGCTTGTCCTGAACCATTTCCAGTTGCTTCACAACAACTTTAGGGGGCAGGATATAACCTTGCTCCACCAGTTCAGGTGCAGGAACGTTGCAGATCACGTTGCCATAAACTGCAGCATCATTCATGCCAGGTTTGGAAACAGTAAGAGAATGCTTAGGAGTAGCAGTAAAGAAATAGCAGCGGTCAGCAGAAGAAGCGAAATGCTCGGTGGCAGGGAAGAAATTACGCTGGACAGAGTTGTGCGCTTCATCAAAGTAAATGGTATCGACGTGAATATCTGCCTGCTGCAGACGCTGCAGGGAGTTGTAGGTGGTGAAGATCAGTTGATGCTTGTAAGCACGACGGGACCAGTTGTGAATCTCAGCAGGATTAGTGGTGCTCTGGTGATGAGTCTCACCGCTGTGAACGTGCAGCACAGCGACATTCGTGATAAACTCAAGGTACTCGGCAGACAACTGCTCTGCCAGGAGGATGCGGGGTGCCACCACGACGATGGTTTTAGGAGCATCAGACTGAAACTCACGCATGGCGTCGCAGATACCCACCAGGGTCTTGCCAGCGCCAGTCGGCATGATCAGTTGACCCTTCACATACTGCAGCAGGGCATCCAGAGCACGTTGCTGGTGAGGTCGGAGTTGAATCACAGGTCTCATCGCGTATAGGACTATTATAGCAGAAAACCGCCCCTGGTGCGACCCAGTGGACGGTTCTTAAAGTG
>CAZGMF010000186.1:0-1193 GCA_964526795.1 uncultured Clavibacter sp.
TTCGGGTTATACCAAGTGTAGAAGTTGTCCCCCAGCATGCTTGCCAAGTCCGCGCTGCGCGTGACCTGCGAGGCTACCGTGGGGATGTAGGAGGTGGGGAAGGCTCCTTGCTCTAGTTGAGCGCCCCAAACAAGGATGCCGTTTGAAGTGTTTCCGGTGTAGGTTAATACACCAAAACCGCCGTACGTTGGATTGGTTGTGTCACTGGGGCCAACGTAAGCAAAATGATTACTAGCCTGATTTGTATTTCCAGTTATTTGACAGCGATACCACCCATTGCCAACTGGAGTTATTGATGAACTTGTGTATGTACCAGAAGCTCCCGCGCCCGTCTTCGTGACTTGACCGTTTCCGGTTAAATCAAAGGTTGCCGCAAACCAGTTTGCGCCTCCTGATCCACTGTAGCTTAAATTTACAACGCTGCGCTGATCTGCTTTTGCGTAAATGGAAAAGGTGTATTGAATGCTTAGACCGCCAGCAATACCTTGATACCGCGCTTGAAGTGCAGCACCTGAGGTTTCAACAATACGGTCTGCAGTGTTTGTTCCATCTGGTGCCACAGCCACATTGGACTGCTGCGTGGCGTTGTAATTGACCCAAACGCCGTTTGACTGGTCTTCCGAATACGTCAGCAGGTTCGTCCGCTGCTCCTCAATCAGCAGGCCGTTTGCGGTGGCGGTGTAGCCGGTGATAGCCCTAACAGATACGTTATCAACCAAATAACCTGTCGCATTATTTGAGCCAGTCCTGATCCGAATCCAAGACGTTGTTCCCGTGGCAACAAATGTGTACGTTAAAGTTCCGCTGGCTGTTATGTTTTGATTCGCAAGAAGATCAGCAGCGCCCTGGGTTGTTCCTACGCGTACTTCAAACGAACCTGATCCGGGATATGTGTTTGTTAGAGTAAACGCGTATGTTGTGTTCGCAACGGTAGTGATGCTTTGGTCAGCAATAGAGAACCCAGTACCATCGCTTACCAACTTCATCGCGCCAGCCGACCATACCGGCAAAGATGCAGTGACTGTTTGAGAAAGAGTCCAACCGTTGAGGTTGCTATCAAAAGTCCCATTCGTAACCAACTCAGTCCCACTGAGCACCGGAGTCCCGGTCGGGTTGTAGTCAAACCTCGGGCCGTAGAACGCCGCACTCGCCGCAGCAGCCTGCGGGTTGTAGACGTAGGGATCAACGGAGGC
>CAZGMF010000187.1:0-1191 GCA_964526795.1 uncultured Clavibacter sp.
CATACAGTTGGACACCCGCAGCTACCGGAAATGCTATTACTGTGGCACCCACAGCGAATACAACTTACAAAGTCACTGTTACAAATGCTACAGGTTGTACCGCAACTACACAGTTTGTAGTGACCGTATTAGCAAGACCAACAGTCACAATCACACCAGCAACTGCAAATGTTTGTCTCGGTAATTCTTTGACTTTGACCGCCACGGCTAATTTAACTTCATATCTTTGGAGTAATGGTACTACTACAAACACATTGACCGTAAGTCCTCAACAGACAACAACCTATACCGTAACTGCAACAAACGCAAGTGGTTGTTCAAATACCGCGAGTAGGCTTGTAACTGTATGGAATTATCCACAAACACCTGTGATTACAGCAAACGGTCCAACCACTTTCTGTGAGACTGGTGCTACCATCACGAACCCCACTACCCTTTCTACTCAAGCCGTTCAAGGATTTACCATTCAATGGTTAAAGAATAACGTCGCAGTGACAGGTGCAACCAACCCGACATATACACCAACAACTGCTGGATCCTATACTGTACGTTACACAAATGGTGGAGGATGTGCAACTACCTCTGCTCCGACCGTGATAACAGTAAATACACAACCAGCAGCTGCTTTTACCGGTGTTTGCACAGGAACTCAAGTCAATTTAACAGCTACTCCAACACAACCAGCAAATAATCCAAGTTTGTATTCATATCAGTGGCACTTGAATGGTCAACCCATAAATGGAGCTACTGCTCGTACTTATTCCACCACAACGACTGGTGTGTACTCTGTTCTTGTAACAAATACAACAACAAACTGTGGTAGAATGTCAGTGTCGCAGACAATCAATAGTTTCCTTGTTCCCACAGTTGCTACAATCGCAGCTCAGGGACCCGTAGCAATCCCCACCGGTGGTTCAGTCACCTTGGCTGTTACCGCTCCAAACGCTAACTTCAATTATCAGTGGTTCTCCACAAACACAGCTCTTACTGGCCAATTGAACCCAACCTATACAGCTACTACTGCTGGTACTTACAGAGTTAAAACAGTAAATGGCCCATGTATGAGTGCATTTAGCAATTCAATAACTGTCAGTGTTACACCAGGTCAAACAAATATGGTTCAACAAGATGTGAACGTTATTGAAGGTGCTAAGGAGATGAATGTATTCCCCAACCCAACGAATCAGGGTA
>CAZGMF010000188.1:0-1172 GCA_964526795.1 uncultured Clavibacter sp.
CAGGAGCCACACGTGGACAGGCAGCGCAGATTTCTAACTCTGCGTTGATGAACTCCGCGGGAAGCTATGAAGAACTTGCAAAGAACCTTGCAGATCTCAATAGCGGAAAGATTGATCTAACATCAACCTGGTTCAAGGGCGTTGCTGATATTTATGTCAAGCTACGTAATGCAGGATGCTTCCCAGATAACGCTACAGGTGTTACCGAAGCGGCTGCTTATAACCTATTCGCCACCGGAAAATCCCCAGTTCTTCCGATTGGTACCTTTGCGATGGGATCAATTGTTGGACTAAATCCGGCTCTCAACGGCAAGATGCAATTGATGTCAATGATCTTGACCGATGGCAAAGTTGTTGCTGAAGGAATTATGAACAACACTTACACCCTCAGCGTAAACAAGAACTCATCATCTCGTGATCAAAAGATTGCGAATGCATTCTTGTCTTATTTGCTAACTGGACCAGTGGCCCAAATTTATGCAAATGAAACTTTGCAACACGTGAATGTACTCGATGTTGAGTACACGAACGTAAATCTGCTGAACACCTCTTCGTTCCAAGCCAAGAACACAATGTTGGCTCCACGCTTCCTACTATTGACTGCAGCGGTATCTGACCTCACACAGGATGCCATCATTCAAATCGTTGGAGGTAAGAGCCCAGATGATGTGCTTCCTGACTTCTCGAAGCAGATCAAGCAGAAATTGGCTGGCTGATTAGCTCGCTAACAACAACCGGAACCGCTCCCACCAGTGGTGGGAGCGGTGCTCGGCATCCCGCAAAAAAACGTAAGAAGAAGGATGCCGGAATCTATTACTTGATGGGTCTACCTGCAGCGATTCTCTTTGCTGGTTTCTACTTTGTACCCTTCATTGCAAACCTTCGTTATTCGCTCACGAGATGGGATCGAATCACAGAGCCAGAATTTGTGGGCTTACGAAATTTCATTAACTTGCTTACCAATGATGACCTCTTTTATAAGGTACTTGGTAACAATTTGCGCTTCACGTTTTTAGTCGTTGTCTTCCAGACGCTCTTCTCTCTCATCTTCGCGCTTTTCCTTGTGAAGAATTCCACGGCAAATATCGCGCTTCGAACTCTATTTTTCTTTCCGACCATTCTTTCTTCCGTATCAGTTGGAATGATCTGGTTATTTATGTACGACCCTAACT
>CAZGMF010000189.1:0-1167 GCA_964526795.1 uncultured Clavibacter sp.
TTCCGCGTTCCCGTGATCGGATGCGCTCAACAGCCTTGCGGCAGTCATCGCATCTACTGGTGCTGGTCAGTCGTCCACAGTCCAGGCAGGGGCGCGGCAGGCTAGGCGTCGCGAGTCTCCTCAGGTTGCACAATGCGGGTCTCGGTTACGCGCGTAGCCCCCGAGGTTCCCCCCTTGGATTCCCCGCAGGTATCCCGTACTGCCTGCTCGATTAGTGGCATGGCTTCAGCAACAGCGCCGCCATGGGGGTTGCCAACGGCATCCTTGATGGCAGCGATGATCTCGTCGGCGTTCATGCCTTCTCCAAGTTCGCTCGGGCTTCCAATAGCGCGTCGCTGTATGCGTACCAGGCTGGGCCGCGTTCAGCCGTGGGCACCAGGCTCAGGTGACGCAGCGCCTCGTCTAGGTCGGACAGGTCGGCGTCAGCCAGGGCTGCGCTCATACCGTCTCCCTGAAATGACGAAAGCCCGCCAGGTCTGTGGCGGGCCAGTAGACACACTTCTACCAATAGCCTCTTATGGTGGCAGATTTGTCAAGTCGTGTCAAGGGGCATCTCTAGCAATCCGCGTAGCGCATCGGCAACGGCCAGCATCTTGCGTCGCTCGTCGGCCCGCGCCTTGCGTATCAGCACGCACCACGGGCACAGCTCGTCGCCTGCCTTCATGCCTGGAGGGCACAGAGCGTCGTGGATCACGGCGTACCTCGTAGGGCATCAAGGGCATGTAGCGCATTATCTAGCGCGTTCTCCCAATCGCCGCCTTGTCGCAGGATCTCACCGCTGTCAAGTTTCAGGTGGCAGCCGATTACTGCGTCGCATGCCGCATTGAGAACCCGCTGCTCGCAAGCACTCAACTCCTCGCAAATGCAGTTGGCGTCGGCGTCGTCTGGATGAAGCGCACCGCGCGATACCTGCATGTCGGGCACCGGGCACTCAGGTAGGTGGCTCATCGCTGCATCCAGATAGCCAGCCACATGGCAGCAGCAGACGCCAGGATGCCGATGGCAGCCAGGATGGTGATGGGGTCGCGCTTCATGGCTTGGGCTTCTTGACCTTGCGGCGCTTCCACTTCAGCACCATGGCCCCGCGCTTCTTGGACCACTTCCACTTGCCCCCGAACTCCTTCATCCCAGCATCTCCTCGATGTCGCTGACCCGTATCCAGTCGGA
>CAZGMF010000190.1:0-1163 GCA_964526795.1 uncultured Clavibacter sp.
CGCAAAGGTGATGTCATCACCGGCCAAGTTCGCCAACCGCGTGAAGGTGAACGTCGTGAGAAGTTCAATGCCCTCGTTCGTCTCGATACCGTCAATGGAATGGATCCAGAAACATCGCGTGATCGCGTGGAATTCTCCAAGCTGGTTCCGCTCTATCCCCAAGAGCGTCTTCGTCTTGAAACTCAGCCAAATATCCTCACTACTCGTGTGATTGATTTGATTGCACCGATTGGTAAAGGACAGCGTGGACTTATCGTCTCGCCACCTAAGGCAGGCAAGACCATGGTGCTGCAATCCATCGCAAATGCCATCACCACGAATAACCCGGAATGTCATTTAATGGTCGTTCTCGTTGATGAGCGTCCAGAAGAAGTTACCGATATGCAACGCTCCGTTAAGGGTGAAGTTATCGCCTCAACATTTGATCGCCCAGCAGATGACCACACCACGGTCGCTGAACTCGCAATTGAACGTGCAAAGCGTCTAGTTGAACTTGGACATGATGTTGTGGTCTTGCTCGATTCGATTACTCGTCTTGGTCGTGCCTACAACATTGCAGCGCCTGCTTCAGGCCGCATTCTTTCTGGTGGTGTTGATTCCGCTGCGCTGTATCCACCGAAGAAGTTCTTTGGAGCTGCACGTAATATCGAAGATGGTGGATCACTCACAATTCTTGCAACAGCGCTCGTTGAGACTGGTTCGAAGATGGATGAAGTTATCTTCGAAGAGTTCAAGGGAACTGGAAATATGGAATTGAAGTTGGATCGTAAGTTCGCTGATAAGCGAATTTTCCCAGCCGTTGACGTTGATGCTTCTGGTACTCGTAAAGAAGAGATTCTTATGGGCCCAGAAGAACTCAATATCGTCTGGAAACTTCGTCGAGTTCTCCATGCGCTTGATTCTCAACAAGCACTAGAACTCTTGCTCGAGAAGATGAAGGGCACAAAGTCCAACGTCGAATTCTTGATGCAGGTTCAAAAGACCACAGTTGGACCTGACCAGGCTCCCAAGGGCGAGTAACTCCGCTCAATTTGCAGCCGAATTGGCTCTACAGCTGGGTGCTTAGGTAACCTTTCGCCCTGACCTTCGAGCTGGTTCACCGTTAGAGATATCGGACCCAGCACTACACCAAGGAGTACGCAATGAAGAAAGATATTCATCCT
>CAZGMF010000191.1:0-1161 GCA_964526795.1 uncultured Clavibacter sp.
CTATAATAGTTCCATACGCAATGAGACTTGTGATCGAACTTCGTCCTCACCAGCAACGTGCTCTGGATGCCCTGCTGCAGTATATCAAGGGTCAGGTGATTATCCCTACTGGTGGTGGTAAGACCCTGGTGGGTATCTGTGATGCTATGCGTGAGTTTCAGTCTGATGCTCCTAAGACCATTGTAGTGGTCGCTCCCCGTATTCTTCTGGCAGAGCAGTTGTCTGCTGAGTACCTTGAGTTTATTACTAACGTTGCTGTGCTACACGTTCACAGCGGTGAGACTCACCACCAGAGCACCACGAAACCTGCTGAGATTCACAACTGGTCTCGTCGTGCCTATAAGCATCAACTGATCTTCACCACCTATAATTCTCTGCAGCGTCTTCAGCAGGCAGATATTCACGTCGATACCATTTACTTCGATGAGGCACACAATAGCGTTCAGCGTAATTTCTTCCCTGCTACGGAACACTTTGCTTCTGCTGCTGACCGCTGCTATTTCTTCACTGCGACTCCAAAGCATTCTGCGACCATTTCTAAACCTGGTATGAATGATGCTGCGGTCTACGGTAACGTGATCTGCAATGTTCCTGCACCTGAACTGGTTGAGCAAGGTTATATCCTGCCCCCTAAAGTTGTGGTCAAGCAACTGGAAATGGTTCAGGACAAGCAGATGATTGCTGACCGTGACTCTGCTAATCTGCTGGAGACGATTGACGATAATGGTCTGGATAAGATCCTGATCTGTGCTCGTTCTACCAAACAGATCATCAATCTTGTTTCTCAATCTGATTTCTGTGCTGATCTCAAAGAGCGTGGTTATTCTTGGATGTATATCACTTCCAAGACTGGTGCTGTGATTGATGGTCAAAAGGTCAACCGTGAGGTGTTCTTTGACACTCTCAACGCTTGGGGTCGTGATGCTTCCAAGAAGTTTGTGGTCCTGCACCACAGCATCTTGAGCGAGGGTATCAACGTTCACGGTCTGGAGGCAGTGCTGTTTATGCGGAATATGGACTACATCGGGATCAGTCAGTCCATTGGGCGTGTGATCCGTCTGGGAGGCGCCCAGAAGACGTTTGGACTGGTCTGTGTGCCTGTTTACGACAAGGTGGGCATCAGCACCGCCAAGAGCGTTCAGGCGGTCGTAGACACCGTGT
>CAZGMF010000192.1:0-1159 GCA_964526795.1 uncultured Clavibacter sp.
CTCTTGATTTGGATTTGTTAGATCCTTTTGTGTTATCATTTGGTGTGTGTTTTAGTAGTCAGGACAGGATTCGAACCTGTAGCATTTGGACTTATTTGACTTGCCGTATAGCGTATGCCAATTCCGCCACCTGACTGTTTGCAACTTTTATATTACCCCCAGAGTTGCCAACTGTGCCGTCACACGATACGGAAGGAATTTCTGTCAGTTTATCCTTGTCTTCGTCGTTCCACGTTAGAACGATATCGCAGTCAGGACAGGATTCGAACCTGTATCAATGCAGAGAGCGACTCCACAGCGTCACCATTGCGCCACCTGACTAAATAGTCTTATTTATCTGCCGCTTAAATACTCAATGTATTGAGTAAAATTGCGCAACATCATGAAGCATTTTATATGTTTTAGGCCACCGTGCAAGATTCGAACTTGCATTGACTGCTAATTTGCAGGGTTTTACCTTGGTTCTCATTGGAACTCTTAAACTAACGCTGGCACCGACTAACCAATGTAGTCCTTACGAAAATAAGCTAATGTGTAATCTTTTTTCTTTTTTACTACTGCATAAATTTTTTGCTCAATGCCGCCATCACTAAATATCCAATAAACTTTTGCTGGCTCTTTCCTGTCTTTTGTTTGCAGTCTGGCCCTTGCTTGCCAATAGCTAACTGCACTGAAATCAATGTTATACATTACGAGCGCATCAGCAGATGATAAATTAATGCCCTCTCTGCCACTTTGTATTTGACTTACAAATATTTTATCCGGCCCTGCCTCATTAAATTGCTCAGGTGTGTACACTAACCTGTCTGCAAATGTTGCCTGTAATATGTTTAACTCGGCTTGAAACTTGTAAAACATGGCAATTTTCTTGTTTTTAAAGATGTCTTTAATGGCCTGTGCTTTAGTATCATCAAATGCAAATCTATCTGCATCACCTGCAGGATTGTCTAGTATGACTGTGCCACTGCACATTTGATGTACCTTTTGCATTAGTTTTACAGCAGTGTCAGCCATGACAATGCCTTGCGATGTGTTTAACACCTTATTCTTCACCAACATTGCAATGCCTCTGGTCGTATGCTCTTTCATTGTGACCGTCAATATCTCTTCTTCAACGTGACTATCAAACCCTGCATCTGACTGGCTGAATGAAATAAAT
>CAZGMF010000193.1:0-1138 GCA_964526795.1 uncultured Clavibacter sp.
GTCAGCACGAAGCGCCCTGCATTGTTTGCGCCGCTGAACTTATTGCGCATCTGCCTTTCAATCTCTTGCTTTTCTTCGTCAGTAGGGATGCCATCGGCGAAGTTAATCATCTGCCCTCCCCAAAACTGGTTGCGGATGTTGCTGATATGGAACTTGGCAATCTCAACATCGCACTCGATGTAAGCCAGCGCCCCTTGATAGTTTGGCAATGGGTAGTGCTTGACACCAGCTGCGTAGTGCCGGTAATAGAAAAGCTGCTTGCCGACGCGGTTATTCGGATCAAACTTCGGCATCCGCTCAACTTCCGCTCCCTTCGGGTACTGGCGGATCATCCGCTCATCGTACCAGTCAGCGATGAGGAACATCGTATCATCAAGCGACACGCGTACCTTTTCAAAAGGAATGTGTTCGATAAAGGCGATGCCGCCGCCCCTGTTCCACGTCACCGCTAACGCGAAGCCGTTGAATAGCTCAAGGTCTAAGACAAACTTCTGCGTCAGGTCGTTCAGGTCGTCATCTTCATTCACGTCAGCCATGAACGCCTCCGCCTTTGCCTGCTGCGCAACGGTGGTCTTATCTGCATCTACTGCCCAGCCTTTGCCGGCGATATAGTTGCACTTGCCGTTGATAATGGCGTTGTGCTTCGCGCTTTTCTTGTAGATGTCGAGCAGGTAGTATGGGTAGTCGTTCATCTCCCCGAAGGTGTACAGGTCGTTGGCCTTGCTTTGCAGCATCAGCGGATACCTGTAGTCTGCCTGTGGGATGAAGCTAAAGTTTAGTTTAGTCATAAGAAACGTAGTCGATCGTGTTTGTGGTACTGGTAAAGCTGCCTTCGGTCATCTCAATCATAGCAAGGCCTGTTTCAATTACTCGCGGATTCGTCGTTGGCAGCAGGAAGCGACGCATAGCGCGCGTATGCCTATTCGTCTGCGATTTGTTGTGCTGATTGGCATTGCCGCTACTCATGTCAACCGTGAACGCCTGCGTCGCTGATGCCTGTGTCGAACTCCAGTAGCTTTGATTGACGAAGCTGCCAAGGCCTGCGCTGGCAAGGTTTGCATAGACTTCCAACAGCTCCTCCAGCGACGGCAGAAACCAGTCGCTAAAGCCGTTCAGCACCAGTTGATCTGCCAGCCTT
>CAZGMF010000194.1:0-1113 GCA_964526795.1 uncultured Clavibacter sp.
CCGTATCCTTGAGAGTCCAGTTATAAGAAAATTTATGACTCATACCACCTACCAATTTTTAAGAGACAAAAAAACCAGAGTTCTCCCCCAAAAACTCTGGTGCGGTTAGGTTCAGAGTTTAGCTGAACATCTCATCATCACTCATTGTTGATGGTGCTGGTTTGCTTGGTGCTGGTCTAGCTACAGGCTTTGGCGCATCAAAGGGTGACGCTGACTCCACTGCGCCTCCCATGCCATCATCTTGCAAAGCCGCTGGTCTTGCCACCCAACCCACCACCTCAAAGAGCGGCACTCGTGTAGTTCCCTTGCCAACCTTCTCAGGGCGAGAACCCTTGTACTCCACCACAGGCAACTTGCCAGCGTTTGCAGATGCCTGTGCTTGCACTTGCTTCCATAATGCTTCTAAGCCCATGTTAGCCCCTGCACCATTGGCTGAGAATTCTGCAACACCCATCGTCTTGTTGTAGAAAATGGCTTTGAAGCCACGCTTGTGCTCTGCACTCGGTTGTGCGCCTTTTTGCCCAAGACCATTGTCAGGCATGAACTCAAAGATGCCAGTAGCAATGAGCATCCAACCAGTTTGCAGATTCTCATGGTCAAAGACCGACTTCTCAAAAGTGAACTCACCATCCTGATTTGTCCATGCGTTTGCTTGAGGGCTGAATCTGATGTAATTACCAGAACCACCAGAGTTTGAAAGGTTTAGATTCATTTAATGTTTTCCTTGTTGAAAGTTGAAGTTGAAAAATGTGACTGATGTCACTGTGGGGGATTGGGGTTGGGATTATTGACTAATACCCTTGTCTCTGGCAAGCGTCAGCCCTGACGATATGCGAGAAGTTAAAGGTTCAATAGATTCCTTTAAGCCTTTGGGTAGCAGTTTCTCTACCTGTGCAGGGCTCAAGAGTTCGGTTTTCGTTATCTCATGGATGCGTAATCCAAGGAAAGTGAGATGCTCAATCGCTTTCTCTTCTGATGTCCATGACCTAAGTGCTCTCTTGGGTGCGAGTTGCCAACCTTGAATCACAGCACCCTTTTCCATGCGTTTAAGGGCATGATCTCTCACCGCCTTGATGTAGTCCTCAACCATGTCAAACTTAGTCAGCAAGACGC
>CAZGMF010000195.1:0-1107 GCA_964526795.1 uncultured Clavibacter sp.
TAGTCGATGTAGCGCAGCGCGTCAGGCGGGCGCGACCGGCCAGGGGATCGGACCTTCGCCGCTGTAGACGCTGGGCAGATCGCGAAGCGACTGCCGGTAGGTCGCCCACGCTGCCCGCTGCGCCTCCGAGAGCGGCGAGTCGTTCGCCTGCGTCCAATCCGTGCAGCCCATCAGAAGATCACGCACATGCCGCAGGTATGCCATGCTGCCGGGTTCCGGCGCAGGGCTGGCGACCAGCGCGGCCAACAACTTGGCGACCATCTTCGGCGGCGCAGGATCAACGACGTAGCCGCTGCCGTCGTTGCTGGCGGTCGCGTCAGGCGACATTCCCAGGGCGACGAGATCGGGCCAGTCAATCGGTGGGCATTTCATGCTACAGAAATCCATGCTGCCGAAAAATTGAAGTTGACGCCTGCCGTGTCAGTGCCGTTCGTGCATTCATAAGCCAGCATCGCGGCATTTGATGCGTCAGTCGTGGACGGGCCGCCAGAAGAAGTCGAAATCTGGGTGCCGTTGTAGAGCAGACTCATGCCGCCTGCGCCGTCAGAGCGAACTAACACATCAAACGTAACCCCTGCGTTAGGCACGTTCTGGCCGGTGTCAGTGGCAGTTAGCGATGAGCCGTTGTGCGCCAGCATCCACAGTCTGAGGTTCCGAATCTCAAACCCGATTGCACGGCCAGTGACGCCAAGCGAGTTGAACGGCGTGAGGCCGTAGATAACGCGAGCGATTCCGTTTGTGGTTGAGAAGGCCAAGTAGCAGCGCACCCACAACGATCTCGGCTTTGTCCAATCAGACGCAACTGGATGCGTTCCGCCGTGAAACAACTGATAAGCAGCCCCAGGGCCAGCATTCCAAAGTTTTGCGACGCCGTTGGCCGTAGACCCGCAACTGATAGCAGCGCTTTCCGTAGCGGAATACACTTGCGCGGAACCGCCGTTGGCAGTTGTTGTGCCGCGAGGGATAACGCGAATCCAGGAGAGCGTCTGATCTCGCCCCCTCAATGGACTCATGGCGACAGTAGAACTGGTGAGGTCTTGAGCCTCCTGCCGCGTGGCGTAGGTGACGCTGGAAGGTGTTGCTGCTGCCCACGCCGAGCCGTTCCAT
>CAZGMF010000196.1:0-1102 GCA_964526795.1 uncultured Clavibacter sp.
ACGTATCAGAAGTTGAGGTTGATGAACCTGATTTTGCAAAGATGCTTGGCGATCTAAAGGGTTTCTTCTCAGAAACTCTAAGTAAGGCTTCGGAGGCAAATGCTGCACAAGTAACAGCTATCAAAGATACAGTTGAAACTTTCAGCAAGAGCGTCGATGTGCGACTTTCAGATTTGGCAGAAAAACATGCAGTCCTTTCAAAGGCTGTAGAAGATATCAAGGGCACGATTGATGGCGTAGAAAAGCGTGTCGTAGCGGTAGAATCAGAGACCGCAATTAAGAAGTCCTATGACCTTGGCGGGTCACAGGAAGTAGCAATACAAAAATCAAAATGGAACGGTTCTTTCCTCGGTTCCGTGAATGAACTCTTTAAATAAAAAGGTAGGTGAAATAATATAATGAGCAACGAAACATTAGAAAAAGCAGTTGCATCAGGCACAACAGTAGCAGGTAGCGGACAGTCCGCTGGAGGTACTTTCGCATCCACCACAGGTGGTGCAGGTATTCACGTAGCTTCTGAAGCTGGTAATGGAGGTATCCTAAACCCAGAACAGTCAGCACGTTTCCTCGACTACATGTTCGATGCAACAGTCATCGGTAAGGTAGCACGTACAGTACGTATGCGCTCCGATACCACTGAGATTGATCGTATTGGCGTTGGTGAGAAACTTATGGTTCTCGCTACAGAAGCAGATAACACAGGCAGCAATGCAGCAGTTACCTTCTCCAAGATCTCTCTTACAACAAAGAAGCTTCGCTTGGATTGGGAACTTTCAACTGAGTCTCTAGAAGACAATATTGAAGGTCCAGACCTAGAAGATCACATTGCCCGTATGATGGCAACACAAGCTGGAAATGACATTGAAGATGTACTCCTCAATGGAAATACAGCTCTGTCGTCAGACAACCTTTACAAGGCCTTCAATGGTGTTGTAAAGAAGTCAAAGACTTATGGTCGTGTCGTTGACGCAGCAGGTGCAGGAATTAGCCGTGCATTGTTTAACAGCGCACTCAAGGCGCTTCCACGTAAGTACAAGCAACGTCGTACAGACCTTCGCTTCCTTTCTGGTTCCAATTTGATTCAGGACTTCCTGTACGCAAA
>CAZGMF010000197.1:0-1086 GCA_964526795.1 uncultured Clavibacter sp.
CAAAGGGACCGCCGCCTCTGGGCTTTCGCCCCTGGCTGAGAGGCCGGGGGCGAAGGCCCGGCACAAAAAGAGATGCTCTCAGGTACGGCGGCGCGGCGAGAAGACAGCCACTCCTCCTGTCGATTACGACGGCTGGCTACGACCGCAAGAGCATCTGCTGGGAGCAGCACGCCTACGCCGAGCGTTGCATGGCCGACCCGAGCGTGGACCCGGCCTTTTTCGGCTGCATCTACGCCGCGCCGCCCGAGTGCGGAGCCGATGGGACGTGGAAAGAAGAGCGGGTGTGGAAGCAGGCCAACCCGAGCCTCGGCGAGACGATCACGCTGGAGTCATTCGCGGCCGACGCCCGCGAAGCCGAGCAAAGCCCCAGCAAGCTCAATTCGTTCTTGCGTTACAGGCTCAACGTCTGGACCACGCAAGACACCCGCTGGCTCTCGCCCGACACATGGGCCAAGTGCGGCAAGCCGCTCGACGGCGAACTGGAAAAGCGGGAGTGGTACGCGGGCCTCGACTTGGCGAGCACCACCGACTTGTCGGCCTTCGTGATGGTGAGCCAGGCGGCCGATGGCACCTTCGACGTGATGCCGTTCTTCTGGGTGCCCGAGCAGAACGCCGCCGAGCGGACGCTACGGGATAAGGTGGACTACCTCGGCTGGATTCGGGACGGATATGTGCGGGCGACCGATGGCAACTGCACCGACTACGACGTGATCCGCCGGGACATCAACGAACTGGCCAAGCAATACAACATTCGGCAGGTGGGGATCGACCGCTGGAACGCCACACAACTGGCCACCCAACTGCAAGGCGACGGCCTAAACGTCGTAGGGTACGGGCAAGGGTATGCCAGCATGACGAGCCCGTGCCGTCAGCTTGAAATGCTCTCAATGTCGGAACGGATACGGCACGCAAACCACCCGGTGCTCAGTTGGATGGCGGCGAACGTGGCCGTGCAGACCGACCACCAGGGCAACATGAAATGCAGTAAGGCGAAGAGCACCGAACGCATCGACGGCATCGTGGCCCTGGTCATGGCCCTCGGCATCCACGCAACGGCGACGGCCCCGCCGCCCGAACAATCCTGGG
>CAZGMF010000198.1:0-1070 GCA_964526795.1 uncultured Clavibacter sp.
GTAGCACCAGCACTTCCAGTTGTACCTTGTGGACCAGTAGCGCCCGTAGCACCAGCACTTCCAGTTGTACCTTGTGGACCAGTAGCGCCCGTAGCACCAGCACTTCCAGTTGTACCTTGTGGACCAGTAGCGCCCGTAGCACCAGCACTTCCAGTTGTACCTTGCGGACCAGTAGCGCCCGTAGCACCAGCGTTTCCAGTTGTACCTTGCGGACCAGTAGCGCCTGTAGCACCTGTATTTCCCGCTCCTCCACCACTAACCGCAGAGCCGTTAAAATAAAGAGTTGTTCCACTAGCATATAATTTACTTGTAGTAACTGCTGGTATACCACTAGGTAGAGTAATTCCACTAGAGTATGTTGCTGTTATACCAGAATAAAAACCGTTTGAATCAACATAGGCTAAAATTGCACTAGAAGAATTTTGCCACTCTTGCAAATTTGCACTTTGCGATGAGATGCCACGAATTATTACCCCTTTAGTTGTAGAAGACGGGGTTGTTATATCTAAAGTTGAAGTATGATTTAATGCCGATATTGCTGTATTTATTCCCATTCTACCATCAAAAGTTGTTCTAAATGTATCCGTAGACCCATCACTAATAATTATTGAATAATATCCATATACACTAGTTTTCTTAATAAGAAGACCATTTCCATCATAACCTGCAAAAATTTGAGCAGAGTATTGTCCAGCACTATCTGATCTTCCTAACTTAACACCGTTATAAGCTCCACCCCAAACCTCTATTACATTTTGCTGCTGAGATGCTCCTACAAATTTTCCAGCAGCAACAGTTCCAGAACTAGTAGTTGTTAAAGTTGATCCATCCCAAGTTAATCCAGACGAACCGGCGGCAATACCTCCGCTATTATATATTACTTGTGTATTTGCTCCAGCGACTGGACCGGTTGCTCCCTGTGGACCAGTAGCACCCGTAGCTCCTGTATTTCCAGTTGTACCCTGTGGACCAGTAGCACCTGTAGCTCCTGTATTTCCAGTTGTACCCTGTGGACCAGTAGCACCTGTAGCTCCTGTATTTCCAGTTGTACCCTGTGGACCAGTAGCACC
>CAZGMF010000199.1:0-1062 GCA_964526795.1 uncultured Clavibacter sp.
GCTTGTTAGTTTAACCTCTATTGTCAAACTTCTATTAATGATTGGTACTCCGTACATTTTTTTTGTTTTTTGTTTTTTAGTTTACTATTTACTATTTAAAAAAAAAGGGTAAGGCTTTCAACTCTTACCCCTTTTATCTATTCAAAATTAATGATTAGCGACGAGATAAGAAAGTTTTTATTGACTTGTCTTGTGCAACCCCTGCTCCGTTAAGCAACAACACACCTCTAAAGATAAGAACTGCGTAATTTGTTGAACTTGTACCGGTATTGGTTACACTTGCGGCTAAATTAAGATTTGCAAAGTTATTCGCTTGACCGTTAAAGCAAATATCTTGTTCGTAGTTAATAAAGCCATAGTCTCCACCTTGCCATGCTGAACGAGTATAGATATTTGTTAAGTTTAATGGAGCGGTAGCCAAAAACGCAAGTCCTTGTTGTGCCATATCTACACGACGGAAATTTAACGTATCTATTGTTTCAGTCAAATTCACGCTATTAACGGTTATTTGTATACGACCGGAATAAATACTTTCTAAATTGTCCGCTTCGCTTCCTCCGTTAAATACAATTGAATTAGGGTAAGTGTGTAATGGTGATGTAGCTTGCAGGGCATCGGTTAAAGTTCCAGAATTAGCCTTTTTTAAGAATAAACCTATTTTTGTTGGAACGAACGCATCGCCAGAGCGCAAACGTATTTCTGTTGCTAATTTTGTTTGATTATCGTTAATGTTAAACGTGTAAGATGCAGAACTACCAAGTGCTACTTCTAAACGTAATGTGCCTTGTGTGGAGCGAACTCCTTTACTCTCAAAGGCATTAATAAGAGACCTTGTCCGGTTGAACGCTTTAGGTGTCATGATTTTTGTTTTTTGTTTTTATGTTTAAATTTTAATTATTCTAATTCTTCACTTCCGTTAATTTCTGAAATAGTATCAGTCATTTCGCCAATAGTAAATTCATTACCCTCAATCATTGACATTTCACCAACCGTTACTTCTTCTTCAATACCTTTAATATCGGCATCAATTACTTCACCGATAGCCGGTACAAAAGTTCTAAC
>CAZGMF010000200.1:0-1058 GCA_964526795.1 uncultured Clavibacter sp.
TGAGTTTATAACCTGAATTCATCAAATCAAAACTGTTACAATTTGGGACCTCCAATCAAGTCGATCCTCAAACTTGTCATAATAATTGAACTTGGATAGAACGTATTTAATTGCGTTCAATCTTGCCAACTTTTTATCATTGGAGTTAATAGTAACCCATGGACATTTTCTTGTTGAAGTCGTATTGAACATTTGTATTTTATACTTAGTAATGAGATCATACTTATCAACAACTTTTGCATCGTTAGGAGAGAATTTCCAAAATTTATATGGACTAGTTTGCCTGAAAAGAAATCTTTCGATTTGTTTTTCTTGGGTAATTGAAAACCACAACTTTATTATTGTCACACCTCTATCCACCATAGAACTCTCCCAATCATTAACCCCATCCATAAAGTCCATGTATTCCTGGTCTGTACAGTAACCATTGACCGGTTCTACAACAGCTCTATTGTACCAACTTCGGTCAAACATGACTATTTCACCTTCCCTCGGAAAAAATTTCTCATATCTAGCGAACCAATTTTTTCTCTCTTCTGATGTCGGAATCGGAAGTCCAGCAACCACTCTCATGCAATTATTCATATTGAAATCAAAAAAACGTTTGATTGACGAGCCCTTACCAGCACCATCCCGTCCCTCAAAAACAATTACCACTTTCTTTTTCTTCGCATTCGGAACTTGTTGGAATTTAAAAATTGGGGTCTTGTCCAAATGATCCACTTCTCTTAAAAACCTTTCTCTCGTCCCCTGACCAGGGTTCTGATTAATTTGACTTGATTTCCAATTAGCAATTTTCCTTTGATATTCTTCATTCGCCTGAGAAGTTAAAATCCTCTTTCCCCCCATAACCCAACATTGAAGTTTAATTATTTCGTCTTGGAGTTTTTGCATCTCGGTCCAATATATAGAGGATTTTATAAGACTCGACTCACCTTCCTCGATATCAAAGTTTTGGCCGCCGAAATAGTCTTCATCCTCTAAATAATCACCCAAGATTTGCTCCACCTCAGAGATATATTGGCTAAACTCTTTGGTTATAAATTTCACCCAATTGG
>CAZGMF010000201.1:0-1029 GCA_964526795.1 uncultured Clavibacter sp.
CGGCTGGAGGCTGCCTTCGTCAAGTGACGCCGAATGAAGAGAAGTGGCACCTCCGCTTTCTGCGTCTCGCTCAGGAGGTTGCCACCTGGAGCATCGATCCGTCTACAAAAGTCGGTTGCGTCTTAGTGCGAGAACGTCGTGTTGTCAGCACTGGATACAACGGATTCCCCAAAAACATAAGTGATGACTTCGAGCGGCTGATGGACCGTGAGAAGAAATACGACATCACAGTCCACGCTGAAGTCAATGCTGTAACAACAGCTGCACTTCATGGCGTTAGCACCGAAAATTGCAATGCCTACGTGACCTTCAGTCCTTGCAGCCGATGCGCTGCTGTGCTGATCAACGCTGGTATTAAAGAGGTGTATGTCGTCGGCGGGAGCATCATCCCGGATCGATGGTTGTCCAATTTCATCACCGCCAGTAATCTGCTGGCAGAGGCTGGCGTCCTCTACAAAGTCCTAGACCCGTCTTAAACCCTCATGAACCTGATCATTGCTTCCGCCAGCTACGCCGGTGAGGTCTTCACCGACAGTGGCCTCCGCTTTATGCAGCTCAATATTCCTGCGAGCGGGAAGAACAACGCGCCGGTACCGCTGCTGGTGATTCCCAATAAGGCTGGTGGCGACAGCTTTGATGTTTTTTCCCAGGGGTGCCAAATCCTGATCAGCGGTCGGATCTATCCGAACCGTAATGACTACAAAATGTACGTGGTGCCGACGCAGCCGCTGCAGGTGGTCCCGAAGGAACTCAACCTGAATCAGGTAAATCTGGCAGGTGGCGTTGGTTTTATTCAGGAAAAGAAACTGGAAGACCTCTTTGCCTTCAGCATGATGTGCAAAGCTCCCAGCCAGCAGCTGCTCGGTCACAACTGGCAGGACAGCCTTGGTTTCCGCGTCGAAAGCTGGGGTGACGATGCCAAGCGCCTGGAGGCATTGCTCTATGTCGGTCGTCAGATGGCTCTGACCGGAGCTCTGCGCTACAACACCTGGACGGCTCAGGATGGTTCCCAACGCGGCACCTACCAGG
>CAZGMF010000202.1:0-1026 GCA_964526795.1 uncultured Clavibacter sp.
ACAACTTTTGGAACGGCTACATCTTTGAGTTGACCAGCAAGCAGGCGATGACCGTGGAGTGTACGATGCTGTTGACGTCTACCGACATTGCGACCCTCGACTTCCGCAAGTTGATCTACTGGAAAGGCATAAACTGGCGGCTGTTGGAGATTAAGGACTACGCCGTTGGCCAGTCTAAGTTATGCAGGGTGACGATGCGCAGGGTATTGCCTATTGACGTGTTTGTGCCAACGACACTTGACCCAACATTCAGCGATGATCCGACCGCCAAGACTGACGGCGAGATCAACGCCAGCATCTACGCACCTGTGACGATGATTGATTTGAATGAAGGCAAGACAGTTGCTATTCCCTTGTTACCCGACGACCCAACAAGCTAAAATATGGCAGAAGTAGACAAAGAGATCACCGTCAAGGTCAGAGCCGAAGACGACACACAGAAGGCGACGCAATCGGCGAAGGCGCGCCTCCGCGACCTGCAGAAGCAGATGCTTGACCTCGAAGCGGCGGGCCAGAAGAACACCGACCAGTTCCGGCGTATGGCTGCCGAGGCAGGATCGCTGAAGGACGCTATCGGCGACACAAGCGCACAGGTCAAGGTGCTGGCGTCGGACACGAGGACGCTGGATACGTTCACTTCGGCAATCCAAGGCATCGCAGGCGGCTTCGCTGTTGCGCAAGGTGCAGCCGCGTTGTTCGGCGAGGAGAGCGAGGATGTTCAGAAGGCGATGATGAAGGTGCAGGCGGCGCTGGCGTTGGTCAATGGTGCAACGGCTGTTGCTAACGCGCTCAACAAGGACTCCGCGCTTATGGTCAACCTGAACGCGGCGGCGCAGCGTGCCTATGCGCTGGCAGTTGGCACCAGCACAGGGGCAATGAAGGCGTTTCGCTTGGCGCTAATATCGACAGGCATCGGCGCGGCGGTGGTAGCCATTGGCTTGCTGATCGCCAACTTCGACAAACTGACGGCAGCGGTCAAGGGATTTCTGGGCATTAAGGTGAAGGAGAACCTTGACGGTCAGATTA
>CAZGMF010000203.1:0-1026 GCA_964526795.1 uncultured Clavibacter sp.
AGCGGGCGAAAGATTCAGACATTGTTATGTCTTATCTAACACAAATTTTAGCAGTGCGTAATTTATTTAATTACGTGTACTGCATAGTGGGAGCTTTATAACGAGCTCCGGGAGAGTTGCTAGAGCCGTAAGACTCGGGATCAACCACGCCTTGTTGGAAACCAGGGACGCCAAGATAGCCGGGTATAGCACCAGCCGCAACGCCACCGAGACCGGCAAGAGCAATACTGCCAGGTACAATACCTGCAGCAATGCCTTTGCCCAATGCGCGTTCACTCGGAGCCGTTACAGAAAGTGCGGCGTCAATCGCTTTGCCAAGTGCTTTAGAACGCATTCCTTGTTCACGAGTAGAAGGAATACCACCTTTTGCTTCTTGTAAACGCTCTGCAGCTGAAAGAGCGGTGTCTTCAACTGCTTGGCGAATATCCGGCGCAAATTTACCAGCAAGTTTACGGGCAGCAAGTAAACCACCTGCTGCACCAACACCGCCAGCAAGACCGGCAAGTACGGCAGAGCCTGGATCCTCTCCTTGGGCAAGGGCGCCCCCTGCAGCGGCTACACCGCCAGCAAGGGGAACACCGTATTTAAGAAGTGGACGCATGGCCTCACTCCATCACAAACAGTTTGTTGGCAACGGTTTGAGGTTGGGCCTGATTCAGGACACGCCAGGCGTTCTGAGGATCGCGGGCCATAATCTCATTGAAATTACCCCAGAAGTTTTCGGGGGCTTGGGGAGCGGCGGCTGCAGGGGGAGCAGGCAGCTGACCCAGTTGGGGCTGAGCCACGGCTTGAGTGGGATAGCCGCGAGTCTCAAGTTGAGCTTCGTTTTCGTACACAGGATAGGGCCCTTCAGGACCGAAGAACTTCAGCGTGTAATCGCTGAGCACATCGGGGTTGGTCAGAATCTCGTTATAGGCCAGGTTCTCTTGGTGCTCGTTGACGGCAAACTCGGCGTAACCTTTGATCGTGTCAGCGGCGCGGTTTCCCCACGCGACGGCGCTGTCCAGCATTTGCTCCAGGTTTAGA
>CAZGMF010000204.1:0-1019 GCA_964526795.1 uncultured Clavibacter sp.
AGTTGACATACGGTAGACCACCATAGTATTCTCCTACTAGTGAGCTGATAGGCAGCTTACTTACTAAGAGAATAGGATCTAAAGTGAATAAAACTAAAGTATGCCCTTGCGGGTTTTGCTTGCATAGCTATTGTGTTGCTAGCGATAGCGGCCTTACCGTGGCTAAGTGTTGGTGTGCTGATTGTAAAGATAACCGTAAAGAAATTAAAGAACGGGCTTATGTAATGACTATAGTAAAGGCGGTAAAGTAATGAGATCCTTGTTTATATTAGCAGCTATTACCCCGCCGCTATTGTTTATCGTTAGCGGCCAAATAGTTTTAACCCTTGCCAATATCGGCGCAATACTATTATGCGCCGGGCTTGCAACTAGTGTTACCGTAATGATAGCCGCATTAAGTACAACTAAGGGCGGCAACTAATGGAGCAGATATTGGCCTCCAATTATTGGAGCAAAAAAATCAGCGGGGAGCCTTACGGCGTGAGCCGTGAGGTGATCCTCAAGGTTAACGCCTCACTAGTTAAGCGTGCCGCTAATGATTACCCTTACTACTCAATAACCGGCAGCGTGGAGCTTATGGATAAGCGATACCGTGACCCGGTTATCACTTGTGGAGCTATTCACGACACAATAAGGGAGCATTACCCGGAGTTAGCTCCATTAATTGAGGTACACCTATCCGCCCCGGACGGCGTGCCTATGCACGCTGAGGCTAACGCCCGCTATTGGGCAGGCCTAAGTACTTACCCGGACGGCTCACCTATGGGAGAATATAAGCGTGCAATGCTATCTAAACACCTACGCATTACACCGGAGGAGGCAGATCAAGCACGGGCGGCAATGATTAAGGGTTACCCGTGGCAGACTATCCTCAAGGTGTTAAAACTATCGGAGCGGTGGAGTGATCAAGCGGGCAAGGCTAGGAGCTTACTCAATAGCAGGGAATTAGTATCAATCTAATTAATGGCGGTGAGCTATCGCCCCCGGTCTACGCCGGGGGCGGTGGCCTATCTCTAAGG
>CAZGMF010000205.1:0-1017 GCA_964526795.1 uncultured Clavibacter sp.
GACCCGTGCGAGGCGTGCTCGGTGCTGCGCCTTACCGACTGCCTGCGGTGCATGGCGCGCTGCAAGTCGCACCCCCTTGAGGACGCCGAGCTGCGCCTCATGTGCGACATGGTGGTCGAGACGGTGCAGCTCGAGAACCGACGCTTGGCACGGTCTAGGAGGCCAGCGTGAGCGTGGGAGAATGCGCCCATGACAGAGCACACGCTCAGGTGGGGCCCCTGCGACGGGGATGTGGTCGAGCTCGACGATCTCGAGCGCGAGATCCGCATTCCCGTGGTCTGCGGCACCTGTTTGGACGAATTGCCTGCGAACCTTGGCCGGGAGGTCTACACCGAGGCGCTCTACATGCGGGACGACGACGGACGATGGGTCTATTCCGGTCGTATGCGATACCGTTCCGACGGCACCGCCTACTGGCACCCTTCGTAACACGATGTAACACGGCACCTTCCAGCCGACCCCCTTGCGGGCGGCATTTCCGAGGTGACGATGGGAGCGTGGGAAAGCACAGCCGGCAGAAGGGCAAGCGAGGCGAGCGCGAGGCCGCGGCGCAGATTGCACACCACTGGGGCGCAGTCGGAGCGCGCCGCAGCGTGCAATTCTGCGGCCGCGCCGGCGACGCTGATCTCACGGGCGTGCCCGGCATCCATGTGGAGTGCAAGCGCTACGCCCGGATCGCCGCGCTGGACTTCCTCGAGCAGGCCGAGATGGACGCGACCGCTGGCGATGTACCCGTCGTGCTCATGCGCGAGGACTGCGCGACCGAGTGGACGGTCATGCTGCGGGTAAGCCAGGCGCCGGAGTTCGCGCGCAGGCTGGTTGCGATGCTGGGGGAGGCGAAGCCGACCGTCGAGCCCGGCGGGGAGATCGAATGAGCACCCGCAAGCCGCCGGCGCGGCGATGCGACAGGGAGCGAATCCGCGAAGAGCTCCTCGGGAACTATTGGCGAGACGGAATCACACCGGGCAGCAAGTGGACCGTCGAGAAGCTGGGCCGAAACATCCACCGCGTGACGAT
>CAZGMF010000206.1:0-1008 GCA_964526795.1 uncultured Clavibacter sp.
CGCAACGAGATGGTGGAGTCAGTCCATGATGGACACTTATTGATTCTTGATTCATCTGGTAAAGATCTCTTGAAAATCGGCGATGTTGATCAATTGATCTACCCGCGTTCTGCTGTGAAATCTCTCCAAGCTTCAGCCATGCTCCGCGCTGGTTTAAAAGTAAGTGGTGAGCAACTCGCGCTTGCCTGCGCGAGCCATGCAGGAAGTCGAGCACATCTTGATGTTGCCTTATCAACTCTTCGCAGCGTTGGCCTTGATGAAAGCGCGCTCCGCAATACCCCAGATAAACCTCTTGATCCAGCCGAACGCGCTGCATGGGGAGATAAAGCACCAACATCACTGGCTGCCAATTGCAGCGGTAAGCATTCCGCGATGGTGGCTACTTGCGCGGTCAATGGTTGGGATTTAGAAACATATAAGAACCCGGAACATCCGTTACAAATCGCAATCGCTACAGAGTTTGAAAAATTAAGTGGCGAGAAGATCACAAAAGTAGGAGTCGATGGATGTGGCGCTGCCCTCTTTGCAATTTCGTTGCGTGCGCTCGCTACTGCAGTTAGAAATCTAACGCTATCTAATGAAGCTATTCATCAAGAAGTAGTGAACGCTTGTCGCAACAATCCAATCATGGTCTCTGGAGTTGGACGTTTACCGACTCTGTTGATGCAGAAAGTTCCAGGGCTCTTTGTCAAAGATGGAGCTGAAGGCGTGATGATCATGTCAACGCCGAAAGGTGAAGTCATTGTCTGGAAAATGAGCGATGGTTCTCAGCGCGGAAATGCGCCATTATCTGTTGCAACTCTTTCGCATCTAGGAATTACCGTTGAGCTTGAGCGTGAAAATGTGATGGGCGATGGCAGGGTTGTAGGAGAAATTAGGGCGAGTAAACTCGTCCGTCATGGCTAACCACAAACGGCGCATCGCATCCTTGATGCTCCATACCTCACCGCTAGAACAAGCGGGTACTGGTGATGCCGGTGGAATGAATGTTTATGTTGTCGAAAGTGC
>CAZGMF010000207.1:0-1005 GCA_964526795.1 uncultured Clavibacter sp.
CCACGAACCAGCCTGCGTACGCCTCCGACCTGATGGTGACGGGGCAGGGGGCGATCACGGACGTACACGAGTTCAACGACGCACCCGTGTTCGCCGTCTCAGGGTTGGGCGTCTACAAGCAGCACGCCACGGACCTCGTTGCTTCTGGTTACCTGACGTCGGGTATTTACCGTTGGGGTGTGCCGGATGCGAAGTTCATCCCCAAGATTGATTTGCGTACCTATCCGCTGGTCGGGTCGGTTACGGTTTCGATTGCCACGGACAACGGGGCATACCACGATTTTACCGCGTTCAACACCCAGGGGGCAAGAGAGAAGACGATTGACGGGTTGGAGGATCGGGTGTTCGAGGCGGAAATCAAGCTGACTCTCACCCGTCAGACGGCGACGACGGGACCGACGGTGACCCGTTGGATGGCTCGCGCCTATGCCGCCCCGTTGCGAAGCCAAATCTTCTCGGTGCCGATCCTGATGCACCACAAGTTGAACGTCAACGGGCGGGAGTATTGGCAGGATGTGGACGCAGAAATGGCTCTGTTGCGCGACTTGGTGGACACCCCGCGTATCGTCGTCTACCAAGAGAACGCGGCCACGTTCTCGGTGGTGGTGGAGAACGTGCAGTGGCAAGCCCGCCAAATCGTGACAGCCCACCAAGCAAACGATTATGAGGGGACTGCTATCGTCGTGATGCGTAGTGTACGATAAAGGACGGCTATGGCAGCAGTAACGCGCAGACAGTACAAGGGTGCGGCGGCGCAGACGACGATCACGAACGCCCTCGGTTCGGGTGACACGTCGATCACGATTGCCGCGACGACCGGTTGGCCGTCAACGGCTGCCGTCCCGTTCTTCGTCGTCATCAGCCCTGGGACGTCAAGCGAGGAGAAGTGCCTCGCCACGATCTCCGGCTCAACCCTTACCCTGACCCGCGCACAGGATGATACGACCGCGCAGTCGCACAGCTCTGGTGCAACGATTTATCCGGTGTTCTCTGCCGATGATGCGG